>JAAEMP010000326.1 GCA_024225445.1 Hyphomicrobiales bacterium | reverse complement strand
ACAAAGTTGCATCATTCCAGGCGACGCCGGAGAGAATGCCGTCAACGGTTTGATCTCCTGTCGAGGCAATATTTTTTGTTGTGTGTCCAGTTCCGCTCATTTTTTTTCCTGTTTCTCAATTACCTGATAATCTGGTTTCCATCCGGTTTACCAGTGCTATTTTTAGTTTTTCGGCCTCCAGGCGTTGAACAACTTGTTGTGCCTTTTCAATCAAAGGGTGATCGGGATGCCGGGCAACAACAATTCCATCGCTCCAATGGTATTTTGACGTTCAAGGTGGGCAAATTCTTCAATAATTGCCAGGTTTCCATCTCGAGCCCATTGGGCCGTGTTATGGTTTGCTTCAGACATGTTTTTCAAGATTGCGCCATTTATTCGAGGTAATTCGCCTAATTGATTTGTGTGACCTTAATGTGACCGATTTTCTGTTGTGCCCAATATCAGTTGAACACAAATTATCTGCCAAACTGATAAATTAATTAGTACAATTTTCATCAATCAATTTTGTGCCATTATTTCAGTTTCTTCGGCCGTAACCGGAAAACAGAATCAGGAATTAGGCAGGTAAACTCTGTTCAACATAGTATCAGGAATCATACTTGTTCTTTCTAGTTTGATGATCAAAAGTATTTTCTGGCCAAAGACTCAAACTTCGACCTGCCCAACAATTCTCCTTCACTTTTTCTGACAAGAGGTCTAACATAATTGTTATGATTCAGGAGCTTAAAAACACATTACCCCTTTGGCGAATTTGGGGAATCGCCACCATTTACAAAGTCGTTCTTAGATATAGAAGGACCTATTTGGGCACAATCTGGCTTATGATGGGGCTGGTATTGATTGTCTCCGCCAAAGGAATGTTATTTGCCGGAATACTCAATTTGCCAGCAGACCGGATAATTCCGAACATTGCGATTGGTTTACTTCTCTGGCGATTATTTTCGGGGATTGTTCTTGCCAGTTGTACCGCATTTTCTGGCTTTAAATCAAATTTTGAATCTGGATATTTCCCTTTGTTCATCCCGATTTTCGAAGTAGTTGTGCGACAGATATTTGAATTTGTTCATGGTATTATTCCAATGATGATAATTGTACTTATTTTCTTGGTTCCACAGCCAACCGCCTTATTATTTCTGATTGTTGGATTAAGCCTTTCACTACTAACGGTTTTACCCGTTGGTTATCTGCTGGCTGTAATCAGTACGAGATATCGTGATATTGCAGCATTGATTCAGTCATCGATGAAATTGATATATTTCATGACCCCCGTAATATGGCTTCCTGAGATGGCGAAAGGCGCTTTGAAATGGGTTCTGATATTCAACCCGTTTTTTCATCTGATTGAAATTGTCCGTGCACCATTAATTGGCCAACCAATTGATCCCGCAAACTGGGTGGTGGTTTTGGGCATAGCAATCACCAGCTGGTTGCTTGTTGCATTTTCCTATAGATTATACGGGCGCAGAATATTGTTGTGGCTTTGATGACAGACAATCTATTTTTAAAAGCATCAAATATCAGTATGCGTTTTCCAAGGGATCTGGGGGTTAGAGCATTTAGTTCCGGCATTTGGCAAAAACTGATCGGTATTGACTACCATGTACATGCAACCAGCTATAGACCAGTCCTGCAAAATGTAAGTTTTAAATTGAAATCGGGTGACAGACTTGCCCTGACAGGCCACAATGGCGCTGGTAAAACAACCCTGTTAAAGGTACTTTCTGGCGGAATTCCAATACAGAAAGGTTATGTCGAATCAAACGGCAAGATTGTAAGTTTGCTTAATCGCACGCAGGGAATGTCACTCGAAGCTTCCGGATTTGAAAATATTCTTTTGCGCGGTTTATATCTTGGATTCAGTATCAAAGAAATGCGCGATAAAGCGGAACAGATCATAGAATTCTCTGAACTGAATGACCATATTGATAAACCCGTTCGGATGTATTCTGCCGGAATGAAAGCGCGGCTCTCGTTCTCGATTCTGATGGCCAGCAATCCGGAAATCCTGTTGCTTGACGAATGGATGGGCGCAGGAGATCAGCAATTTCAGAAAAAGGCGACAGCAAGAATGATGGAATTTGTAGGTAAAGCATCAATTGTTGTTCTGGCAACACATAATGAACGACTGCGGGAAATGATTTGCAATCGCAAGGCAACATTGAAAGATGGCCGCATTGTGGATATTACCTGATAGGAAAATATTACGGTTCGATGAATCCTCTCTCGACATATTTTGGTATAATATCCTACTCCTGCTGCGCCACGAATGAAGGTATTTTGTGGGTATCTTTTGTCTTGTGCGCTGGCAGCATGGTCATCGCGATAGGCTTTGCGCCCTGGCGACTGAGATATGGGTCGCCACTGTGCTGATGGAATTTTGCACATGACGCTGTGTCCCGACCGGCGGCGTACAGAAACCGTTTGGGCGCAGGATGGGGCATGGGATGCCAATCGTCAAAGGTAAACCGTGCCGTATCGCATGATAAGAAAAACCAGCCAGCACAGCGTTTGCCGTCTTGTCCGGCTAAGCGTAATAAGTTCTTGTTCAAAAGAGGATAAATGTTGAGAAAAATTGGAGTCATGAATTCGATCCTTTCGCATGCAAACGAAGAATCACCATGAACCAATTCAATGCCCTATCCAACACCGTCCAGTAAGGTGATTTGCAGACAAAGATGGTGTTGCAATAACAAATACATTCTGCGATACACACGCACGATACGATTTTTTTTTGGGTTAAAATCTTATTCCAATTCCGGCAATCACAGAGGTAATGGCGTCAGTCATAGTTCGATAATAATGAAAAATGTTATGATATTGGGTGGCGATGGCTTTTGCGGTTGGCCCACCAGCCTTCACATGGCAGCTATGGGCTGGAATGTACTGATTGTCGACAATTTGTCTCGCCGATCGATAGCCAATCGCATTTCTGCTGCATCTCTAACCCCCATCAGCTCAATAGAAAAGAGAATTAGTGCCGCACAAAAAATTGGAAATATCAATTTTGTCAATTGCGACATTGCGATACAAGATGGCCTCCTTAAAGAAACTCTCGCGTCTTTTAAACCTGATGCAATAGTTCATTTCGCTGAGCAGCGCTCCGCCCCTTATTCCATGCTGGGTGACATCGAACGCAAATATACGCTTAATAACAACATTTGTGGAACCAATAATCTGCTTTCTAGTTTAGTAGAACTGAATTTGCGTCCCCATATTGTACATCTGGGTACAATGGGAGTTTATGGTTACAATGATGTCTATGGTGAAATACCCGAGGGTTATCTGGATATAACGATCAAACAAACAAATGAAGATGCGACAATAAGCTACCCTGCGGATCCCGGCTCAATTTATCACATGACCAAGTGTCTGGATCATACCCTTATGCAGTTTTATGTGAAAAACTGGCAGTTTCAGATAACCGACCTTCATCAGGGAATTGTATGGGGTACTGATACTGAAATCACCAAGTCAGATGACAATTTAATAAATCGCTTCGACTACGATGGCGAATATGGCACTGTATTGAACAGAATGTTGTGCCAGGCTCAGATAGGCCACCCATTAACTATCTATGGAACAGGTGGACAAACACGAGCATTTATCCATGTATCAGATACCGCGAAATGTATTGCCCTGGCTTGCGAGCATCCAGCAAATACTGGAGAAAAATTAAGGGTCTTCAACCAGGTAAGCGAAGTACGCATGGTGCGCGACCTTGCCAATACCATCCATGATCAAACTGGAGCTGAAATAAAATATCAGGAAAATCCACGTAAAGAAGCGGCGGAAAATAAATTGAAAGTGTCAAATCAGGGATTGCGGTCACTTGGCTTTGAGCCCGTGTTAATTGCTGATGGTCTAATGTCAGAAATAAAAGCAACGGTAGCCAAATACCAAGACAGGATTGATATGACCACCATTCAATCTAAGGCACGGTGGTAAATAATATCAGCATGTGTGGAATTCTCAAATGCGGATAATGATAACAGGCGGTCTTGGTTTTATTGGGCAGAATTTGGCTATGTACTTTCGCCGCCACCACCCAAAGTGGGAAATTGTTGCCATCGATTGGTTTGACAATGCGAGTGAGGAAGAAAAAGCCCATTTTGATGTTGTTCATGAATCGTGTTTTGCCGCAGATGAGATATTGGCCGAGTACGAAGGTGTCGATGTAATTATTCATCTGGCTGCTTACACAACGGTACAGGAATCCATTTCGGATCCGGTCAGGACACTCGATAACAATATCATCAAGACAATCAAGCTGTTGGAACATATTCGAAATCGCACTACCGGTACGAAGATCATATTTGCTTCAACTGGAGGAGCCATAATCGGAGATTATGATGGCAGCATCAACGAGAAAATAGCTGCCCAACCACTGTCACCTTATGGCGCTTCCAAACTGGCGGTTGAGGGTTTGTTGTCCGCATACAAGGGTTCCTTTGGAATTAAATATGCATCCATGCGGTTTTCAAATGTCTATGGACCCAATTCTTATAGAAAAAAGAGCGTCGTAGCAACATTCTGCAAGATGTATCTGGACGAAGGCAAACTCCAGATTAATGGAGATGGTTTGCAAACACGTGACTACATTTATATTGATGATATTTCCGAAGCTATATTGCAGGTTATTCTGCAAGATGGACAGGGTGTATTTCAGTTGGGAACCGGAATTGCTACATCTATTCTTGAAATCGCTAAATTATTCCAAAACCTTGACTTAACCCAAGAAATTGATCTGGTATTTGCTCCATCTCTCGGTGGAGAAGTTCGACACAACAGGACCGACATCAATCATGTGCGAAATACACTCGGTTTTGAACCAGAATTCAAAGTGGAACAAGGAATAAAAAATACCTTGTATTGGTTCAAAGAGTTCAGACAACGATCCGCCAAATAGAGGATGGCGGAAGTTATAATATCGGAATCTTCAACTATCTGTTTTGCTTGAAAGCAGAAGATTCCTCCAAGGATTCGAAATTATCTGCAACGGGACAGTCAATATCATGCAAGTGCCAAGAACAATGACGCTTCAAGGTTTAGATTTTCTATCTAACCTGGCTTCAAAAAAAACGGAGGGGGTATTTTTGGAAATTGGACCATTATTTGGATCCTCAACGAACATGATTGATAAAGGACGAAAAAATAGTGATGAACCCATTTATACCATTGATACGTTCAAACCCCTTCCATGGGTGAAAAGCCGTTTCGGCTTTGATTTAAGTCGCGACTTATTTGACAAATACACATCAAATATCAAAAATCTGCATGTTTATAAAGGCTATGCACCAGAAATAGTTCGTGAAACCTGGAATGATGAAATCGGATTTTACTTCGATGATGCAGTTCACGGTGATCCTTATTGGAGCAACAATTTCAATTTTTTTAGTAGGTTCTTCAATGAAGAAACAATAATTTGCGGTGATGATTTTGCTAGTGGTTGGCCTGATATCGTTCGCAATGTAAATAGGCTTGCCGATGAAAGGTGCGTGAATTTGTTTGTTATCGGTAGAGTATGGGCAATTGCCTATAAGGGAGAACAACGCATTGCAGATGCCATTGACAAAATGTTCCCTGGTCTAAAAGGCGTAGATATGGTCACTTCCCACTCCAATATACAAAACAGCAACCAAGCAGCGTGCTGGTCTTGGGGGTTGCACAGAAATACACAATTGGATTGGTTTGAAATTATCGACAGCAGGAAAAAACTGGCTGGCGGTAAAATAGTCACCTCCAAGAATAATTCAATTGTTCATTCAGCCGAAATTGGCGAAACAAAAATTGATATGAATGGTGTTGATCAAATTGTGGTTAATTTTGAAAAAAAGGGCAGCATTCAATATTGCATTCTCGAGGCTGACGGAAAAACATCCAATACAAAAGATTTCAAATCCAAACAACCTTTCAAAATTCCACCGGGGAGTAAGGTGGCTGCAATACGCCTGTCTGACAAATGAAGATACTTTATGTTACGGTAAATGTATTAGGAGATTCGGGTGCAAATGCCGCTGAATTATTTCCCGAGTTTGCTGTAAAATCCCCTCAAATAGAACGAACATACGTTGCCGATGTCCAGCGCAATCGTAATTATATTAAACAGCAGCAATTGGCTGAGTTTCTTAGATTAAGACATGATCGCCTGGCAGGCTATCGTGAATTTCGGTATGCTTTTCGCATTGCAAAAAAATGTAAAGATAATGATATTGATCTAGTACATGTGTTTTATCGTCAAACCAATATACCTTTGGTCATCCTGCTGAGAATTGCTCTCCGACTACTTTCAGCAAAAACCACAATAATGGTCGACCATCGCTCTGTAAACCTTGCACTCGGCAGGAGTGCACTTGCAAAAAAGGCAAGAAATTTGGTCATGCAGGTTTTCAGTCACAACCTTGCTGGAAATCCCCTGGCGGTGGAAACCAACCATTTTGTTAATTTCAAGCCAAAGCATATCATTGATCTCGGTTTTGACAAATTGCCGGATGTCGAGATTTTAGCTCCACCAAAACAAAATAGAACAAGTGTATGGTTTATTGGCTCATTGAAGCCTAGGAATAGAAAAACAGAGTTTCTAATTGATGTATTTGAAGAACTTAGGAGTCGTCACGGTCATCAATTGAAGTTTGATATCAGAGTTGCGGGAGATACAAAACCTGACCAAGCGGCTGCATTGAATGAAAATCCAAATGTAATCTATTACGGACGGATACCACGAGCGCGTTTGTATGAATTGTTGCTGGAATATCCGGGAGTTGGAATGGCATTCATGAATACTGAATATCATGGATTTGCACCGTCAATAAAATTCTCCGAATACGCTGCGATGAGTTATGCAATTGTGGCCAGTGACACAATTGGTCTTAAAAACCAGTGGACACGCATGAAATACGGCAATGTAACATTTGCTAGAGAAAATGTGCCCGAGTGGGCTGACAAATTGGAAGAAGCGGTAGAAAACTGGCCAGAAAGTTTTCAGAAATGGAGAACCAAAAATGACTGGTCATACGACAGTATTTACAAAAATCAAGTGCTGAGAATATACCAGAACATAGTTCGAAAATCGAAATGAATTATCTAGTAGCAGTAAATTTTCACGCATTTCACGACGTGGCATTTCTCAGAAAGTGCTGTGAATCTGTAATTTTGTCGGTTGCAAAATTTGAAAAAGATCACGAAGAACCGGTGTCAATTGTTTTATTCAACAATTCTCCCAGGAAATTTGATAATGATCTACATTCCTTTTTTTTGACTTCAAATATTCAAGTAGAGCAAATTCATGCATCTGGAAACGGGCAAATTATTAATTACCAGTTGGAATATGCCAAATTACACTGCTTTGACATATTTTTTAGGGTTGATGGTGATGACTATGTTTTCGAGGATCGCTTCTCAAGACAGGCTCTATTGTTCAAACAAGACGCAAACATTGATATTTGCGGTGGTGGACTGAAATACAAAAACGTGGCAAATAACAAGTGTTATACTGTGGTGCCCAGGGAAATACCAAATACGTTTGATTACCTAAGCAACAAATATTGTTTACATCCCACATTTGCCATCAGACTTTCGTCACTGCCCAGCAATCTGAAATATTGGAGCAAACGCATCGAAGACATGAAATTCATTTTGGATGCTAACAAATTTGGCCTGAAATTTTATAATGACCAGTACCTGTATGGAATTTACAATTACCGTCCGAAGTCGCGAAACAGTTTGAAAGCCCGATTCTTAATATTCAAGCTCCATGTAAATTGGGCGCTTGCATTCAATAAACTAGCATTATTTCCCGCAGTCATTACTTTATTGGCGGGGATGGTATTGTCGGCCGATCATCTGAGAAGAATTCGAAGAAGGCTATTTGACCATTAAAAATCAGTGGCGGTCTATTTTTTCAAGAGCATATCCTTGAATTGCTGGTGGACGAAATTTAGTACATGAACAATTTTATTACACACAGCTACAGCCGAAACGTCTTGTTTCCTTTAGTCTTGGGGATAACAATCGTCGGCGCGGGCAGCGTCTCGACACTATTGTTTATTTGCGCTGCGTTTTATTTGATCTTTCTAAACCCAGTGAGTTCCGTAAGAGAGATTTTTGCTGCAAGCATTCGGATGTTTCAACAATTGCCAGTATTATGGGTGATGCCCTTTTTCGTTCTGGTTGTTGCAATCAGTACAATTTTGTCAACGGACTTAATGGCAGCGGTTAAGCTAATTGTGTCGTACGCCCATTTTCTATTTATTGTGCCAATGGCGATTGGTCTAGTGCGAATATCACCAGACGTAAATTTTTTTGCTATCTTTGTCAGAGGCTGCCGTTGGGGCCTAATATTTGTGCTGCCCCTAGCTATTTTTCAAGTAACATTCCTGCAATTGCGTTCGGAAGGGTTTTCCGGGAATGCAATAGTCTTCGCAACAATTTGCGTAATTGCAAGTGGCATATCATTATTGCAAAGTAATGAAGATACTGAACTACCATTTCTATTAAATTATGGTCCTGCAATATCTGGTTTTGTTGCCTTTATGCTCACTTTTTCACGGGGTGCAATCGTTGTTTCAGGTTTTGTTGGCGTATTGCTGATTTGCTACCTATCTCGGCGACAATTTGGATTACCCAGGTTGTTGAGATTTGCCTTGGTGTCTCTGCTAATCTCAACTTTGCTTGGACTTGTTTTGATGCAAAATTCGTATGTCAAAAAATCCTTTAACGAGCGTATCATAAGACCGGTCATTCAGTTTCAAGTTAGCAAGATAACTGATCGCTCCTTTCGCAAACGAATTGAAATGCAGACCAATGGCTATCGAGCATTTTTGGAAAAACCATTTGCTGGACATGGTTTGAGCAATATCATGGAGGTCACCAATAACAATTCAATAGCAAATTACGGATATACCCACCTTCATAACGACTACCTCACTCATGCAGTCGGAGGCGGTATTGGCCTGTTATTTTTGTTTATTTGGATGTTGGCATTGCCTGTTCAAATTGCCTTGAGAGAATTTGAAAAAGCAAGGTCTAGGGAGATTCGTTATTTTGCCGCAATCGTAAGTCTCGGCTTGGCCCTGTCAGCACTATACGGAGTAGTTTTTCGTCATGATATTGTCACAACATTCTATTCTTCCTGCATGTTGATCATATTGGCCACATATTTGCAGAGAAAATCTGGATTTGAAAACAATCGTATTCCAAATTTTTCAATAATTATGAAGGGAGAAGATCCTTTTGGTAAGGACGTTGTAAATTGACGATGAACTGTCAGTCATTTCAGTTTTCCAACTTGCAACATTAACGCCCAGCAAATATCCAGTCTATTATACAGTGCTTCCAGCAAACTTAGAATCTTAGTTCCAGTTATTTGGGTATCTAGTCACCTGGAACTATAATACGTATCATTGTAAGCTCTGATTTTTGAAGGAATTTAAAATGGTTGGTCGATTAACTGATGTTGTCACTCTGAGTGATGATGAACGCCGTTTTCTTGATAGTCAGGTCCGGTGACATAGGGCTCCCCGATCGTTATCAGAGCGTTGCCGGATGATCTTGCTTTGCGCCGAGGGGTTTGAAAGCAAGGAAGTTGCGCGCCAGATGAATGTTCATGAACATACTGTTGGCAAATGGCGGCGCAAATTCGTGCGGGATCGTATCGAAGGCCTGAGTGACGAATACCGCCCGGGCCGACCACGCACAGTGTCTGATGATCGGGTGGCAGAGGTAGTTGAGCGCACATTGCACTCAAAACCAAAGGATGCCACTCACTGGTCCATTCGTTCCATGGCGAGTGAGACAGGCCTGTCGCATACTACGATCCGACGTATATGGGGTGCATTTGGGCTGCAACCGCACCGAAGCGAGACCTTCAAACTGTCCACCGACCCGTTATTTGTTGATAAGGTTCAGGATATAGTCGGTCTGTATCTGTCACCGCCCAACCGGGCGATTGTGCTGTGTGTGGACGAAAAATCACAAATTCAGGCACTTGATCGCGAGCAACCGGTTCTGCCGATGATGCCGGGAATAGCAGAACGGCGGACCCATACCTATATCCGCCAAGGCACGACATCACTGTTTGCGGCGCTTGACATTGCCACCGGTGCGGTAATCGGAAAGTGTTACAAACGCCACCGCGCCAAAGAGTTTCTGGACTTCTTGAAACAAATTGATGGTCACGTGCCGAAAGGTCTGGATGTGCATCTGATAATGGACAATTACGCGACGCATAAAACCCCGATGATTAAGGCATGGCTAGCTAGGCGCCTGCACTGGCATATTCATTTTACGCCGACCTCAGCGTCCTGGATCAATCAGGTAGAGCGCTGGTTTGCAGAACTCACGCGCAAACAACTTCAGCGCGGCGTACATGTTTGCGTCGAAGACCTTGAGGCCGACATCATGAAGTTTGTAGGGTGTCACAATGAAAACCCCAAACCATACAAATGGGTCAAGTCCGCTGATGAAATCCTTGCTTCCGTAAAACGTTTCTGTCTTAAAACAGAGCAAACATTATGTGGCGAACTTTAGATTCAGGTGACCAGGGTCAGGACTCATTAATAAACGCCATTCTGCGGCACTGACTTTGTTTTAAGGAAAGGCGTAAACCCGCAGGAAGTCGCCTGACTTTCAAGGGGTTACAACGTATCCAGAGGCAAAGTCAGTGCCGCCCGCAGGGTTTGACAAGGAGGGCACGCCTTCTGGTAACAAATGCTCGAAAAGGCAATCAGCCTGTTCTTGCGCTTTCTTATCAGTATTCGTACCCTCCTTGTCAAACACAATGGCGTTAATTAATGGGTCCTGACCCTAGGGACCCGAATTGAAAGGTTAGATAGTTTTGCTCCACCATTAAAAGCTTGGTTGAGTCATGCCAAATTCATAAAGGCGGGTGAGGGTTCTCTTTGACTGTCAACGATCGAAGCAGAAATTACCTTTGTGATGGACTGCACACTACCATTGATCCTGAGATCTTATATTTAGTTTAAGTTGATCAGCATTGATCAGCACAACACTTACTGAGGACAACAGGTCAATGAGAACTTTGAAATCAGCCTTACTTTTGACGATGGCCGCCACAACAGCTCTTGCAATCCTTGCCATTTCTGCAGCTCATGCAGGAGAAGGTGACAGTAAATTATCCAGCCTGGGTAAAACTCACCAGATTGTTGTTCAGGCCAACGAATAAAAAACCGATAATTCGAAATCCGCGCCTGTTGTGCTTTTTTTGCATTTACATTAAACAATTTTGTTCGAAGTGATCTCGAGTAAAAGAAGGAAATATCATAATGGCTTACAACTCGGTAGATGGCTACAATGCCAATCCAGCCTCACCATTCCCAACGACCGAATACAATACTGCTCTATCGTTGTCTATGAAGTTCTACTACGCGCAGTATTCAGGGGATCTTTGGAACGATTTTCCGATTGCTTGGCGTGGCGATAGCGCTTTGAATGATGGGAATGATGTAGGGGTTGATCTGACCGGCGGATGGTACGACGCGGGCGATCATATCAAGTTTGCGTTTCCGATGGCTCAGGCAACAACTGCACTTGCTTGGGGTGCGCTTGTCTACAGCGACGGATACGAAGCCAGTGATAGCTACGACGATGTCGTTATCCATCTCGACTGGGTGACCGACTATCTACTTAGGGCCTATTGTGACAATGATACCGCAAGTTTGGCCGATGACGTTTTTTACGCAGTGGTTGGAGATCCCGACTATGACCATGATAACGAATTAGGGCCGGCCGAAATGATGACCGATTCTTCTGATGTACGCCCTGCCTATGCCGTGACAGCGGAAGCCCCAGGCAGCGAGGTTACAGCAGAAACTGCGGCGGCAATGGCTGCAACGTCGTTGGTCATGCGTGCTAATGGAAATACCGAAAAAGCCGATCTGCTTCTACAACAAGCAATAAAGCTTTTCGCTTTTGCAGAAACCTACCAAGGACACTATCAAGATACTGTTGACGTAGTGAACGACTTTTACCCATCGTCGGGTTTCAGCGACGAACTGGCCTGGGCCGCATGCTGGCTCCACAAGGCGACCGGAGAGCAGAGCTATTTGACCAAGGCCGAAGATTACTACACAACACCGTGGAGTCTGTTTTCTTGGGACGACAAGTCGGCGGGGGTATCAGCGCTACTGGCTGACCTGACGGGTAAAACCGTCTATACGGATGATCTCGAAGCCCACATAGTGAGATGGGCGGAGCAATCGAGAACGACGGACGGAACCCTCACAAATGACGGATTAGCGTTTGACGAGGATCTCATTTGGGGTACAAACCGCTACTCCGCCAACACGGCGTTCATTGCTCTTCAATATGCGGCAGTACTGGAGAGCGCTGACCCCGTGGCTAATGAGCAAAAGATTCAGCATCTTTATGATCTTGCCAGAGACCAGATCGACTATATGTTAGGCGATAACGCCAACTTGCAGAGTTACCTTATCGGTTTCGGTAGTAAATATCCCCTAAATCCAGCCCACGGAGGCTCCACCGGTACCAGAGATTTTTCTATGCAAGAGAATAATCTCTATGAGCTAACAGGAGCGCTCGTTGGTGGGCCTGACCAAATAAACGGGAATTATAATGACACCCGAGCCGATTATATAACAAATGAAGTAACCGTCGACTATAATGCCCTATTTTCGGGGGTGTTGGCAGGGTTTGCCTCGCGTGAGACCATCGTGAGCGGTTCAAGCGGTAATGACACCCTTACGGGCGATGCGGGAAAAAACCGGCTGGAAGGACTTGAAGGCAATGATATCCTTGATGGTGGTGCCGGTGATGATGATTTGCAGGGTGGCGAAGGCAATGACATTCTCACTGGCGGCGCAGGTGCTGATGCCCTCAATGGTGGTGCGGATTTTGATACGGCTTCTTATGCCGGGGCCGGATCTGCGGTTTATGTCGATCTAACGCTCAATTTTGGTGGTGGTAGTGGTGATTCCCTTGGTGATACATTTACCAGCATTGAAAAACTCATTGGTTCTGACCATGGCGATACGCTGGTGGGGGATCATGCGGTTTTGAACACGCTTATTGGCGGTGATGGCAACGATTTTCTCTATGGGGTCGGGCTTGATACGGTGGATGGCGGGGCCGGGATTGATGTGTTCTTCGGCGGCTATGGCGGAGCAATCAATATCAACATGAATGCCACCTCGATTGAAACCGTGTGGGGCTCGGTTGTGGGCGATAATTTCAATGGTGCCTCGTCTTCCGCCAACCTGGTGATGATCGGCCAGGGTGGGGCCGACACCATGACCGGTGGTTCGGGCAATGATTTCTTCTATTTCGACAATCTCGATACGGTGGTTGGCGGTGGAGGCTCTGACTGGGCGGTGGCAGCCCTTTCGACTGCCGGTGTTACACTCGATTTGAATGCAGCGGGCATAGAAAATGCCTGGGGTTCTGATCACGATGATACGCTAACGGCGGCCGGTGCCACGACCTCGGTGGTGATGGTCGGCGGGGCGGGCAATGACAGTCTCACCGGTGGTGATGCGGACGATTTTCTCTATGGCTTTGGCGATGGCGACACCATCAAGGGCGGACTTGGCAATGATGCGCTTTCAAGCGGGCTGGGCAGCGACACCTTCATCTTCGATTCGGCCAACTGGGGTGTCGACACGATCTGGGACTTCACCAGTGGCCAGGATACGATCAACATGGCAGGCTCGGGCTATACCGACTTTAATCAACTGACGATCAACACCTTTGGCGCCCACTCAGCCATCGTCTCCGGCTCTGATGCCATCTGGGTGCTCAATGACACCACACTCGATGCCAGCGATTTTGCTTTTGTGTAGGGTGAAATGTGAGTTCAAATCTTAATTCTCCACAAAGATAAATCTCCAGCTCTGCCGGAGTAATTGCTCACTCCCTTGCCAAATCAGTGTAAACGTCTGGGGAACCCAGCCTAACGCACCAAAAACAATCACGGTAGGTGGGGCTCACCGGACGCACTCTCTTTGGTTACTTCAATTCCATCTTTGAATTTGACTCCTGTTATCACCTTTGACAGGAAGTCAAACCCTCGTAATCGTCTCCATTTCTTCTCGGCACATTGTCCCAGTTTGAACATCATGTGCAGCATGCCATCTCGAGAAAGGCAGCCCTTTGAGCGCTTGGTTCGATGGCGGATCGTTGCAAAAGTTGATTCAATCGGATTGCTCGTGCGGATGGACTGCCAGTGCTGCGCTGGAAAATCATAAAAAGCCGTAAGCGCCCATATGGCTACTCATCCGCAACGTAATTCCACGGCAACAACTCGTCAATGCGGTTGATTTTATGATCTGCGATCTGTGCAAGAACCCATGTGAGCCAAGCTTGCGGATCAACATTATTAAGCTTGGCTGTTTCAATCAGGGTATAGGCGATGGCGGCGGCCTTTCCTCCGCCCTCGGAGCCCATGAAAAGATAGTTTTT
>JAAEMP010000325.1 GCA_024225445.1 Hyphomicrobiales bacterium | reverse complement strand
CAGCCCGACGGTCGATATCCTTGGTTGCCTCAACAGCACCCCAGAAATTGGCCAGGTCTTCCGTGAGTTTTCGAATTTTTTCCAGTTTTTTCTGAGAAAGCGTTGAGATATCTTTTGGCGTAACTGCACCAACTCCGTTTACCGTTAGCGATTTGCCGTCGCTATAGCCGTCGGGAAGGTCGCCTTTCAAATTGACTACAATCCCGAATTGTATGACATCAAAAATCTGGTCAATGGCCTGTTTTGCCGCCTCAACCCGCGAAACGTGCTCGGTGTCAGCCGCAGCGTGGGGCAACAGTTCCATTTTGCCGATATGTTTTGGATATATTTCCAGATAAGGAACCATCGGGCCGGACAATTCTCCCGTGGTCGCATCCTTGAATATATCGGCATCAATGGCGGCATAGCCAGCCTGGCCACTGGTCAGTGCATCATCAAGGGATTTTGCGCAGACCACTTCACCCCGGTCGTAGTTCACAATCACCGCGCCAGGATTCATCACCGACAGTATTTCAGCATCTATCAGCCCTTCATTGGCAAAGCGGCCGGTCTCCCCATCAAGCGGTCCTAAACCAAGATGCGGTGAGATGACATCAGCGCCTGTTGCTGCTATTTTGACTGTCGCTGCATATTCAAAGCCTTCGCAGATGATCCATTCCTTGTGACACGGGCGGGCGAAGATGACGACTTTCATGCCCAGAGCCCTGGCCAGCTTTGCCACTTCACGGCCAATATTGCCGTAACCGATAACTGCTATGGTTTTACCTTCAATTTTGGTTGTCGGATATTCCACAAGGTTTTTTCCGGTATCAAAATCACCTTCAACCACCCGGTTGTGCATTTCCTCAACGCGCAAATCAGGCATTACTTTGAGCAGCGCCTTGATTGCCGTTTGCGCTGTGGCGCGTGAATTGAAACTTGGCGTGTTCATCAGCGGCGCCGAGCCGCCCGTCCCATTGCCTCCACCCCAACTGTCAGAACCCATATTGCCCGTGCCGGTACCCATGCGCGCACCGCCAAATTCAAACTTTGATGCAGCTGGAATGAATGTTGCAGCAGCGATAACTGCGTCATACTGGGACTGGCCGGTTGCCGCGAGCAGCTCATCTTGTGTACTTAAAGAGGGTTCATAGAAAAAATGCAATTTACCGGGTTCAGGGCTGCCGGCATTTTCTTGCGAACCTTGGTGGAAGACGCCACCTTTCGCCTCAATGTAGGTTTTCACCTCCATGAAGTCCGGCTTGCCATCATCATCAAAACGCATGCCGACAAGGTCGGCGATGAGGACTTTATATGCCCGCTCCTTGTCATCGCGGCGTACTCCACCTGATGGCTCAGCAACCGCGCAGGCAAAAGTCCTGCCCTGTTTTGCCAACTCCTGTTCGAGTACCAGTATTTTTGCCCGGTGGTAGCAATATTCAATATTCTCCAATAACGCCCTGATATCATCACCGGGGCGAATTCCGCCAATCCAGGCGCGGTAATCCCCATCAGTACCGGGGAATGCATTGACGTAACGGGCTACATCAAGACCTTTTTCATGCTCTCCGTTTGGATGAGTGAGGCCATTATAACCGAGCATTTTCTTGCTCTCGGCTATGATACGCATATGCAAATCCGTGTCACTGATATCTTCATCTGTCACTTTGACAAGGGTAACGGCGGCTCCACGAGATTCCGGGTTTTTCACCCCCAGTTCAAAAAGCGGATTTGCCTCTACCCAGTCAGATACCAGTTGCCGGTTCGAGATAGCGCGGCTATTCAGCATCTTGACGTCACCGATTTTCTTTTCATTGTGCAGAATGGCAAATGTGGTCTCGGCAAAGGCCAGTGTACTGAATGTATTGATGATGCCGCCAATCATGGCTTTTTCGGCGGGATCGAATATCGGGCCGAGGCTGGTGGTGATTTCACTGCTGAATGGCAATCTCGGATCGACTGGTACGGCAATCTTCAGCTGTCGTGGAATTGCCCATGATGGCTGCTTCATATTGTCGTTGATCAATGCGTTTGCCGCATTGGTTATGGAAAAGATAAAGTAGCCCGAAACGCCACCAATGGCCTTCTGGAATGGTGTGAACATGCAACATTTGCTCATCACCTGTTCGACCAGATCATCATCCCACGGCATCGCTCCCAACATTGATGTCGCATCGATAACCGCATGGTGTTCATTCGGATTCAGATCGATCCAGGCGAGCAGGTTGCCTATTTCATCCTCAGTATAAGTCGTCGCTCCGGTTGTTTCGTGACCAACGCCAAAGAATAGTTTAATCCCCATGGCACTCAGTGTTTCTGCGGTTGGGATATTGCCTTCATTATCGGCAAAATGAACCCGCTCAACGGCTCCGCTTTTGGAATATCTGAGCATTTCGACAAGCTGGGCTCCCCATGACTGGCGGAAGAAGCCGGATTTTTGGGCGACTTCGGATTCCGGTCTGGGCGTATCGACAAAAATATGCTGGTCGGGTTTGTTCGCCGAGACAAGGTGCAGTGCGGCGACCGTGAAACCGCTGTGGCCACCGCCAAGTCCCACCGCCATTTTGGCGTTTTGGTGAAAACCGAAATAACGGTGAATTTCACTCATCATATCAAGCAGGACCTTGTCGGCAGGGTATCCACGATGCATTCCGCGACCAAATTCGGCAACCGTGAAATTGCCGATGATGTTGCCCTTGTCATCTTGCTTGGGGTAATTGTTCTCCAGCCAGTGCTCAAAATCCCTGCGCAGAGACCGGGCATCCAGTTCATCCGCTGTCATATCGGTGATCGGTCCAACGCCAAAGAACTGGTTTTGTGGTCGTGCCGGAACACCGTCGCTGGTCAGGTCAATTGAATGCTGGCGCGCAGCTTCGAGATCTTGCAAATTCATTTCAGTTCCCCTGGTTGAATTGTACCTGTATCAAGTTGAATGGAGAAGGAGTGCGATCTGGCAAATATATGCGGTTGATCGATTGCAATTTGGAGCAAAAAGATCGCCCCCAACAGGCAGGTTTGCCATTGTCTCGATCAGGTCCCTGTCAGGCAACATCGTTCGCAGCTTTTTGTTCTGAACCCAACCCCTTCCAGACACTTCGCATTTGCAAAACAGCGCTGCAGTAAGCAGAAGCCCCGCTGTATCTTTAATATATTTCTAGATATGCCTGTGCATTGCGGGTTTTCTTGTTGCGACATAAACGTGTCAGTTTCAGTCGTCAATCAACTACCAGGGGAGTGGTACCAACAGGCCAAAATCGGTCAGATTGTTTTTTCGGATGTCCGCAACTGGAATTTTCAAATATGGCAGAACACCTTTAAGATGATCATGCAATCAGGAGCGAAGAGCGACCGGCACCGGTGCGCCGCCCTCGCCCAGGCCGGGCGCAAGCCCGAATAGCCGTGAGCAAAAAAATCAGATATAGCAGAACACCTTTAAGATGATCATGCAATCAGGAGCGAAAAGCGACCGGCGCCGGTGCGCCGCCCTCGCGGAGGCCGGGCGCAAGCCCGAATAGCCGTGAGCACAAAAAAATCAGACTGAATCAAAATAAAGGTGTTCTGCTCTACAGGAAAATTCATCGCCAATAATCGAATTTTGCAAGAATCGGGTGGTTATGAGAAGATCAGCTTGTATATTTACGTCAACAGATCAGTTCTGCTCTGTTGGCCGATATTCAGGCCAAAGAGCCAATCAACGGAGACAGCAATGCTTGATGTCAGTTTGCAGGCTTCTAATAGTCCGGCCATTGCCGGTGATGACTACAATATGATTCGAAATGTAATTGAGGCGATATCCAAT
>JAAEMP010000324.1 GCA_024225445.1 Hyphomicrobiales bacterium | reverse complement strand
GGTTCGCAACTCTATATGGCCAATTCTCCAAGCCAGCATCACAACAATAATAATCAGCCCCCAGCTGAAACAACCGGGTCGCCAGGTTTCTTCCTTGTTTTTTTTCGGAGTATTCATGCAGCAATTCCTGTATTGGCTCCGCAATTACGGGGGCAGTTTAAGTACACTTGATTATCCACCTTTGTCCTGATCTTGGGCCTGTGCTTTTGTGGACTTTATGTTCTAGCGAATTGTCCTAATTAGTGCATTTTGAAGGGAACAGCACGTTCGCCGAAAACTTCAACTTTATTGAATACAAGGTAACAAGTCCCCAATGCTCAGTTTGTGAAATGATAGATTCCAATTCGCATTTGTTCGTAAATCGCCTGTTCAAAACCGACTGCAACCGTGTTTGCGGTATCACTGACTGCCTGGCTTGCAGATACAAACATGACGGGAATATTGATCAACAATACGACAGAGATGCCGATTGCGATGAGAAGCGCAGTGACCGGGCTTTTTGATTCTATTGTAAAATTTGACATGATTTTGATCCAAAATGTCTGACCTGGTTTTACAGCATTTTTCAATCTCAATTGCATTAGCAATCATAGTTATTGATCAATGCTCAATTACTAAATGGGTATGCTGATTCGAATTGTCAAGAATTAATTGATCACCGATCATTTAAATGAGAATATTTTGTACTCAAATCCATGCAGCGGAGTACCAGAATTTACAAATACGCCGCGATAGCCTTGTATTTCTGGTTGGGCCAGTTGCCGGGGTCGCTGGCATGCTATAGCAGAACACCTTTTTTTTGCTCACGGCTATTCGGGCTTGCGCCCGGCCTGCGCGGGGGCGGCGCACCGGCGCCGGTCGCTTTTCGCTCCTGATTGCATGATCATTCTAAAGGGTTCTGCTATAACTCGAAAACCGACGATCAGAAGGAGTCCAGGCCATATTTGCAGGGAGATGACTGGCGTTTAACCCGGTGGGGAAGCGAAACGAGGGGATGAAAGATGTATCTCTTCCTGCGCTTCGATATATCTGAGCCTGATGAATTGTTGCGTGAGCGCCAATCACTTCCACCGGACCTTTGTTGAAACCAGAGAACCCGGTAGTTTACCGTCAAATAAGATATGCCTTAACATAGTCTGCTGGTTTGTTTTTCAGGGTTCTGCTTTCTGACTAAGAACTGGCTTTATTGCTGCCCGGTAAATTTACCTGGGTCCTAAGAGCCTTTGGAAAATTTACTGCTATATGCCCTTTCCAGCTTTCTGCCTGAGTCCGGCCATGTAGGTTTCAATTAGTGAATCAACCATAACTTCTGTGGTCTCGTCTCTCACCATTCTGTCGGCGCTCTCCACCGCTGCCATTCCAAAGAGGCTGCTCCAAAGGACGAATGCGTGATGCTGGAGTTCTGTTTTATCTTCACCAGGAAATAGCGAAGCAAGAGCCTTCTCCACAAGGCTCAAAAGTCTGGCGACACTTTCAGAATACCAGACCGGTCTGTCTCGACCATCTGGAAGTTTGTGTTCAAATACTGCACTCCAGAGTTTCGGGTGAGAGCGGGTATAATACAAATAGTTTTTAGTTAGCGCTTTAAGGTTTTCCTCCGGCTCTCGATCCAGCGGTGCGCTCGAACATGCGTCATAGAGCGCTTCAAACGTTTCCGCGTTCATGTGAACGATGATATCATCAAGGTCGGTGAACAGATTGTAGAGCGTCCCGATTGTATAGCCGATATCCCGGGCTATTCGGCGTGCCTTTAATTCACGCAGCCCATTTTTTTCAGCTATTTTTCGCGCCGTATCGAGCACCAATCGGTACAGCTCTTCACGACTGTGATCTGAACGCCTCGCCACTGTTAACTCCCTGATTAGCG
>JAAEMP010000323.1 GCA_024225445.1 Hyphomicrobiales bacterium | reverse complement strand
TAGTAAACCCTCGCCTTTGGAGCGATCAGTTTTTCGTCCATTTCATCACTCAGCAATTGTGTGCGAACCGGCGTATAGGACAGTTTGACCTTTCCATTCTCATTGACCCGGGCGAGTGTATGCTTGCGCCAGTTTTTGTCATCGCGACCTGAATATTTGCCTTCGGCAAAGTCTTCCCGGGCGTGCGCCCCGCGGCTTTCTTTTCTGGCTTCCGCGCCATAGACCGTGGTAATGGCGCAAGCCATGAGGTTTTCCAGTTCCAATGTTTCCACCAGATCTGAATTCCAGACCATTGAGCGGTCCGAGACTTTCAGATCGCTCATTTGCGCCCAGATTTCATCCAGCCGTTTACATCCGGCTGCAAGTGATTGCTGGTCGCGGAACACGGCTGCATCTTCCTGCATGGCTTGCTGCATCTTGTCGCGAAGCCTTGCAGTGGGTGTGGAGCCATTGGCATTGCGCATTTTGTCAAAATGATTGATGATTTTTTCGCAGGCTGCCTCATTGGGTGCGGGCACCGGGCTGTCGCGATCAATCGTCTTTCCCGCGCGTATAGCTGCAGCCCGGCCAAATACCACCAGATCGATCAGCGAATTGGAGCCAAGCCGGTTGGCACCATGCACCGAGGCACAGGCGCATTCACCCACCGCCATCAAACCCTCAACCAGGCGGTTTGGATCCTTGGTCGTCGGATTGACCACTTCACCCCAATAATTGGTTGGAATACCACCCATATTGTAATGGGCTGTGGGGATCACCGGAATGGGTTCGCGGGTCAGGTCGACACCGGCAAAGATTTTTGCGGATTCAGAAATGCCTGGTAGCCGCTCCGCCAGAACCTTGGGGTCAAGGTGATTCAGATGAAGATGGATATGATCCTTTTTGGGGCCAACACCTCTTCCTTCACGGATTTCCAGAGTCATGCAACGCGAAACCACGTCCCGGGAGGCAAGGTCCTTGGCCGAGGGTGCATAACGCTCCATAAAACGCTCACCCTCGGAATTGGTCAGGTATCCGCCTTCACCCCTGGCGCCTTCGGTAATCAGTACACCGGCACCATAAACCCCGGTCGGGTGAAACTGGACAAATTCCATGTCCTGCAAAGGCAATCCGGCCCGTGCCACCATGCCATTGCCATCACCGGTGCAGGTGTGGGCTGATGTGGCGGAAAAATAGGTGCGGCCATAACCACCCGTTGCCAGCACAACCATTTTGGCATTGAAGCGGTGGATCGTGCCATCATCCAGATTCCAGGCGATGATTCCGGTACATTTGCCGTCTTCATCCATGATCAGGTCAACGGCAAAATATTCAATGTAAAATTCCGCATTGTGGCGGAGAGACTGGCCATACAAAGAGTGCAATATTGCATGGCCGGTCCGGTCGGCTACTGCACAGGTGCGCTGAACCGGTGGACCTTCACCATAGTTTTGCATATGGCCACCAAACGGGCGTTGGTAAATTTTGCCTTCTTCATTACGTGAAAAGGGCACGCCATAATGCTCGAGTTCGTAGACGGCTTCGGGAGCCTCGCGCACCAGGTATTCCATCGCATCATTGTCACCCAGCCAGTCTGAACCTTTTACTGTGTCATACATGTGCCATTGCCAGCAATCCGGCGTCATGTTTTGCAGGCTGGCAGCAATGCCGCCCTGAGCTGCAACGGTATGGGAGCGGGTGGGAAATACCTTTGTGACGCAAGCAGTTTTCAAACCCTGCTCCGCCATGCCAAGGGTGGCGCGCAAACCCGCGCCGCCGGCGCCGACCACTATTACATCGTGATAATGATCTATGAACTTGTATGAATTACTCATAACATTTTCTCAGTTTGTTATTGTTAGCCGACAAAGCAAAGCTTCAGTATTGCGATTGCGCAAATCACGCCAACGGCAATACTGAAAAATGTATTGCAAATCAGCAGAAAGAGTTTGCTGGTCTCGCCATGTATGTAGTCTTCTATGATTACCTGCATTCCCAGCTTCATATGATATATTCCGGATATCACCACCAATAACATAACAGCTGACACCAATGGTGAGGACATGCGGTCAATTACCGCTGAATAAGTTTCCCCGTTAAGTGACACCAGTTGCCAGACGAAAAAAACAACAAGAGGGATATTGGCGAGCGATGTCAGTCGCTGGTGCCAGAAATGACCGGTTCCATCTTTTGCAGAACCAAGTCCGCGAACTTTGCTGAGTGGTGTGCGCATGGTTGTGTTTCAGCCTTTCATTTCATTATCTGATTGCATAGGCGACCAACCAGATCATACCGGTAATCGCAACCGATCCAATGAGTGTAAGCAGGGCAATCCTGATGGAAAACTTTTTGTCAAATCCGTAACCCAGATCCCAGAACAAATGCTTGATACCGCCGAGCATGTGCTGAACCAGTGCCCAGGTGAAGCCAAACAAAACCAGACGACCGATAAAGCTTCCCATTATGGCATTGACATAGTTGAAATATGCCTCGCCGCTGGCCGCGGCAATCAGCCACCAGGCAAAAAGCAGGACACCAAAATAAAGTGCGGCACCCGTGATGCGGTGCAGAATCGAGACAACCATCGTTGGAACAGGTTTGTAGATGGATAAATGGGGTGAGAGCGGGCGCTTGACTTGACTATCTACATCGGACATCTGTTTGATTTCCTCCAGGTGTCTAACCCCGTTCAGAGCTCCGGGTCGGGCACTGAGGCGCATGCTTAAAACCATCACTGCTGATCTATAGCGTTGATAGTGCTGAAATCAACCCGTAAAGCCATAATTCATGTATTTTCCATTTCACAATTACCACTGCTATAAATCAAGACCGACTATAGGATAACAAAACCGGTATGCTGGAAATTCTGAACAATATTCTGCCTGTATTTATCATTATCGGCATTGGCTATGGGGCGGTCAAGAGTGGTTACCTGAAGCCGGGTCTGGCTGATAACCTGAATGCTCTTGCTGTGCGTCTGGCAGTGCCGATCCTGTTGTTTAACGCAATGTATAATCTGGATTTCGCTTCGGCATTTGCATGGCCGTTGCTGGTGAGTTTCTATATCGGCGCAATAGCAAGTTTTTTTCTAACGGTAATTCTGGCCAGGGCGATATTCAAGAGGAGGCCTGGCGAAGCTGTGGCCGTTGGTTTTTGCGCCACGTTTTCCAATACTGTATTGCTGGGCATTCCGATCGCCGAACGCGTTTTGGGGCCGGAAATTATGCCACTGGTGTTTGGTATCATCGCACTTCATGCTCCCAGCCTTTACGCCATAGGTATCATAACCATGGAGTTTGCCAAACGTGACGGGCGAGGTTTTGGCCGAACACTGAGCGTTGCCGGCCGGTCGATATTCGCAAATCCCCTGATGGTCGGAATTTCAGGCGGCGCTTTACTCAACATGCTGTCGATTTCGCTTCCTGTTCCACTGGTAGCTTCCATAGAAATGGTTGCCAAAGCGGCAATTCCACTGGCACTAATCGGCATTGGTGGCGCCCTGACAAACTATCAATTGAAATCGAGACTGTCGGAAACGGTAACAGTCAGTGTTATTTCACTTCTGGTTCATCCGGCAATTGTATTTGTTGTTTCATATTATGTGTTGGGTCTTCAGCTGCAATATGTACAGGTCGCGGTTATAATTGCCGCCATGCCTCCGGGCCTCAACATTTACATATTTGCTGTGATGTATGACCGCGCAGTTGCCTTGTCGGCTTCCACCATCATTGTCGCAACCATGGCTTCAATCCTGACCATATCAACCTGGTTCTGGATATTTTCCTGGTTTTAGACACTATTTATGAACCAGTTACACAGGTCTAACAGTCTAGTCCCAATCGCGAATATCGACCAGGTGACCGGCGACAGCGGCGGCGGCGGCCATGGCTGGTGAAACCAGATGGGTGCGGCCCTTGAAACCCTGGCGGCCTTCAAAGTTCCGGTTGGAGGTGGAGGCGCAGCGTTCCCCCGGTTTCAGGCGGTCATCATTCATTGCAAGGCACATCGAGCATCCGGCCTCGCGCCATTCAAATCCTGCATCGGTGAAAATCCTGTCCAAGCCCTCTTTTTCCGCCTGCTCCTTGACCAGACCGGAACCGGGAACCACCAGGGCATTGACGTGAGAACTGACTTTCTTGCCCTTGATGATGTTGGCGGCGAAACGCAAATCTTCAATTCGTCCGTTGGTGCATGAACCGATAAAGGCCCGGTCGATGCTGATATCGGTGATTTTTGTACCGGCTTCCAGCCCCATATACTCAAGAGCCCGGGTTTTGGAAGCGCGCTCGGTTTCATCCTCGATGTCAGCCGGATCAGGAACCACGCCGTCAATTGTGACAACGTCTTCAGGTGAGGAACCCCAGGTTACAATCGGTGGAAGGTTTGCCGCATCAATTTCAACGATTTTGTCATAATGAGCACCTTCATCGCTGTGCAATGTCTTCCAGTAGGCGATGGCTTTTTCCAATTCTTCGCCTTTTGGAGATTTCGGCTTGCCCTTGATATATTCAAAGGTCTTTTCATCGGGTGCGATCAGGCCGGCGCGCGCACCTCCTTCGATGGTCATGTTACAAACAGTCATCCGCCCTTCCATCGACAGTGCGCGGATGGCTTCACCGGCAAATTCCACCACATGGCCGGTACCGCCGGCAGTTCCGATTTTGCCGATAATGGCCAGAATGATGTCTTTTGCCGATACATTTTCCGGAGCCTCACCATTTACTTTTACCAGCATGTTTTTGGCTTTGCGCTGGATAAGTGTCTGCGTTGCCAATACATGTTCAACTTCGGATGTGCCAATGCCGTGGGCCAGTGCGCCAAACGCGCCATGGGTGGAGGTGTGGCTGTCACCGCAGACAATGGTCATGCCGGGAAGGGTGAAACCCTGTTCCGGCCCGATGATGTGGACGACACCCTGGCGCTTGTCATGTTCGGAAAAATATTCGATGCCAAATTCTTTAGCATTGGTGGCCAGCGCTTCCACCTGGATGCGGCTTTCCTCGTTCTTGATGCCATTTATCCGGTCGGCTGTGGTTGGCACATTGTGATCGACGACGGCCAGGGTTTTTTCAGGTGCCCTGACTTTGCGTCCGGCCATGCGTAATCCCTCAAAAGCCTGGGGTGAGGTGACTTCATGGACCAGATGACGATCAATATAAAGCAGACAGGTGCCATCGGCTTGTTTATGGGCCAGGTGATCATCCCAAATTTTGTCGTATAGCGTCTTGGCCATTTATTCTTCCCGAATTTTAAATGTGATATTTGCCGCATCTATGCAATGCCAGAGGCAAACCGTCAAGCGTTCGGATATTCAGTCAGCCGAAGCCTTTTTCAACGCACCATCCAGTATCTTGTCCCGACCGTAGATATCACGGCGAAAATGGACTGAACCGTTTTTGTTTACCCAGGCGGTCAGGTAGGTCACGTGGACGGGAATTTTTTCTTTCAGCTTAACTATTGTACGTTTTCCTGAACGTACCGTTGCTTCAATTTTTTCACGCGACCAGCCTTGCTCTCCGAGAATTTTTTCAGCCAGGGTGAGCGGATCCCTCAGGCGCAGACAGCCGTGAGAAAAGTAACGTGAGGCCTTGTTGAAATTGGACTTGGATGGCGTATCGTGAACATAGACATTGAATTTGTTCGGGAACATGAACTTGACCCGCCCCAGAGCATTTTTTCGTCCTGAATTCTGGCGAAGACGGACCGGGAAATGACCCCTGGAATAACTTTGCCACGGCACTGAAAACGGACTTATTATACTGCCATTCGCCAATACCTGAATATTCTGTGCGACAAGTACGCCGGGATTGGATTTGAGCTTGGGCAGATATTCCTTGGTGGCAATTGAATAGGGGACATTCCAGTATGGATTAATTTCAATATATTCCATTTCGTCTGAAAATACCGGTGTGCGGTGATAGGGCTTACCAACCTGGATAAGTTCAAAATGCAGGTTTTTCTCATCGCGTACCAGTTTGATTATCTGCTCCGCCAAATTGGCGAATACATAGTAGCGGCCGTAATTATTCTGCATCCAGCGTCGGCGTTCCAGATTGACAATTATGGTCCTGATTCGCTGTTCGACACTGAC
Organism: Hyphomicrobiales bacterium; assembly: GCA_024225445.1. Taxonomy (GTDB): domain Bacteria; phylum Pseudomonadota; class Alphaproteobacteria; order Rhizobiales; family Rhizobiaceae; genus JAAEMP01. Next base: position 9,396 of record JAAEMP010000323.1, on the reverse strand, counting down.
ATTCATCTGGGCAAGGGTCTGTGGCCCAATTACACCGTCATCGGCCAGTCCCTGGTGGATCTGGAATTTCTTGACCGCTTCAACCAGAACGTCATCATAAATTTCGCTTTCGGCGGCATTTTCATCAAGGCTGCCATCTTCAATCAGGCGTTGCCTGATGGAAAGGAGGCGTGGATCACTCATGCCCGGTTTTAGAACGTCTCCCTCCTCAATTGTCGTCCAACCCCCATTTGCAGCAATAGTCCTGTAAATGCCAAGTGCAATGCGCAGTCGTTCGTAACGCGGAGTATATGGTGCCATAAAACGCAGATAGGCCTGGATTGATTTTGTGACTTTCAATTTTTCGAGAATAATTTCTGAAGCAGCAGCTTGCGGGAAAACCACTATCTCGCGATTGACCGCCTGGGGGTCCAGCCGGCCGGCATTCAGATGCTGGGCATAGGCGACGACCGAGCGTGTTAACCCGATCTCCAGATCGACCAGAGTATTGGCATCGGGTGTTGCCAGCTTCTGAAACAATGCCTCGCTTTGATAGTCCTGGGAATCGAGGCCGTGTAACCATGCCTGTCGCAGGATTGAAACCGCATCGCGGGCCTTTTGGGTGGGTTTACCACCTTCAATCCAGACCGGTTCAAAATCATGTTTTTGATAAAAAGCGGTGATACCTTCGTAACGCTGGGTATTTGCTTTGCCTTTGCCTGCCATCAGTCCGGTGGACAGTGTTGATTTCAGCTGCTGGGAAAATGGTGATAATTGGGGGGCCTGCTGGTCATGGCTATTTGTCTCCTGAGAGATTGTCTGACCAGTAGATGTCAGTATGAGAACCGCTACTACCATCAAAATTCGTGAAAACTTTTCAAAAATGCCTTCTGTCATTATGTATTTCCCTGATGACCTTAGAGCCCCGATATGAATTGGTATAACCAGATTATGTTAACAACTCAAATTACCGAACCTCAATTTGCCAAATATTGATGACAAAATAAAAAGGCGATCTGAAGATCGCCTTTTTCAAAACTGATAATGCAGGCTGAACAGGATTTATTCAGCGTCTTTTGAAGCTTCTGCTTCAACTGTTTTTGCTGCAGCTTCCTCGGCAGCTTTTGTTGCAGCCTCTTGCGCCGCCTTTTCTTTTGCCAGTGCCTCGGCAGAAGCAATTTTTTCTGCTTCGATGCGGGTTTTTTCCTCGGCTGTTTTTTTACGAATATCGTCATTTAAACGCTTGGCTCTGGTGCCGGTATTTTCAACAATACGCGCAGATTTACCGCGACGTTCTCGCAGGTAGTACAATTTTGCGCGACGAACACGGCCACGGCGCACGACTTCCACACCTTCCACCAATGGTGAATAAATCGGGAAAATGCGTTCAACTCCCTCACCATATGAAATTTTGCGAACGGTGAAGCTTTCGTTAATGCCGCCACCCTGACGTCCGATGCAAACCCCTTCATAGGCCTGGATACGGGTACGGGTACCCTCGGTTACACGAACCAGTACGCGCACTGTATCGCCGGGTTCGAATTCCGGCAATTTTCGCTTTGCGTCAATTTCTGCTTTTTGTTCAGCTTCGAGCTGTTCAATAATATTCATCTGCTTAAACCTATTTATTGCGGTCAGTGTTCAGTCTGTCTGGCTTTACCGTCAATCTTTGTTGTTGGTTTGCAATTCAAGAGCGACCTTGCTGATCTGTTTGAAATCCGGGGAATTATTGCGGCAACCCGCGATCCCTGGATGAACAATCAACAACTCTGGTCGGTAAATTTGCTTATTTTCCGGTTTCGGAAGAATTTGTCGGTTCTATAAGGTAAAAATGTTGATTTGTCGACTGGTGTCATGATTCTTTTTTGTTCTCCTGATTGAGAAGGTCCGGGCGTCTTTCGTGTGTGATTTGATTGGAACGCTGCTGGCGCCACCGGGCGATTTTCTCGTGGTTGCCTGATAAAAGAACTTGCGGTATCTCCCGATCCTCAAACCTCTGGGGTCTTGTATAATGGGGGTGCTCCAGAAATCCTGATTCATGGCTTTCATGGTTGCCGGAAAGGGAATTCCCCATGACACCCGGGATCAGGCGGATGATTGCGTCCAGTAATACGATTGCAGCAGGTTCACCGCCGGATAAAATATAATCACCAATTGAAACTTCCTGCAGTTTGCGACTTTCGATAACCCGTTCATCAACACCCTCAAAACGTCCACAGGTGATGATTACGCCTGGACCTTCGGCCAGTTGGCGAACATAGGCCTGATCAAGGACTTTTCCGCGGGGGCTCATCAGCAGTCGGGGACGTTGATCATTTTTGTCTGATGCATGATCAATAGCCGCTGCCAGAACATCTGGCTTGAGCACCATTCCGGCACCGCCTCCCGCTGGCGTATCATCAACCTGGCGGTGCCTGCCAACGCCAAAATCGCGCAAGGCAACTATATCCAGTTGCCAAAGTCCCCTGTCGTGGGCACGTCCTGCCAATGAAACGCCAAGCGGACCTGGAAACATTTCAGGATAAAGTGTTATCAGTGAGGCTGTGAAAGTTTTCGGGAAAGCTTTCGGGTGATCAGCCATTGTTCCGCCCCCGTTCTGCCTCACCGGTTTCTTCATCTTCGCCTTCTGAATCGCGTTCGCTGATCTCGGCTGGACGAACAATGAATATCCGGCGGTTTTTCAAATCAATTTCGGGAACATTTATTTTTGTGAAGGCGAGAAACCATGTACTGGAGCCAAATTCACCACTTTCCAGTTGTGGAGAAATCTCCAGTAAATCCCCGGCACCAAAATTGGATATGTCATGAACTTGTCCAACTGGTTGCAGGTCTTTGTCAAAAACCTGCATGCCAACCAGATCGTTTATGTAGAATTCATCCTCATCGGTATTTTCAGGCAGGCATTTGCGCTCAACAAATAGTTCCAGGCCACGCGCACTTTGGGCAAGTTCACGCGTATCGAGTTCCCTGAAAGTGACTATCAGGACATTTTTTGCGGGACGCATTTTGGTAATGGTAAAAGTACGACCGTCCTTGCTGGTTAAAGGTCCATAATCACCAACAGCCAGGGGATCCCGGGTAAAACTGGTAACCCGCACCTGCCCGTGGACGCCATGAGGCGCACCTATTTTTGCAAGCAGTACGGGGCTTTGTAATTTGCTCATTTAGGTCAGTTCCACTTAAACGGGCCACAGGGTAACCCGTCTTTGCTCACAACTTGTTGGAGTCGTGAATTCAAAGCCGCACTTTTTTGCGGCTTTGATCAACTTGAGGCTTTCATGATTACATTGAAGGTCTGCGTTTAAGCTTCTGCGCCGGCCTCGGCTGTTTCCGCGCTTGCGCCAGCTTTTTCAGCAGCGGCTTCTTCAGCCTTGGCCTTTTTCTCTTCAATACGTTCCTGGGCTTTTTTGCCAGGCAACGCTTTTTTCGGATTGTTGCGTGGTTCACGCTTCATGATGCCCAATTCGTCGAGGAAACGCAGCACGCGGTCCGTCGGCCTTGCACCCATTTTCAACCAGTGTTCGATGCGCTCCTGCTTCAGGGAAACGCGCTCGGCATCTTTTGGCAACAGCGGATTGAAAGTACCGACTTTTTCGATATAACGGCCATCACGCGGTGAGCGCACATCAGCGATGACGATTGAATAGTACGGGCGTTTTTTGGAGCCGCCACGTGCGAGTCGTATTTTAAGGGCCATTGTTGTTCTCCTTGAATTTGAAAATGGCTAAGAAAGTCTCTGGTTATTCAAGACGCTGTTTAACTTCGCGCCTGTTCGTGGTGCCGGATTACTTCCTGAATAATGAAATTCAGAAGCTTTTCGGCGAAATCCGGGTCGAGATCTGCATTCGCTGCAAGATTTCTCAGACGTATGATTTGATTTTTTTCCCGGTCCTTGTCAGCCGGAGGAAGTTCATTTTCGGCCTTGAACCGGCCAACCTGCTTGGTAATGCGGAAGCGCTCAGCAATGACATGAATGAGGGCTGCATCCATATTGTCGATTGAAAGGCGATAGCGTGCCAGTTTTTCTGATGGCGTTTCCGGTTTCACATTGCCGGTCATTTCTTTTTCCCCATTCCCGGCAATGTTGGAAGTCCTGTGCCAGGTCCCCCCATCTGTCTTGCCATTTCCTCAAGTTGCCTGGGGTCCATTTTTGAAATATCAGGCATACCAGCCCCCATGCCCGGCATGCCACCGCCCATCATGCCACCCATAGACCCGCCAAGGCCACTCATCAGTCCGCCAAGCCCTCCTTTTTTACCCATTTTTCGCATCATGTCACCCATGCCCCGATGCATTTTGAGCAGCTTGTTGATTTCCTGAACGGATGTCCCCGAACCGGCCGCAACGCGTTTTTTACGGCTGGCATTCAGCAATTTGGGTACTTTGCGCTCCTTTTTCGTCATCGATGAGATGATCGCCTGCTGGCGGTTGAAAATACTCTCATCAAGTCCGGCTGCATCAATCTGTTTCTTGATTTTGCCAATGCCTGGCAACATGCCCATTATACCGCCCATTCCGCCCATATTCTGCATTTGCTTTAGTTGATCAGAAAGATCATTGAGGTCGAACTGGCCTTTCTGCATACGCCTGGCCATTGCAGCGGCTTTTTCCTGGTCAATCGTCTCTGCGGCTTTTTCGACCAGCGAGACAACATCACCCATACCCAGAATACGGTCAGCTATACGGCCTGGATGGAAGTCCTCAAGGGCTTCCATTTTCTCACCGGTGCCGATCAGCTTGATCGGTTTGCCGGTAACCTCACGCATCGAGAGTGCCGCACCGCCGCGTCCGTCGCCGTCAATCCGGGTCAGGACAATGCCGGTAATACCCACACGCTGGTTGAAGCTCTGGGCGAGATTGACGGCATCCTGCCCGGTCAGTGAATCTGCAACCAGCAGGATTTCATGCGGATTGGCGGCAGATTTGATATCTGCCATTTCCACCATCAGTGGTTCATCTATATGGGTGCGACCGGCAGTATCGAGGATGATAACATCAAATCCACCGAGCTTGCCTGCCTGATGCGCCCGATTGGCGATTTCAACCGGTGACTGGCCTTCAATGATTGCCAGTGTTTCCACATCTACCTGTTCACCAAGCTGGCGCAACTGTTCCTGGGCGGCAGGGCGGCGCACATCAAGTGAAGCCATCAGGACTTTTTTATTCTGTTTTTCAGCCAGTCGTTTTGCTATTTTTGCCGATGTTGTGGTTTTACCGGATCCCTGCAGGCCAACCATCATGATTGCGACAGGGGCTGCTGCTGCCAGTGATATCGGCTCGGCATCACTGCCCAACATTGCTACCAGTTCATCATGAACGATCTTGACCACCATCTGGCCCGGCGTTACCGATTTAACAACTTCTGCACCGACGGCTTTTTCCCGCACCCGTTCGGTAAAGGAGCGCACCACTTCAAGTGCTACATCAGCTTCAATCAGCGCCCGGCGGATTTCCCGCAATGCGGCACCGACATCCTTGTCTGACAGTGCGCCGCGCCGGGTCAGGCCGTCGAAAATTCCACTTAAGCGTTCTGATAGCGATTCAAACATTGCATTTCCCTGTTTGCCCGGACCGGGTCCGGGATTTCACAAATCCACAAGCCAAAAACACCCGGGGGCGCATCGCGCTGCCGGATGGGTTCTTTCAGGTTCTCTTTATACCTTTTCGGGTCCTGATCAGAATTGACATAAGAATTTGTCAAGATTTCCCGGTGTTTAACCAGTATCGTGGCAAATTGTCAAGTTGTTTGGCTGGTGGGCATAATGCGATTTTTGCACATGGAATTTGCCAGTCTACATCCTGCCGGACAGTTTATAGACGATGATGCCGGCCAGTTCGTGGAACAGGATATTCAGTTTTGAAAACTGTTCCGTCGAATTTGCCGTGAGCCAGGGAAATTTCAGGACCTCGGCACGGTAATCCGTTGGCCAGGCAATGACATCAAGCCCGGCTTTGGCAAAACTGCCGATGGCGCGCGGCATGTGAAAGGCCGAGGTTACCAGCAACCAGTTGGCAATTTCACGATTTTTGATCATTGCAAGAGTATTGACCGCATTTTGCCAGGTATTTTTTGCTTGCGCTTCCAGCAGCACTTCATTTTGCACCGCACCCATTTGCTCAAATAAAATTCTGAATGCCAGCGCCTCATCATTTTTCCTGCCGACGATATGTCCGGAGCCTCCGGTGAAAACAAGTAAGGCAGACGGATATTTTTTAGCCAAAATAATTGCCTCGGTAATGCGTTCGGCCGAGCTGTTTAAATGATACCAGCCGGTTCTGACCTGTTTGTCACTGGTGGCTGTGCCGCCAAGGACGATAATACCCAGAGGTTTTTCATTGAACTGGTTTGTCGCGGGAAGATCAGTCTGGCGCTCCAATATTGACAGGGCAAGATCAGCAATCTGGGTATAACCACATAGAAGGAACAGGGCGCAAACCAAGATGAAGGTCTTTCTCGCAATTTTTGGCTTGCCAAAAAACAGCAAAATGCCGGCCAGACCCAAAAACAAAAACAGCAGATTCAGCGGTTGGACAAAAACGCCGAGAATTTTGGAAGCTATGAAGAACATATCGGAATCCGGCTAGCTGCGACTATCGATTGCGGCCGCGTATTTGCTCACGCAGTAAGCCGGTCAGACTTGCGGCAGATTCCAGAATATTGGTTCCCGGTCCGTAAATTGCCGCGACGCCAGCCTGTTTCAGAAAATCATAATCCTGGGATGGAATCACGCCACCACAAATTACGATCTTGTCAGCAGCGTTGCGATCAGCCAGTTCTTTCAACAACATCGGAGCCAGCGTTTTATGCCCGGCAGCATGTGAAGAGACACCAACGATGTCGACATCTTCGCCCACTGCCAAATCTGCAGCCTCACCCGGTGTCTGGAATAACGGTCCGACCACGACATCGTATCCAAGATCATTAAAGGCTGTGGAGATAACTTTCGCGCCGCGGTCATGGCCATCCTGACCCATTTTCAACACCAGAATTTTTGGTTTGCGACCCAGTTCATTTTCCAGTCCGGAAATCTCCTTGCACACATCATCATAATGGGCGTCATCTTCAAACGAATGGCCATAGACACCGCTAACCATTCTGGTTTCAGCCTTGTGACGCCCCCAGGCTAATTCCAGGGCATTTGAAATCTCACCTACCGAGGCTCTTGCCCTCGCGGCTTCCACTGCAAGGCGCAGAATATTGTCTTCACCGGATTTTGCTACTCGGGTCAGATTTTCCAGTGCTTTGGTGCAGGCAGTTTCATCACGGGTTTTGCGGATGCGGTTCAACCGGGTAATCTGTGCCTGGCGCACCGCATTGTTGTCGATATTCAGAATGTCGATGTCGTCCTGATGCTTCAGCTGGTATTTGTTAACCCCGACAATTACCGTATCACCGCGGTCGATGCGTGCCTGTTTTTTGGCAGAAGCTTCTTCAATTCGCAGTTTAGGCAGGCCAGCTTCAACTGCCTTTGTCATGCCGCCCAGTTCCTCGACTTCCTCAATCAGCAGCCATGCCTCATCGGCTAATTGTCGGGTGAGGCTTTCGACGTAGTAGGAACCCGCAAGCGGATCAACGACATCGGTGATGCCAGTCTCATGCTGCAATATCAGCTGGGTGTTGCGGGCAATGCGGGCAGAAAATTCGGTTGGCAGTGCTATCGCTTCATCAAATGAATTGGTGTGCAGTGACTGGGTGCCACCCAGTGCGGCTGACATTGCCTCAAAGGCGGTGCGAACAATATTATTGTAAGGATCCTGTTCCTGCAGTGACACGCCTGAAGTCTGGCAATGGGTGCGCAACATCGAGCTTTGAGGTTTTTTCGGATTGAATTCCGCCATGATGCGTGACCACAGCAGGCGGGCGGCGCGAAGCTTGGCGGCTTCGGCAAAAAAATCCATGCCTACGCAAAAGAAGAAGGATAAACGCGGTGCAAATGCATCAATATCCATGCCCTTGGCAAGTGCTGCGCGTACATATTCGCGACCGTCAGCCAATGTGTAGGCCAGTTCCTGAACCAAAGTCGACCCGGCTTCCTGCATATGATAGCCTGATATCGAGATCGAATTGAACTTCGGCATTTCTTTTGATGTATATTCAATGATATCGGCAACGATGCGCATGGAAGGTTCAGGCGGATAGATATAGGTATTGCGCACCATGAACTCCTTCAGTACATCGTTTTGAATGGTGCCCGATAATTGTTGTTTTGGTACGCCCTGTTCTTCACCTGCAACAATGAATGAGGCGAGAATTGGGATTACCGCACCGTTCATGGTCATCGAAACCGACATTTCACCCAGTGGAATTCCATCAAACAATATTTTCATATCTTCAACAGAATCGATGGCTACCCCTGCTTTGCCAACATCTCCAACTACCCGTTCATGGTCAGAATCATAGCCTCGGTGGGTGGGCAGATCAAAAGCGATTGACAGGCCTTTTTGACCTGCAGCCAGCGCTTTTCGATAAAATGCGTTTGATTCTTCCGCCGTGGAAAACCCGGCATATTGGCGGATCGTCCATGGTCTTCCTGTATACATGGTGGCGCGAGGCCCCCGGGTAAAAGGTGTCATGCCCGGCAAACTGTCATCGCCATCCTGTTTGCCGGAGCCCTCAATATCTTCTTGTGTATAGAGTGGCTTGATCGTCAGACCGGCATCGGTTTTTTTGTTCAGGTGATCAAGCGGTCTGTCACGCAGTTCCTTTTGCGCCAGGTCGAGCCAGTCTTTGATTGTCGGTTTATGGGCCATGTTGATATTGTGTCTCCGGATAAAAGTCTGTCAAAGTTGGTTTTGAATGTTTTCTGGAAACCAGTCATAGAATTGTGAATGATCGCCGTTGTGGTTTTCTTTGCCCGGCCTGGTCAGATTGCCTTTTCCGTCTTTGATATAGGAGTCAATGCGCCGTATTGGTTTTTCATGCCACTGGAGATTGAATGCTGCCAGTTTGGGGAAATAATACTGGGTGGAATAAGGCAGATTATCATGAATCCACCAGGCCATGGCCCGCCAGTCGGCGCCCTTGTCAAAGCGGTCGGCAAACCAGGGAATGACGATGCATGCGGTAGCACCCATGTGACCGGCCTGATCCAGGTGATCCCAGATGTGGTGGCCATAATTTACCTCGTTTCTGGCGCAATTTAACCGGTTTTTGTTGCCGAACTCATTTACCGCCGATGAGCGGAAGGCCGAGCGTATGGAAACTGTTCCAAAGCGGGCCCTGATCGGCTCCAGCAATTCCTGGCAGAGACGGGTTCCGGATTTTATAGCCAAATCCGGGTTGTCCGGAATATTGGGGATAGCATAGAAACTGGATATCTCCGAATACAGAAAATCCCGCATATAGAAATTTTCAGACAACCTTGCGCGACCAAATTCTTCCAGTGATTTGAGCGAGCCGGGTTTTTTCATGAAACT
>JAAEMP010000322.1 GCA_024225445.1 Hyphomicrobiales bacterium | reverse complement strand
CTAGTGGGTGACTCGATATTTCATCGGGTGGTTGAAACGGGGGTGAGAACAGCAAAAAGCTCCGCGAAGTTGAGGTGAAGATTCGTATTGCTTGTTGTAGATGCACGCAAAACGGAGTCAACACGCTCAATCTTCGAGGAGCCAAGGATGCGAAGAGCTTACTCAAAACAGCTGCGACTGGATACTGTCCCGATTCCAAATGTTGAACTCAATCTTCAGAGTCGAGATCGACTTGTTCCTGTGCTGCGAGCTCTGCAGCAGGTCTATTCTGACTCAAATCTGACCGATCGCATTCTCGCCCTGATCGCGACGGATATCAACAAAGACTCACGCACCGATGCCTGTCGCAAAGGGATGGACTACTGGCACATCTGCGTGCTGGCCGCTGTTCGTCTTGGTTGCGACTACACTTACGATCAGTTGCAGGACTTCGCGGAAGAGCATCGCAAGCTACGAGCCATCATGGGACTCGGTAGTCTTGATGAAACTGAGTTTCATCACAAGACGCTGCGAAACACATTCTGTCTGCTGCGTCCTGAAACGATCGAACAGATCAATCATGCCATCGTGGAAGTGGGTCATAAACTTCGCCCCGATGCCATCGAAAACGTTCGGGCTGACTCGTTTGTTATGGAAACCAATATTCATTACCCAACCGAAAGCAGCCTGCTGTATGACGGCATCCGGAGAATCATTTCCATGTGTGTGCTGCTCGCCGAAGAACACGGAATCAGCGGCTGGAGACAGCACGCTCATCTGTTGAAAAGAGCGAAGAAGCTCAACCGCCAAATCAATCGCATAGCGGCGAAGAAAGGCCCGAATTACAAAACGCGAATCAAGCCGTCATACCGCGAATTACTGCAGAAAACGGCACTTCTGACGCAGCGAGCTCGCGAATTGTGCATGGTCGTTGGCCAGCCAGCCCCGACACTGACAGACATGTTCGGCTCCAACACACTGCAGGCGTTTATTGTTCGAACTGAACGCGTGGCCGACACGGCAAGGCGACGAGTGATCGAAGGCAAAACGGTCCCGAACTGCGACAAGCTGTTCAGTATTTTCGAACCTCACACACAGCTTTACAAACGCGGCAAAGCGGGCGAGCCGATTCAGTTTGGACGGCAAGTACTCGTATTTGAAGACGCTGCCGGATTTCTGGTTCGCGGCGTTCTGATGAGCCGCGATGAAGGCGACACAGACGTTGCCGTTCGCGAAACAAAGTGCCTGCAGGAGACGTTTGATAACAACGTGAAGCGTCTGTCGTTCGACCGAGGTTTTCATTCGCCTGAGAACCAGAAAGATCTGTCGAAACTTGTGAGTCACTTATGTCTGCCGAAGCCGGGCGCCAAGCAGTCGATCGTT
>JAAEMP010000321.1 GCA_024225445.1 Hyphomicrobiales bacterium | reverse complement strand
TCCCCATTCGGACATTCATGGATCAAAGCTTGTTCGCAACTCCCCATGACTTTTCGCAGCGTACCACGTCCTTCATCGCCTGTGTATGCCAAGGCATCCACCAGATGCCCTTAAGACACTTGATCATTCTCATTGCCGATGTCCATTTCCCTGCCTGAAGGGTGTAAAATATCAGGCAGTGTGCTGGATATGGATATCGTTAAGCAATGTTATTTTCTAACGACACAAAACAACTTCTTGACAAAAGTTGCCGGTTATATGTGCCGTAGAAAGACCAGTTTCACGAGATATTATCCGGCAAGCTGCGGTTAGGCAGTCCTGGTTATCGATAGGGGGTCGGCTAGACCCTTTACTATCCATGTCATTCTTTCAAATTACCGTAAACTCTGTCAGACCGAAGCCCTTGGTGACTACAAATAATCCAAATTCGCTGAATGACATCCAGACAAATCTTCTATTCACAATGTATTTAGAACAGGCACAGGACAAAAATCCTGCGCAAACTTTTTTCTTACAGCGGCGTGTATTTCGGGAGGTCAAAACCGGGGTAGTCTTGGTAACCCTCAATTCTGCTCCAAAATGGTGGAGCCAGACGGGATCGAACCGACGACCTGAAGCTTGCAAAGCTACCGCTCTCCCAACTGAGCTATGGCCCCGTATAACGTACAACGTATTTACTCGAATTTGCATGCACCATTATGGTTTGGTGGGCCTGGGAAGACTTGAACTTCCGACCTCACGCTTATCAGGCGTGCGCTCTAACCACCTGAGCTACAGGCCCCAATCCATAGAGACCGTAGGGTATAGAAGAACTTAAAAAATAACCCGGCAAGAGCATGCAATT
>JAAEMP010000320.1 GCA_024225445.1 Hyphomicrobiales bacterium | reverse complement strand
TTGTAAAGAGGTGGCTGGGCAATATACAGATGGCCGTTTTCCAGCAGTTCCGGCATCTGGCGGAAAAAGAAAGTCAGCAGCAATGTTCTGATATGGGCGCCATCGACATCCGCATCCGTCATGATGATTATTTTGTGATAATGCAATTTTTCAATTTTTCCAGGCAGTGAGGAAATATCCAATGCACCTTTGCGTCTGGTCAGTTCGCGCGCCTTGCGTGCTGCTTCACAGGCAGCGGCAGCTTCGACGACTTTTGAAATAACTGTGTTTGCCAGAGCAGGGTTTTCTTCAAACCACTATCCAGCCTGCGACACTACCCGTCATGGTATTTTGTGGCAATTGCTGCCATTCAGGTGTTCGCATTGAACGCCAATAAAGTAAATGCTGGAATTTTCAGATCAAAGCTGTATAAGCCCTAGAAGAACTTTGTCAGTCCGACCCTGAATGTATGCAGTTGACCATCTGCATAGGTCGGATCAACTCCACAAACGGTACACAGGTCTGATTGTTCATCAAAGCCGTAATAGAGATATTCTGCCCTTATTGATAAATCCTCTTTCAACTTGAATTCGGTTCCCGCACCGGCAACCAATGCGGTGAAGCCGCTGAAACTAACAGTCTGCGTTGTGTCTGTGCGGTACTCATCAGCGCCTGACATATCTGCCTGGACAAAGCCGATGCCACCTGTGGTATAAAACATGGCATCACCGACGGCCAGACCGATTTTACCGCGAACACTGCCAAACCCTTCAATCTGCGAAGAAACGAATTGACTGATGTTGTCAATATTCCGGGAGTCGCCGGAATTGGTAAACGTATAATCAGCTTCAACGCCAATCACGGCATTTTGCATTTGATAATGGTATCCGGCATAAACACCGCCCCCGATATCGCGCGATGTGGTGAACACCGTGTTTCCTCCATAACCAAAAACAGTGCCATGTTCGTCGCGCATTCCGGTGGTGGAATCCACCAAACCGGCATGAAGCCCGCCATAAAATCCGGCCCAGTCAGCGACAGCAACCTGGGGCATTTCTGTGCCGTTTGCATTGAGATAATAGCTCAGGCCAGCGCGGAAGGAATGAATTTGTCCGTCTGCAAATTGCGGCTGTTGATAGCGGCAGCCTGGGCAAACCGTGCTTTGTTCGTCAAAGGCATAATAAAGATATTCACCGCGTAGCGAGAGGTTTGGCGTTATCTTGATTTCGGCGCCTGCGCCCATAACGAGTGCAGCGAAATTATCGAAGCTCACATTATCTCCGGTGCTATTTAAACCTATGGCAGATGCCTGGATTTGGGCGTTTATCAGAGCACCGCCGCCCGTCACATAGGCAAGTGCATTGCCAGCGGCGAGTCCGAGTCTGGCCCGCACACTGGCAATCCCGTCAATTTGAGATGAAAGATAACTCTCTTCTCGATCATAAAAAATCCGAGAAAATCCCGAATTGGTCCAGCTGTAGTCTGCTTCAACGCCGACAAGGGCAGAGCCAAACAGCCAGTTATATCCACCATGAATCCCGGCCGCCACATCCAGACCATTGGTATGGACCGGTATGCCTTCAATATCCAGCACATCCCCGTCCTCGTCCTGAACTCCGGTGACGGTATCGACAGCGCCAGCATGGAGGCCACCATAAAATCCGGACCAAACATCATTGCCTTGTTGCACAACCTCCTCTGCTCCCTGGCCGAAATGGTAGGTCAGACCAGCGCGCAATACGCCCAGAGAACCGCCAAATACTGCCGGGTAAACGCAATCCCTGTATTCACAAAAAACAGTCTTTTCGTTGAATAAATGGTGCATGTACTCAAGGCGTAACGACAAATTGGAACGCAGCTTGAATTCGGCGCCTGCACCAGCGACAAACGACCGGAAATCACTTTCGCTGACAAATTGATCGTCAAAATCGTCACCACCACCGACGTCAGCATCTACATATCCGATACCGCCGGTCAGATAAAGCAGAGCATTATCAACCGCGACCCCGGCACGCCCCCTTATGCTGCCAAATCCACTCAGATCGGATGAAAGGTTTTGACCGGCACCACGAAGAAGCCGCGTCCGCCCGGCACTGGTCCAGGTGTAGTCAGCTTCAATGCCAAATACCTTGTGGCCATCCTGCCAGTTGTATCCGCCATGAATGCCCGTCAACCCGGTCAGATCATTGGTCACAGCGGTGGCGCCATCCGTATCAAAAAGCGTATAATCTTCATCGCGAATTCTGGTTTGCGAATCAACCGCGCCAGCGTGAACGCCAGCGTAGAAACCGGACCAGGTGGCAACCGGATAAACCGGCGCTGGCAGATCATCACCCGCCTGCACCACCAGTGAAGACGCTGCCAGGAAGGCTGTTGATAATACAATTCGAGCGCAAGTGTTTCGAGCGCAGGTGTTAAGCAGGTTCAACATTAATATGGGCCTCACAACCAATGCAAATATTGATTCAATTTCTATCTCCAAGAACATTAACATTAACATGGTTTTTAGGCATGTAAATAACCATTTGTCAAACAAATGACAAAACCAACTTTGCGAGGATCAGGCACCGTCTATCTTATGCAGTATGAATTACCGGTAACTGCAGATAACAATAGGGGCATCCGAGGGTAGCAAGATGCCAAAAATGATGTCAGCCAACATCGTAAGTCATGCAATTTGAAACGCGTTTGCAAAGGGCGTAGTCTCACTGTTGCAACATCGCAACTGCTCGGCAGAAAAGGGTCAATTGCGCCCATGACTGATTGGAAACTATCCAAATAGCGACATCCTCAATTTGTCTGACCTGACAGAACCCGCCAGCAAAACGGCAAACTGTCAGATCAAGTCTAAACTTCTACAATTTTAGATATTGTAATAATCCGTTCCGTTGTCATTCTCGATAACAGGCAGATCAACTCCAGTTGGATCGTAAAGCAAATTGCTTCCACCAACTGCCTCCAATGGGTCATCTTGTCCTTCAGGCGCGCCAATGGAACCGTCCAGATCAAAATCGAACTCAAAGGCAACTTCGTAATCCGCCAGATCAACAAAACGGTGAGTTTGATAATTGCCGGACTGATCAGTCTCCCAAATCAATTCTCCTCCATCAGTGTGACGCCACGCTACCATGAACCCGCCCTCAGGTCGATCTTCAACCTGAATAGCGCTCCAGCCTCTAGAGGTGGTTGGGTCAGCCGGATCACCATTTTTGCTCAATGCAATTTCACCACCCGGATTACCGGTAATCATATACTGGCTCCCAATGGACGCCAGCCCGAAATTGCCGTTCTGTTCAATCGTTTGGTCCTCGGCGCCAATGATACCGTCCTGATCAAAATCAAAATCAAATGTAGTTTCATAATCCGCCAGATCGACATAACGGTGAGTTTGATAATTGCCGGACTGATCAGTCTCCCAAATCAATTCTCCTCCGTCAGTGTGACGCCACGCAACCATGAATCCGCCCTCAGAATGCTCTTCAACCTGAATAGCACTCCAGCCTTTAAAGGTTGTTGAGCCAACCGACTCACCATTTTTGCTCAATGCGATGTCACCGGCCAGATCACCGGTAATCAGATATTGGCTCTCCGTAGACGCAAGTCCGTAATCACCGTTCTGTTCGATAGTAGTATCTGACCCGGTGATGACGTCGTCGTCATTCACCGCATTGACAGTGAGCTTGAATTCCGTCGTCACCTCTTCCGTTCCATCGAATGCGGTCACAACAATTGTATCCGAACCATGATAGTTCTTTGGCGGTGTGCCGGAAAAAGTCAGAGTCTTGGCATCAAACAAAATCCACTCAGGCAATGGGTCGCCATTGGCAAGGGCTGCTTCAAATGTCAACACATCATTGTCAACGTCGAAGAAAGTATCATCGTCAATCGTGTAGCTCCAGCCAGGCTGGTCTTCATCGATAGATTGATCAACAACAAGCGAAGCATAGACTTCGGGTCTATCATT
>JAAEMP010000319.1 GCA_024225445.1 Hyphomicrobiales bacterium | reverse complement strand
TGGTCGCAAATCATGTTTCGTCATCCTCTGACTCGATCCGAGGATCCAGAGAGCAATGAAATCCCTTTATTAATCAATGCAGTACCGTCTGATTAGGCACGTAGTACAGGTGAGGGGACAGGATGCGCATGAATACACGCAAAAGCAGTCTGTCGAGCGCCAGATGGGGTCAATATCTTCGATTAGGTGCAACAATTTTTCCCCAGCACACGCCAAAATAGCACCTCCTGTCCAAAGTGTCTAATCATACAGTACCGATACTCAGCCTGGATTCTCTGGTCGAGCCAGAGAAAGACGAAGGTGAGCAATGTTTTTGTCGCAACTAGTGAGTTTGCCATGTATATACCGAAAAAACCGGTTGGGATTCTTACAAAATGGCCTTCATCTACCTGCTGCGTTATATTTCAAATAGTTAGCGAGTGCTTATCCCGAATTGACGTTAAATAACGTCGATTCGGGATAAGGGTCTGTTATTTACTGATTCACACGGGGTTGATGATGGGAGTAGGCTTGGATTGATTGATTCTTGCCATCCACGGAGGTCTCCCATGGCTCCCATCGAAGAGATATTCTGTGAGATTGATGATTTTTGCAAGACATTTTTCCCGCAGTTTGAACTCGGCCTTTTGCCTAACGCCCGGCAATATCGATGACCGCAAACCGGTGCCCAAACTGTTCAAAAAACTGCAAGGACTGGCGGCCGGTGACAAGAGCTACATTTCCAAAACGATGGCGAAGTAACTGGCGGAAATGGGGGTCAATTTCATTACCAAAACCAAGCGAAACATGAAACCAATCAAACGTTTATCGTTCGAGAAATTTTTTCTAGCAAAACGGGCAATCGTCGAGGCTGTGATCGGACAGTTGAAAGAAATCTGTCAAATCTAACATTCAAGACACCGAAAACCAGACAATTTCCCCGTCAACCTGCTTGTGGCTCTGGCGCATACACCCTCAAATCAAGAAAGCCTGCAATCAATCTCAAAACAATCGGAAACAACGTCTTATCCCGAATTGACGATAAGGATATAAAATATTTGACGGATTGAATTTGTGTAAAGGTGCGGAAAGGGTGGAGGCTATGTGAAAACCCGAAATCTTGCAGCGCCAATAGAATGGATTTCAATTTTCCAATGCTTTTGGTGTTCTCAAGAGGTCAGTGTTTCATGTGAGTCTGTTTTATAGAATGGCGTTCTACCAAGATTTTCTCAGTCAGAGTTTTCACACAGCCTCCTTCCATTTTACAACAGTCAAATGACGGCAATGCGGGCTTTGCTGCCGTTGGCCACGACAAGAATGCAAGACAATAGTACTTTATGATTGTCATTCGAAAATCGGTGGCCTAGTGATCTCCAGTGGAGCGAGTTCTGATATCTGCATGTCTTTTGTGCAGATATCAGAAATAGATTACCGAACTTGATGCTGTCCTTTACCGGAACGAGGCTTGCCAATGACCAAGGTGAAAAGTGTAATTTCAAACGTATGTGTGTTCACTGGTTCCAGTTCTGGGAACCAAAAGACGTATGCACATGCTGCCTGTGAACTCGGCCGTACAATCGCTGATCGTGGTATGCGTCTCGTCTATGGCGGCACATCGGCTGGACTGATGGGACAGATAGCCGATGCCGCGTTGGACGCGGGTGGTGAAGTCGTAGGTGTGTTGCCAAGGAAATTGGCCAAACTGGAACCGCTCATCCCAGGCTTTCCGAACTGCACGTTATCGACACAATGCACGCTCGTAAACAACGTATGAGCGAGCTAGCGTACGGTTTCGTCGCGTCGCCCGGCGGCATTGGCACTTTGGAAGAGACTTTCGAAGTCTGGACATGGACCCAGTTGGGCATCCACGCAAAGCCAATTGGGCTTTTGAATGTTTCAGGATTCTACGACACGCTTGTAGCGTTTCTCGACCATCTTGTGAGTGAAGGCTTTGTAACAGAAGCCAACCGGTCTCTTACGTGCGTGCAATCTGACCCAGTCGCGTTGCTAGATGCCCTAAGCCAGATCGATACGTCCTATACGCCAAAGTGGGCCGATCCACCGCCAGCATGAATTAGCTGTAGAAGTTCAGACCTGACCATCAAGCTCGAAAGCATGCGCTTAGGGTTAGGAACAGCCGTTCGTCAAATATTTAATTTTGATAGCTTAAGGCCATCCACACAGGACAAAGTACCACTTTTGATTTGGTTATTGTCAAGGTTGCGACCTGCTTGCGACTGTCACGGAAAAATATTGAATTTGAAGGAAATTCGAATATAGACTAATCTCGCTTTCAATTAATCTCGAAGGATAATGTTGTGATGCTCAATGCTACCAAGTTCGACGCAGTGAGTTTTGATGTTTACGGAACAATCCTGAACTGGGAACCTGAGATAGCGGCTTTTCTAAGCGATTGGGCGTCGTCATGTGGACTGACTATCGAGATTACTAAATTGCTCTCGGTCTATGACCATATTCGGCAACCGCTGCAAGATGAGCGTCCAGCGCTTCGCTATCCGGAGGTCCTAAAGCGAACTTTGAGGCGGATGGCCACCGAATTCAGCGTTAACGTCACATCAAGAACACTCGAACGTTTTTCAGGCATTGCCGCAACCCACAAACCCTTTGGCGACAGCGTGGAAGCTTTGAGCGATATGCGATCGATGGGTCTCAAACTGGCGGCCCTCAGCAATGTTGATGAGCAGTCATTTGGGAGCGCTATGTTGGCGGCAGGAATCAAATTTGATGTCGTGGTCACAGCGCAGCGGGTCGGAGCATATAAGCCGGATCACGCACATTTCTGGGCGGGACTTTCTGACTTGAGGGCTTTGGGCATCCCGATGGATCGTGTGCTACACGTTGCCCAAAGCAAGCGCGCTGATATAGTCGTAGCAAACGCGATTGGGCTAAAATCCATTTGGGTCAACAGACCGGGGCATATCTTCGGTCGCACCGGATATGGTGCCGAAAAAGCGAAACCGGATTTTGAAGCCGAGAGTCTCGCAACCGTTGCGCAAATGCTTAGCTGTATGAGTTCAGATGAGATATGACACCAGTTCCATTCCAGCTAGCTGGAATGGAACTGGTTCGGCTCTTGCCAGAGCCTGTGGGTATCGGTTTTGATGGTGGTGCACACCAACCACAAAACCAAAGGAAACCACTATGTTGAATACTACTCAAAACATCATCAAACACAAAGTCGGACTGCTCAACCTCGCTGACGAGCTTGGAAATGTATCAAAAGCCTGCCAGGTGATGGGCCTTTCACGCGATACATTTTATCGCTACAAAAGTGCCGTTGATGAGGGAGGGGTCGAAGCCCTGCTGGATCGAAATCGTCGCAAGCCCAACCTTGCCAACCGGGTAGATGAGGTGACTGAAGATGCGGTGGTTAAGTAAGCCACGGACTATCCTGCCTATGGCCAGGCACGCACCTCCAATGAGCTGCGCAAGAAAGGGATATTTGTTTCCCCTTCCGGAGTGCGTTCTATCTGGTTGCGCCATGATCTGTTCAACTTCAAACTGCGCCTGAAAGCGCTGGAAGCCAAGGTTGCCGAACATGGCATTATCCTCACAGAGGCTCAGGTACAGGCGCTTGAGAAGAAGAAGTTGGACGATGATGGGCGTGCGGCGAGATCGATACCGCCCACCCTGGTTATCTGGGCTCGCAGGACACTTTCTATGTCGGCACCCTGAAAGGTGTCGGTCGGGTTTACCAGCAAACCTATGTCGATACCTATGCCAAGGTGGCGCGGGGTAGGTGCTTTCTTAATATCCTTCACCCTATCCACTTTTTTTGACCAGTCTTTTGCTTTTGCTGTAGGAACACCCGTTTTGCTCCAATCCTTTTTGGCTGGCGCTGTACCACTCAAACCGCGTTTTTGTGGTTGTACTGGCCTGTGATCAGGCGTTCGCCCGAAAATCATTCACCAATCAACCATTGTTACCAAAGTTTAATCCCCCGGCAATGTTAATGTAAGTTTTACTTCCCCATATTGGAAAAACCGCAGCAAGTCATTAATTGCCCACTGGGCGTTGAGCAATTGGTCAGGGTTTGCCGGTCAACATTTTTGCCACACAAGGAACCTGGAAATGAGCATTTCAAAAATATCTGCCCCCAAATTAGTCACCAAAATGGCACTGGTTGGCGCACTTGGTGCCTCCACGCTTGGCCTTGGCATGGTCTCGCCAATTCTCGATATCAGATCTGCCAGTGCTGAGCCTGTAACGCTGGCTGCACCCCAGGTGCCTGGTTTTGCCGACGTTGTTGAAGCTGTTTCTCCCGCTGTTGTCAGTGTGCGGGTGGAAGCCGGAGTGGAGATGGCCAATCAGCGTCGCCACCGGCGCGAATTCCGTTTCGACCGGCGTTTCTTTGATGATGAAGAAAATTTTCCATTTTTCCGTGATCACCGTCGTGATCGCGAGGAGAGCAGACACCACTCCAAGCGCAAACGCCGTGATCGCGAGGAGGGCAGACGCCACTCCAAGCGCAAACGCCGTGATCACGGTTTAAGGCGCTTCGGAATGTCGCAGGGTTCAGGATTTTTTGTCTCCGAAGACGGTTATATTGTTACCAATAACCATGTGATCAAAAACGGCAGCAAGATAACCGTGATCATGCATGATGGCAGGGAACTGGAAGCTTCTCTTGTCGGAAGTGATAAACGCACGGACCTCGCTGTTCTAAAAGTCAAGTCGGACAACAAGTTCACCTATGTGGCGTTCGACGACAAAAATCCGAGAATTGGTGAATGGGTTGTTGCAGTGGGAAATCCGTTCGGTCTGGGCGGCACCGTTACTGCCGGCATTGTTTCTGCCAATGGACGTGAGATCAGTGCCAGCCGTTATGATGATTTCATCCAGATTGACGCGGCGGTAAACAAGGGGAATTCCGGCGGTCCCACTTTCAATCTTGCCGGCAAGGTTGTTGGCGTGAATACTGCGATATTCTCCCCGTCCGGCGGCAATGTCGGTATTGCCTTTGCAATTCCCGCTTCCACAGCATCCGGAATTGTTGATGATCTCATCAGCGATGGCCACGTTATGCGCGGCTGGCTTGGGGTCAAGATCCAGCCGGTAACCAGGGACATTGCAGAATCAATAGGTCTGAAAGATGCAAGAGGAGCAATCGTTGCCAGTACCCAGGATGAAAGTCCGGCTCAATCCGCCGGGATCAAACCTGGTGATGTGATAACAGCGGTGAATGGCAGAAAAATAAAGGGTCCACGCGCACTTGCACGTGAGATTGGAAAAATCTCACCGGATTCGGAAACCAAAATCTCGTTGTGGAGCGATGGAGCGAGCCGGGAGGTTACCCTTAAACTGGGTACCTTGAAAGAAAATGCTCCAACCGGGCAGAGGGGCACACCAAAATCCTTCAAGAGCCTCGCCAGAATTGGCATTGAATTGCGCAGTTCAAGTGATGGTAATGGCGTTGAAGTAGTAGATGTTGTCCCGGGTAGCCGTGCTGCAAAACGTGGTATTCGTATCGGTGACAATATTCTCAGCATCAACGGAGAAGAGGTTGCCACTCCTGAGCAGGTGCTGGAAATAATTCGGCAGGCAAAGGATTTAGACCGCAAAGCCGCACTGTTTCAGGTTGAGCGCGATGGAGACAGCAGGTTCCTCGCCGTTCCTTTGCGCCGTGGCTAATGCACTCTCATTCAAATCAAACAATCAGGCGGTGAAGTTTGACTTCACCGCTTTTTGCTTTTTCAAATATTGTTATTGTTGTAGGTATACCTAATGCATATCTTGATTATCGAAGACGACAAACAGGCAGCAGACTATCTTGTTAATGCGCTTGATGAAGCAGGCCACAACGTTGATCACGCCGGTGATGGCGAGATGGCTTTTGTCATGTGCGACAGCAGTGAATATGACGTATTGGTTGTCGACAGGATGCTTCCAAAAATGGATGGCTTGTCTTTACTCAGGAAACTTCGGGATCGCGGAGACATGACACCTGCGCTTATTTTGTCAGCGCTGGGCCAGGTTGATGACCGGGTTGAAGGGTTGCGTTCAGGAGGCGATGACTATCTAACAAAACCGTATGCTTTCAGTGAGTTATTGGCTCGTATTGAAGTATTGTCAAAACGAAAGATTGTCGATGATACCGATACGTTGATTACGGTTTGTGATCTGAAACTGGATCGCCTCTCCCATAAAGTGTTTCGTGGTGATATCAAAATACTGTTGCAACCGCGCGAATTTCGCCTTTTGGAATACCTGATGCGCAATGCCGGCAAAGTAGTTACGCGTACCATGTTGCTTGAGCAGGTGTGGGACTATCATTTCGATCCCCAGACCAATGTAATTGATGTTCATATTTCCCGGTTAAGGGGCAAAATTGACAAGGAATTTGAGTTCCCGCTTTTACATACCATTCGCGGCAAGGGTTATATCCTGCAAAAAGATTCAGTTGATTGAGAACAGATGTCCTGCATTCTTGAACGGTCATTCAGCTTTCTGGTCAAGCACAAAATTGTTGGAAATCCGCGTTTAGGAAACCTTGAGTAACATGCAGCGATTACGCAAATTATTTTCTGTTACTGCTGTCCGCCTGACAGTTTTGTATTCCCTGTTGTTTGGCGCCACTGCGCTCGGATTAATATTTTATGTTACCGCGGGCACTGTAACCCTGCTTAAACAGCAGGTGACAGTTTCGATAAATGATGAACTCAAGGAGTTTGCGGAAATTTATGAGGAAGCGGGTCTGAACGGCGCAATATCTGCTCTTGAATTGCGATCCCGCGCGCCTGGTGCAAATCTTTATATTGTATCAAATCCGTCCGGTGAGATTCTTGCCGGCAATGTGCTGAACCTTGAGGCAGGGGTGCTGAATAATATTGGCTGGACCTATCATCCGTTCAGTTACACCCGTTTTGACACATCAAAGAGTGCGGAATATCGCGCACTGGCGCGTGTTGTTGAATTGCCAAATGGCATGCGTCTTTTGATTGGTCGCGATATAGGTGAGCCGGAAAAATTCAGAAATCTTATCTTTAATTCTCTGGCATTGGCCCTGGGTTCAATGGTCACACTTGGTTTTCTTGCCTGGTTTTTCGTTGGCAGGCGGGTGTTGAAGCGAATTGATCTGGTTGCCCGCTCGACTGATCGGATAATGTCAGGGGATCGCGAAGAGCGTTTGCCGATATCCGGGTCCGGTGATGAATTTGACCGTTTGTCGGTGCGCCTCAATTCGATGCTTGATCGCATCAATTTGCTGGATGAGGGATTAAAGCAGGTTTCTGATAATATTGCCCATGATCTGAAAACGCCCCTGACCCGTATTCGCAATAGCGTGGAAGCCAGTTTGGCAAAAGAAAGTAAAACTGCCGGCCATCGCCAAGCGCTGGAAAATGTTTTGCTGGAATCTGAAAATCTGATTAAGACCTTCAACGCATTGTTGATGATATCGCAGGTGGAATCCGGTTCATCGACAGCGCAGATGGCGCAACAAAACATATCGGAAATTACTGCTGATATTGTAGAATTGTATGAACCTGCTGCCGAAGAGCAGAATTTTCAATTGCGAGCCAGAATTGAAGATGATTTGAAGGTGAACGGCAACCGGGAACTACTAAGTCAGATGATTTCCAATCTGATTGATAATGCGCTGAAATATGGCAAAAGCACTACGTCAGATTCGAGTTTGATCGAGGTAGAGGCCCGATCACTGAAGGGCAGGGTTGTTATCACGGTTGCCGATCATGGTAGTGGTATTCCCGACAATGAAAACGGCAAGGTTCTTCAACGGTTTTATCGATTGGAACAGAGCAGAAATCTGCCGGGTTCAGGCCTTGGCCTTGCACTGGTGAGCGCAATTGCAAAAATGCACTTTGCGTCTCTTGCGCTAAAAGACAATGATCCGGGCTTAAAGGTTGTTATCGAATTTCCTGTATAGGTCCAGCCCTGGAAATAGAACGCTTGCAAGTTACAATCAGTTGTCATCAATCCGCTACTGACTGAAATTCTGACAAAAAGCCTGCGTTGAATACTTTTTGGACTTCCATTTCATATCCCGAACTGGCTAAACTCAAGGTTATGAACTGGATTCCTCCTATACAAATAAAGTGCCTGGATGAGACGCGTGCACAATTATTTCTCGATGATCTGGTCGAGAAATTAACGGCTGGTGGTTATCGTTTCGCGCTTGATATCATCGAGTCCTGTCAGGAGTTTCGGAATTTTCTGCGCTCAGTGATATCAAATTCTCCATATCTTCGAGATCGTATTAACTTTGCTCCAGCTATACTTGATGAGCTGCTTGCATCAGGTTTTGAAAATTTTTGTCAGAATTCCCTGCGGGAGACGAGCAGGCTGGGCTATAATCTCATTGACGAAGAAGATCTGATGTCGGTGCTCAGGAAAATGAAATCCCGCATTGCCATTGCAACTGCGCTGGCAGACCTGGGAGGTTGGTGGGATTGCGAAAAAGTTACACAAATCCTGTCCGGTTTTGCCGATGCTTCGCTGGGAGCAGCAATTAATTTTGCCCTCCTGTCAGCTGGCCAAAAGCAGCAGTTTGATCTGGCTGATAGTGCAAATCCTTCAGTCAATAGCGGTTTGATCGTATTGGCGATGGGAAAACATGGTGCTCATGAGCTCAATTATTCATCTGATATCGACCTCATCTTGTTTTATGATGAACAGGCCGCAACAAGGGTAATTAACATTGATCCCGCAATATTTTTCTCCAGATTTGCAAAATTACTGGTCAAACTGCTGCAGGAGCGAACGCCCGAGGGTTATGTATTTCGGGTAGATCTACGCTTGCGACCTGATCCTTCATCGACACCTCCCATTATGCCGCTTGAAGCGGGTTTGATTTATTATGAATCGTATGGCCAGAACTGGGAGAGGGCGGCAATGATCAAGGCGCGTCCTGTAGCTGGTGACATTGAGGCTGGAAAACAGTTTTTGAATGAACTGACTCCATTCATCTGGCGCAAATATCTGGATTATGCGGCAATCCAGGATGTGCACTCGATCAAACGCCAGATACATGCCCACAAAGGACATTCGAACATTGCCACCAGAGGTCACAACATCAAACTTGGTCGCGGCGGAATTCGTGAAATTGAGTTTTTTGCCCAAACCCAGCAATTGATCGCGGGCGGTCGAATTCCGCAGTTGCGAACGCTGCGTACTATTGAAACCATTAATACCCTGTATGACTGTGAATGGATCAATTCGCATGTAGTCAGCGATCTGACCAAAGCCTACTGGTATCTGCGCAATGTTGAACATCGCCTGCAAATGGTTCGTGATGAGCAGACTCACACGCTACCATCCAGCGAAGAGGAATTCACGCGAATTGCTTTGATGATGGGGTGTGAAAACGCTGACAGATTTACGGCCGATCTGACAGCAATGCTGCAACTGGTTGAGATGCATTATTCCAGCCTGTTCGAAATGTCTCCGGAATTGTCGGCAACCTCCGGAAACCTGGTATTTACCGGGGATGAGGAAGATCCTCATACGATTGAAACACTCGCGACAATGGGATTTCAGCGTCCCTCTGACATCATGCGTACAATCAAGGGCTGGCACTTTGGGCGATATCCGGCTCTGCGTACGTCCCAGGCGCGAGAATTATTGACGGAATTGACGCCGTCGCTACTAGATGAGTTTGCCCAGACCGGCAGGGCCGATGAAACACTTATTGCCATGGATCGCTTCATTTCGGGGTTACCTGCAGGAATTCAACTTTTCGCCTTGCTGAATTCAAATCCACCATTGCTTCGTCTGCTAACGTTGCTGCTTAGTGCCGCCCCTCGGCTGGCTGATATTATTACACGACGACCTCATGTGTTTGATGGATTGCTGGATCCTGCATTTAACGCAGCACTTCCACAAAGTTCGTTGTTGGCTCAGCGTTTGAACCAGTTTCTGTCAAAGGGTTCTGATTATGAACTCATATTAAACCGGGCACGGATATTTGCCGCCGAGCAGAAATTCCTGATTGGTGTCCGATTGATCAATGGAACGATTAACGCAGCCCAGGCCGGTCGGGCACTATCCGATCTTGCCGAAGTGATGGTTACGGCGATGCTGGACCTGGTGACGATAGAGTTTGAAAGCAAGCACGGGCAAGTTGATGGTGGTTCGGTATGTGTGCTGGCCATGGGTAGACTTGGCAGTTGCGAACTCACCGCCGGTTCTGATCTGGATCTAATATTTCTCTATGACCACAATAAACAAGCTGACTATTCAAATGGCCCAAAACAACTGGCGGTTTCGCAGTATTTTACCCGTCTTACCCAGCGCTTTATCGCCGCGATGAGTGCACCGACTGCTGAGGGTGTAGT
This sequence comes from Hyphomicrobiales bacterium, assembly GCA_024225445.1. GTDB lineage: Bacteria > Pseudomonadota > Alphaproteobacteria > Rhizobiales > Rhizobiaceae > JAAEMP01. The sequence goes on along the minus strand of JAAEMP010000319.1, from coordinate 901 downwards.
TTATGAACTTGATTTTCGTCTTCGCCCGTCAGGGAATGCCGGCCCATTGGCAACCCAACTTGATTCATTCATAAAATACCAGCGTGAACAGGCATGGACCTGGGAACGTCAGGCGTTAACCCGGGCAAGGCCTGTTGCGGGCAAGAAAACATTGTGTTGCAGAGTTGATGCTGAAATTGCCGAATTGATTGCCGATCCCACGGAAAATGCAAATCTAAAGACCGATATCAGCCAGATGCGCCACCGCATCGAAAAAGAAAAAGGCACCATCAATCCCTGGGATTGCAAAAACGTGGCGGGTGGGCTGATTGACCTGGAATTTATTGCCCAATGGCTTGTTCTGCAAAATAGAAAATTACCTCGCGCCTCGGCCAGGAATACTAATTCCGTGTTACAATCAGCCCGCGGCGAACTGATCAGCGAGGAAGATTGTGATCAATTGCTGGCCGCGATGGTTCTCTACAATACCATTCTGCAGTTATTGCGTTCCTGTCTGGATGCTGAACTGGATCCCGCTCAGGCTCCAAAAGGATTAATCGACATATTGTGTCAGACAACCGGGTATCCTGACATTGCCACCCTCACGTCACAATTGATTGAGAGTCAAAGCCTGGTCAGACAAATTTTTGTTCGCCTGATTGGATAATTTGCAATATGTTGGATTGGTAAAAATGGCATTTCCGGTTTAGATTGAACCATTTGATGGAGTCAAATCAGTTCACTCGGCCAGGCGCGCAACCCGAAAATGTATCTGGGCGATATGTATATCGGGCAAGGTTTGCAACGCAGCCCCAATAAGAACCTGGGGGCTGATTTGGGCCGCCCCAAGAATATGGCGAAGGCTTGTTTTTCACGCCCGCTGGACTGCGTTATACTTCGCTTATGGCCGTATAGACCACTG
>JAAEMP010000318.1 GCA_024225445.1 Hyphomicrobiales bacterium | reverse complement strand
TTACGCATCCAGACGCCCGGTGGAATCTCCTTAAATGGAATGTGCAACGCTGAGAGAATCCCCAGCCATTGCCCGTAATTCCTTCCGAATGTGAACATGCTCTTTACTCCGTTACCCGGCATCGAATGCACCTTCTCTATAACACAACAGCACTGAGCCGAACCGTACCGGACGACATACTCCCGGACAATATCTGCCATCTCCGGTGATGAGTCAGGACATTTAAATGCCTTAGCATAATCACCGCCAATAATGGCGATGCCACCATTTTTCCCGGGGTCAATTGCTATATCAAACATCTTCATACCTCCAGAGTTATTGCACTGCCTGATGACTGTTTCTAATGTGATCAGTACGGATGTACTGCAGGCAAACGATAAGGTTACTGATGATTTCACGCTTAAACGGATGGCGCTTATTCCACGCCTTGACAGCTTCCAATGATTTAAAATCGATAGGCATGATTTCCTCCTTAGACTCAGCTCAAATGCGAGCTGCGATTGATGTTTCAGTGTAAAACTCAACTCCGGTAATAGGCAATGCCCCTTCGGTGGCTTTGGCGATCTTATCTAGCTTGGCCATATCAGCGAGTTTAAACTCATCTGGAAGTTTAGCAAAGTCGGTAACGTTAGCCCGCCAGATTTTACGGCTGGATATCCCTGCGATCTTTTGAGTAGTCGTCACTTCCGCCATTGCCATAACTGCCTGCATCGGGTCTGCCTCCTGCAGTTTCTCAGCTTCAGCAAGGCGGCGCTGTTCTTGCTCTTCGAAAAAAGTCGCCATCTTACCCTTAATAATCTGCTCAGCTTCTTTAAGCGGATTAATCAACTTGTTTTCCAGCGCTTTAACTTTCTTATGAGCTTCATGGGCGGCTTTGACAGCCGGACCAGTTTCAGCCTTGACATTCTTCTGTACCTGCTTGACCTGTTTAAGCATATCAGCTGCCGCGGCATTGTCCTGATCATCCATAATAGCCAAGTCATTAGCCAGCTGAACGCACGGCATTACTTCCTGTTTCATTATTGCTGTTTCGTTAATCATACTCTCACCTTATGCTTGTAGTTGTAGATATTTAAAGCGGAAAGGAACACTGGCCAATCCTGCGGATCGTTGTGATGTTCAATGTGGTATTCGCCACTGACATTTAAGTAAACTGTCCAACGCTCGCTAACTTCATCAGGCAGACAGGCGGCATAAGCTGCCAACTGCGGGCCGTGCGCAAAAGACTTAACTCCGGTTTTGATATCCAGCAGGATATTTTTCTCTCCGATATAGCCCAAACGGTCAAGGGTTCCAGCATAGTGTAATTTGGGATTAAAGACGCGCTGTTCGATCAGGGTAAACTCCGGCTTGAAGTCATGACGAAAATATTGCCAAGCTGAAAAATAAGCGACAACCTCTTCATCAAGGCTGTCAACATCAAGCCTTTTACAATCAAACAGTTCACACGCTTGATGTACATAACTTCCACGTATTGACGCCAATTCTAAAGTCTGCGGCTTTACTTGAGAAAAATCTGACAGACCAGCGGCTTCCAGAACTGAAGTAACTCCGGGAATTACTACACCATTCAGGCGGTATTCATGACTTATGGCATTAAATTCAAGCATCTAACTTACCTTGTTCAATGTCCTGACAGATACGTTCATACAAGCGCCATGGTAGAGCTCGACTACTACCGCCCGGTACTCCATACTTATGTTCCAGAGCTGTTTTAATCTGGCCCGGTTCATATTGAGAATTCTGGGCGATGGCATATAAGCGTCTTGCTTGGGCTTCAGAAATCACCGTTTCATCATTTTCCTCAGGTTTAGCCTGTGGCTGTTGATATTGCTTGGCCTCTGGTTTGACATTCTCTCGGATATGTTCCTCATCTAAGTCCTGTTCAAAGATGTCAGAACAGGCAGTGGCCGTTAGACACAAGTCAATCATCGCCCGCTTCTTGGCCATCTTTAAAACGGTGTTAGCCAAGTCAGCGGGATTTTGCCGTACCTGCAGTATCTTTTGTGGTGAATTATTTTTATATCCCTTTTTCCAATACTCTTGACGGCGCGATTCGATGATTTCATCAAACTCCTCTTGACAGACCGCTTCCCGCCATGCGTATTTTTTTTCAGCAGTTGAAGCTTCACCAACTCCGTAACCGATGGTATTGCCCGTTGGAATGTGAAAACCGCGACAGGTTATTCGGTAGCGGTGATCGTAGCCGTCGCCCAAGTCTTCAGTCTTGATTTCCGTACCGATCATAAAGGTAGCAAGGATTTTTTCAGCTCCCGGCTTTAGCAAAACTGGCTTGTCGCCGCAGCCTTTGATCTTATCATAGTGGCAGCCTTTCAGCATGACGTTTTTTAAGACGTTCTGCACCACCTGCACATTGCTTTTGATTTCGGCGATACTCATATTTTCAACTTTAGCTATTTCATTCATCTTCTATTTCCTCCATATCATCTACAGGGTGAATATTAAAATCTCGGTAATCCTCTAATTCGGCGCTACTGAAAGCCTGATAATTACAGCAACCGCCGTAATCGCTCGAATCAGGGTCGCAGTGGGCGGTGTTATGCCGAATACAGTTGCGACATGGCGTACGCATTTTGATCTCCTATTGCTTATACAGAGTTCGAAAGTAAGCTCGGTTATAAAAAGGACATTCGCTGCAGTCATCTTCTAAGCATAAATCACAGCATAGTCCTTGCTTAAAGTTCGTGGTGTCGTGGATATACATCATGGCCTCCTTATGCTGAGCCTTTTTGACTTTCTTTTAAATCGCGTTCAACTCGAGTTAAACGGTGACAAGCTTCTTGGCGATGCCTCTCAAACCAATCAAAACAATCCTTAGTTTTTCCCAGCTCCTTGGTGATATGATCTTGCCATGCTTGCTGCTTGGCTTGTCGTTTTTTATACTCCTTATAAAGCTCAGCTAAGTAGTAGGCTGCATTAGTAGCGAGAGCGATAAGGACTAATGCTGTCAGGACTATGCCGATAACACCAAGGGCAAATTCGTACTTTACGCATACTCTGCAAAACGAAAAACCTAGTGAAATAGCAAAAAGCCAAGTTGCTGTTTTGGATATGATTCTTATATGTCGTTGCTTCATAATATTTTTCCTCTTTCTCTGGGGTAATAGTGGGCGATGTTTCCACCGCCCGGTCGCAGGAAGCAAACGGAGTCATCATGGAAAACTCTATGCCAGAAGCAGGTCATCACGCTGCCACAAGCTTGTTATGTAGCGAGCTCCGGCTTCAAACCATTTAATGTATTGCGTAGTTTTATCTTCACTGATTTTGTGAACGACGATTTTAAACAGCTCACCGTTGCGATTTTGAATTTTGAATGCTGGCATTTTATCCTGCCGTAATATTCCTTTATATATAAGGAACTTGTTTAAGGACTGCGCTCCCGTACCAAGACGCTTAGCAATCTGCGTAGTAGTGAACAGACTTTCACTGTCGCAGAGTGAATCGGAATGTGCTGCCTTCGGAATAAGTTTTTCCTTTTCTTTGCGAGTGTTCTTTAGTTCTGTTAAAAGTCTTATCATGCTGTCCGGGTTCATTAGTGCCTTTTCAATGACATCCGGTGTTGCATAAGCTCCATGCTTGCGGATGGATGGCAGTACGTCATTAGTAACCCAACGTTTGAATTTTTTGGCATTAGGTTTTCGACTTCTCAAGATCAGAGAGTAGAGTCCAGACTCGTTGATGATAATTGAATTTTGAGCTCCACCAAAGGTGTTCAGTAATTCTGAACCCCTTTCATCCTCATCTAAATTCCTTAGAGCTTCTGTGATATTTGATAATCCCAACACATCACACACATCCTTGGCGACAAACCACGGCTCTTCATCCTTGCTAATAACTCTGACATTGGCATCTTCGAAATTAAACATAGTTACTGCATTACTGATCATAACTTTTCCCTTTTTGCTAAAGTTGTTAAGTCAATAAAAACCAGCGACAGGATGTGATAGGCAAAGAAGAGAGAGAAAACATTCATAAGGGAGTTCCTGTCGCTGGTAAAATTTAAATTATCGATCTCGCCTATATATGTATTTAGGGCGTTAACCTCCTTAAAGTTTAAAGTTGCGGTTGTCGACGTACATCTGTTATGTTGAAGTGTTTTTCGAGGCATCACTCCCGAGTTCGTGCCCTTGCAATTGTCAAAAAACTTGATTTCTTTGTTGCTGTATGTAGTTTTAACGACATTTAGCGCTATCTACGTTAAATTTACGCTTGGACGTGGTAGTCTAATTCTGTAAGTATTTCACAATGCCGCAGGTGATAACTGTAAGAAATGAAATTGCTAAGACGACAGTTATTACGACGGCTTGAAAAATGATTCCCTTCTCTGAGAGATAGGCGTGTTTTACTAGATCATCGCCAATCTCAGCTTTGCTATATTCAGATACTTCTGATTTTGACACAAAACGCCCCATCTCAATACCTCTTGTCTTTTAGTGATATTAATCTTTTGCTGGATTAGTTTTAAAGGAGAGCGGTCGCCCCTGAGAGAGGACATTATGAGAGAAACATGCATCTGGAGGAGAGGCGACCGCCCTAAATTTTAGTTCCTGCTCTCCACCGAGCTTCAAAATCTTTAGCTGTTAAGCGTTTCTGTTATCCAAAGTCCACAACCTCGTATTCAAGCGAACAATTCTCCTGCTGGAAAAATTCTTGAGTCAACTATTGGTTGCGGTCTGATATCGTAAGCGTTAGGGATAAATATTCCGGTTAAACGTTCATTTGTTTCGATTAGTTCTAAAAGTCCTTCTGCCTCTTCCCGACTGCCGACAGTATATACTGCGGCTTTGGTTTCGGCTTCCACTATTTGCCATTTGCGCTTCATCCTCATTCACTGGG
>JAAEMP010000317.1 GCA_024225445.1 Hyphomicrobiales bacterium | reverse complement strand
TGTGTCCCGTTACTTCCCCACAATTGCTATCTCCCATTCCGGTGGCAAAACAGGATATTCACCAGCGATTGGAAGAATTTTCCACCCGGGGTGAAAAGCCAGTGAGGGCGTTGACGCTTCTTTCTTTATCTTGTTTTCATTCCTGTAGCGCAGCTGAATTTTTTGCAGCGCCAGCCGTTTAACAAGCCGGGTGTAGTCGTTCCAAACCCGTTTGAAGCCCGGTGCCCCACGTAAATTCTGGGCCTCCCTGCCCAGCGCAACCAATTCTAGCGCATTAACACGGGCCACATCGAAGGCCCGTGCCAGAGCCAACGGGCGCCGGGCTGCGACGATCTTGCCAGTACGGTAAGGCCGATAATCGTGCCCGCTGACCGGATGAGGCCGATCGTAAAACAGAATTTGCGCATGCAACCTTAGCAGGTTGTTATCCTGTCGATGGCTCCAATCAGCCAATTGGCCTGCAGATGTACCTTCATCGCAGGGACCGGGACCATTGCTGAATTCGAAAGTAAACCGCTGGGCATTAGACTGCATTTGTGGCTCATCGCTGAAGGGTTCAAAGTGTTTTGTGACCAGACGAGTGTTGCTGCTGGAGCCTGTGGCTGACAGAGAGATAGTCCTTTCGGTTGGTGGCAGGACCAGATCATCGGGTGTGTCTTTATCCAGATCAACCATCATCAAACGTAAAGAGAAACGGTTCCTGCCATCAACCAGGTGTCGCGGAATATAATACTTTCGGCCCTGCATCATTACGCCATGAGGAGCCTCAACCATGTATTCTGGTGCCAGCGGATAATAGCGACCGGGCTCAAGGGCAATCAGCGGTGAAAAGTTTCCCTTGCTAAAAGGATCAGCGGATTTAGTGACATGAAATTCGCGAAGGGAAACAAAATGGCATTCTGCTGACACGGAATTTGCCGACAAGGTCAAAACCATAGTGAGAGCAATAGCAGTAATTAAACGATCCAACCAGCTGACCTTCACTCATTTGCGGTGCCAATCCATACCTTAGCTAAACATATCGGATTTAGAAAGATTGAGTTTTCAAATTTAAATGCAATTTGTGGTGAAACGTGCGGAAAATAGCTTCAAGTACCGCCCTCTTGCGAGAAGCCTGATTATCCATCGCGCTGTTGTGGCTGTAGCAACGGTAGTCGCATTCCTGTGCTGTAGCTGGATATTTAGAGAACCTGTCGAAGTCTCCCGATCCGACACGGGCACCATCAACTTCTACCTCTTCACCCATTGCCCTCCATGTTCAACAAAGCTGATCCAAGGCCTGGTTCGATTGGCGAAACTGCTCT
>JAAEMP010000316.1 GCA_024225445.1 Hyphomicrobiales bacterium | reverse complement strand
CTGACCCCAAGTTGCCGATTGACGTTTCCAATGAGATGGTCGCTACCAGCCCAAAGTGCCAGATGCTGCTCTGATGGCAATAGTCTGCTTGACTCAACGTGCCATTAGAATTGTCGAGGCTTCTTCCATCGTTCTGATTGCGGTTCGGCGCATGTGCGCCTCGCGTGAGGGTTCAAGTCGCCAACTGCCCATATTGAGAAGCGCGGCAGCGGCCACATAAACTAACCAGAGTGCAAGCCTTTTCGACTCAATCTGTCTGAGGTTTGCATACGAGCTCAAGAATCCCTTCACCTCTTTTTCACCGTAAATGTATCTTAGCTCCAGACAGGTGCAGGCGACATCCGAAATCGGGTCTCCTATCGCAGCGTCTTCCCAATCGAGAATTGAGATAATATTCTTATCCGACCAGATCAGGTTTGAGGGCCAAAAGTCCCCATGTAAGAGTGCTGGTTTGCCCTCAAAAGCGCTGTTTTCCAGCTTTGAGAGATAATCTCGCAAATCACACCATTCTGAAAGCTCCGATAGAAAGTCAAGTAGTTCAGGCAGAGGGTCCAGTCGGGGCGGCAGGGCGGGCAAGGTGTCAGTTGCCGTTCCATGCACCATTGCGAGCACTTCAGCCATCTTGTCGATGTATGTTTTGACCCTGGATTGTGCGATGGAAGACGAACCATCAACGAACTCAATCAACAGATATGGGTGTTCCAACAATTTGCGGGTGGCATCAACGCTGATTGGTTTTGGCACAGGCAAACCAGCCTCAAACAGTGATTTCAGGAGTTCGAATTCGAGTTCAGCGTCGTGGCCAGAGTGCGTGGTGCCATGACATCTGAGCACAATGCGGCGCTCACTTCCGTCGGGCTGCAATAGATCAAGACGATGGACTTCTGCTGACACCCCCCCGACTAATCTTTCTGAGGCTTTTAATTGGGCACCTGGAACGTGCATCTCAATCATGTGCCGGATATCTTTGGCATTGGGCAAGAGGTCAATCTCCACCGATTCAAGGATTGCGATATTCTTCTAAAAGACTGAATCTAACCCAACCGGATAGGCAATGCCATCCACATTTGGCGCAGACAAAGCCTCACCAAAAAAATGTCACTTATTTCAGTTGCGTTTGTGTGCCTTGCGCCATCTCGCATGTCCGAGGATTACAGGAAAGCAGGCTGTCGGTCCATAAGGGTGCGACTGGTCTCTTCAAAGTCGACAAGAGACAATTGTTCTTCTTCATGTTGTGATTCAAGTTGTTGAAGTTTTGATTTAGACTTAGGCACCTTCTTTAAGCTATTGTTATTTATATAAATATGGGCGATGTGAGAAGCTTGGAACAACTTCAATCCGAGTTTCCAACAATTGTGGAATTCAACGATAGTAATGATTGTAATGACGGCAATTCGGGCAGGGGTGGACAGGACTGATGAGGGAGCTGGCAGGGATTGCATCATTAATCCAGCAAGCGCGATGGCGAAAGCACCAAACGTTTCTGCATATAATGCGGCGGCGATAGTGTTGGCATAAAAACTAATCCAGCCCGAAAAAAACCGGTGACTGGACCGATGCCCTGCTTAATCCAGCAATATGATCCGCCGGCTCTCGGCATGGCGCTGGCAAGCTCTGCATAGCAGGACCCGATGGCGAGCGCCGCCACACCGTTAAGGGTGAAAGCGAGCAGCAGGGCAGGACCGGCCTCCAGCAGCAATGCCGGAGAGAACGAATATTCCAGCGCCAATCATCGCCCTTATGCCCAGCATAACGGTACCTAACAAACCAAATGAGCGGCGAAGCTTAGAGGTGTCGGCGGAACTATCGAAGGCCATGGCATGTCAACGTTGGCGATAGAGCGAACTTCGGGCAATCGATGCTAGTGCTTCGGCCGTCGAATATTATTTCACACCGGTACATCGTCGTTGAGTAAAATCAAATGGACTTAAGACCTGAAGATGCCAGACTTACGATTGTGGTATGTATTGCCACTTCAGACGGCGACGCAATCGGGATAGTCGAGGCAAGGCAGAATTCACCCTTTTGACCGAAAAGTGACCTTTCTTAATATATCATGCCAGCGTTACCAAGGTTTGGTTTGCACAAACCAAACGGGCAACCAGCCGTCATAATTTGATGATAACTATAGATATCCACCATGAGCGTCGGGAAGGCATTTTTTGGTCACCATCGACGCCTTTCCCATCTTTGGTTCACATCAATGATTTTCTTTGTTATATCAACCAGAATCCGCTAACTGCATAGCAACAAGAGATAGTGCTACGTCCTGCACAGGCGCGCGATAGGTCGCTCAAGCCAGGTCAATGATAATGCCACTGTTTCTTCGTGACTAATTTGAGGACAACTCATGCGCTTTGTTGAATTGTCAGATCTTTACCGTCTACGCTCCGCAGACCTTGTAGGCGCCTCAACGTTTCGCGACGCGGTAGCCTGGGTTCGTGACGACGGCTTCTGGTCGCTGTGGGCGCACCGAGCGCTACTCGCGCTAGGGTTCGCCCATGTATTGTCCGGTATCATTTTCTTTTTCGCCTATAATTGGGCTGATATGTCCCCCTTTGCAAAGTTCGCCGTGATCGAAGTCGCCCTTGTGGTGACGGCGGTGGGCGCAATCTTCGTCGGCTCCGGGAAACTTGTCGGTCAAGCGCTGCTGGTTGCCGCCTCGGTGCTCGTCGGTGTTTTGCTTGCCGTGATTGGTCAAGTCTACCAGACCGGGGCAGACGTATTTGAATTGTTCGTCGCCTGGGCGCTGCTAATCCTGCCGTGGACACTATTCTCCAGGTCTGCAGCCCAGTGGTTCACTTTACTGGTTGTCGCCTATACTGCAGCCTGTACTTACAGCATCCAGGTGGCGATCCCAATGAAATGGCTGGAAGCCGAGAGCACTGCTCTTTTGCTGGGAGCACTGCTAACAGTTGCGTTAGGCTTTCGAGAAACGGCAGTCCAAGCCGGTTTTTCCTGGATGGCATCAATCTGGACCCGTTACATATTGCTCTTTGTCGGTATGGCCCATTTCTTCGTTGCGGCCTGCGCTTACGTATTTGAATTGGACGGCCACTTCTACTCGGTGATTATCCTGGTTGCGGCGTTTGCCGGCGGGATTATTCTTTATCGCGGTCGGTGGTCTGATTTTCCGGCCTTTTCATTGCTCGTCGCCTATGGCGGACTGTTCCTGATGGTGGTCGGTGGGAGGTTGGTTTTTGAGATCATGGCCGATGGAGACGCAGTGGTCTTCGGCTTTGCGCTACTGACATTGTGGTGTATCAGCGTTGCTGGTGGCATGGGCAAACTGTTACTGGTTTTACGAGCGAGTGATCGAAGGAGCGCGGGATGATCGAAGCCTCTGCCCTTGCCGCGAAACTCGATGTGGACGCCAGTCTGATAAGTCAGGTGATGGCGGCGCGCGACCAGAATCTTGACCGGTCCGGTCCCTGGTATGTTCAGGCCATTCTTGTGATTGGCGCCTGGATTGCCGGTTGCGCCCTGATCGGCTTTGGTGTCGCTTTTACGACTATCTCCTTCAACGTTGATGAACCGGGGATACCGATCACCGTGGTCGGACTGGTTTTCCTTGCCTGCGGCCTGTTTCTGCTGCTAGCCGATGCTGAAGCTAAAGGTGTTTTCAGGCAGCAGTTTGCTGTGACGCTGGCAGCCGCCGCGACGGCACTGATCGCGGGTGGACTCGGTTTCGAGACAGAGTCGCTCTGGGTGGCGGTTATCGCGGCGATGGTCCCGGCGGCGTTCATCGCCTGGAAAGTGCCGGGATTTATTCTCCAGACACTCACCAGCGCGCTGACGATCGGATTGTTCATCGCCGCCCTGGTGGTCGAGGAGGTGCCCTATCAGCTGACAATTATTTCGCTGGCACTTGTTATCGGTACGGTCCTGTTGCTCTATCCGCCACGCATCGAGCTCCGCCCCACTGCGATATCCCTGCTATTTGCCGCACCGCTCTCGACGATTGTGCTGGGCTCGTTGGGCTTAGGCACTGCGGTTGAAGGGAGTGGATGGTTCTCTCGGGCCATGCATATCGCCCTTTTCCTATGGTTAGTCATCACGATCTGGCGCGGGCTGGAAAGCCGGGAAAAGCAGATAGTACTGATTGTCCTCACGATCGTTGCCTTGACGCTCGGGGCGATCATGCCACCGGGCGGATCGGCAGTGTTGCTGATCATCGTGCTGGCCTACGTTCTTGGATCACGCCTTCTGGCTGTAGCGGGCATCCTTCTGGAAGCCTATTACCTGTCCAGATTCTACTACGACCTGGAATTCACGCTGCTGACGAAGTCGATGATGCTGGTCGCCGCAGGCGTCTTGCTCCTTGTCTTGTGGGCATTCACCATGTGGGCGGCGAAACGGGAGGCGGAAAAATGAGGCATCTCTACCGCGGTTTTCTGCTTACTGGGCTCCTGGTTGTTCTTGGAGTTGCCAATTACGATATTATTTCAAAGCAAAAAATCGTCAACGAAGGTCGGGAGGTTCTTCTGAAGTTACGCCCGGTCGACCCTCGGTCGCTGATCCAGGGTGACTACATGATTCTGCGCTATGACAAGGCCGCTTTTCCTGCAAAGGATGTCATGGAGGATCTGCCCTACAGTGGCTTAATCGTTATCACTGTGGATGCCAACAACTTGGCGAGCTACGCGCGAATTGATGATGGCGAGGTGCTTGGCGAGAATGAGGTGTACCTGCGTTTTCGCCAGCGCCTGAAAACCGGTGAATTGCGTTACGGGGCGGAATCGTTTTTCTTCCAGGAGGGTCAGGCGGATCGCTTTTCAAAAGCGAAATACGGCATTCTTCATATCGACGCGTCAGGTAAATCCATCCTGGTTGGCCTTGCCGACGAGGCGTTCACGAAAATTCCATATAATGAAAAGGTAGTAGATGGCGGGTAGTGAATCCATCGGTGGCCAAAGGTCTTCCCCTGACGCTCACCTGCCGGTTTTACAGTGGTTGAAGAACGGCCGTTTACAGCACAAAATTGACTCGCCAGACATGTCGCAGAATGAGTATCAAATTGATTGTAGAATGTTTCATTGGTCCGTCAGGCAGAAATAGCCGTTTGGTTGCAATTTTTTTATATGGGAAGCAACGGGGAACCATGGTTCCAACTGCCAGGAGTGATTTGTGTGACAAAACGGCATCTTGCATGCTCGCCTTCCGGGGTTACGAAAGTCTTCTATACCTAAAACTTAAATTTATTGTTTCCAACTTGGTGCTTGACCAAATCAGGTCACCGGCTATCCATGTTTAATCATTTTGCAGGTGATTCGTGATCAAGAGTACAATCAGCCTTGAAAAAATATCAGGATTTTTCATGCTCCAGTGGGGCTGGAAACGGTCAATGTCGGCGTTCATTAGCGGCGGGCTCTCGGCGCTTGCCATGCCACCTGCCGACATGTTCTGGATATTGTTTTTTACGTTCCCCGTATTGGTCTGGCTGATAGATGGTACAGCAGGTGATCCCGGGCGTCGCTTAATAGCCCGTATCAAGCCCTCTTTCGTCACCGGCTGGTGGTTTGCATTTGGATATTTCCTTGCCGGACTCTGGTGGATTGGTGCGGCACTTCTGGTTGATGTGGATACATATGCATGGGTGGTGCCGCTGGTCGTGTTGGGGATACCCGCTTTCCTTGCCTTGTTCTGGGCAGTCGCTATTTCATTTGCCAGGCTGGTGTGGAGCGATGACTGGCGACGAATTGCAATTCTGGCTGTATCTGTGGGGCTGGCGGAATATTTGCGTGGGACAGTATTAACCGGATTTCCCTGGAACACGATTGGCTATGCAGCATTGACCAATGTTTTGATGATGCAGAGTGTCTCGGTGCTGGGATTGTACGCCATAACGCCTTTGGCAATTCTGGTATTTGCCTCGCCGGCAATATTCGCACCCGCGTCAGGCGTAAAACCTCGCCGGGTGAGGGCACTTATGATGGTTAGCCTTGTACTCGTGGCTACACATGTCGGATTTGGTTACTGGCGCCTTCAGCAAAATCCTGTTCAATTTGTTGATGAGGTCCGGTTGCGAATTGTTCAGCCGGCAATCCAGCAGAATGAAAAATGGCAGCCAGAAAATGAAAGTGATATTTTCAATTCTTATCTCCAGTTATCTGATTCAAAAAATGGTGACATCACTCATTTTATCTGGCCAGAATCAGCTTTTCCATTTGTTTTGACCCAAAGAAGAGGTGAATTGGCGGCGATTGCTGAACTGATTCCCCAAGATGCTTTTCTGATTACCGGAGCGATGCGGGTTGAAGAGGGTCTGAATGATGAAAACAAGACGCGAGTATTCAACTCGGTCTATGTGATCAATCACAGGGGAGAAATCACCGGAGCAGCCGATAAATCCCATCTGGTTCCATTTGGAGAGTATCTTCCCTTTCAGGAATATGCAGAGCGTCTTGGTTTGCACCAGTTAACCGGTGTTGAAGGTGGATTTAGTGAGGGTGTTTCACGCAGGTTGTTATCGACCTCGACAACCGGCAGTTTTTTGCCGCTGATTTGTTATGAGATCATATTTCCAGGTCAGATTCAGCCAGAACACATAGGTTCAAATCCGGATGGTTCAAAAACCGGACGACAAAAAGCCGACTGGATTGTAAATGTCACCAACGATGCATGGTTTGGAAAGACATCCGGTCCCTATCAACATCATCGTCAGGCTGTGGTAAGGGGCGTAGAAGAAGGTCTCCCGGTTATACGTGCGGCAAATAGTGGCATTTCTTCGGTTTCTGATGCTTTTGGCAGAATTCATGCCATACTTGGACTTGGAGAACGTGGAAGTCTTGATGCGGAACTGCCGATAGCAATTGAGGGAACTTATTACCAGAAAATCGGAAATTGGTGGTTTTTCCTGATTTGTATTGTGATGTTGCTGCCCTCAGTGTGGCGTCGAAGCGATTAATTGGGTGCGTGGAAGGCAGGTGTGAATTTCATCGACTACCCAAGATTTGTAGGCTGATTCAATACAATTGCGTTGCACATTGGCGATAAAAGGTACATTGTTAGCAAGATGGTAAATGATGGGACTAAAATTTCAGATAAAGAATGCAACAAGATTTTGGAAATTGGTTGAACTGAACTGTTATCCTGTACTGGAATTTCCCGACCCAAATGCCAAGGGTAAACTAAGATGATGAACGAAATTACGAAAAAACCGGATCCCGTCGATATTCATGTGGGCAGCAGAGTTCGTTTGCGCCGAACCATGCAGGGAATGAGCCAGGAAAAACTGGGTAAAAGTTTGGGTATTACGTTCCAACAAATTCAAAAATATGAAAAAGGTGCAAACCGGATTGGGGCTGGTCGGCTGCTAAATATCGCGGGGGTACTGGATACGCCAATAGCATTCTTTTTTGAAGATGCTCCTTGTGAGAGCGATGGAAGTTCAATAGAATCAAATTCACCAAATTATGTGGTCGATTTCCTTTCGAGTTCAGAAGGTTTGCAACTCAACAAGGCTTTTGTAAAGATTGGTGATGTAAATGTTCGCAGAAAACTAGTTGAATTGGTGAAAAGCCTTGCGTCGGATGTTGAGGAATAATATCCTTCGTCAACACTTCTTGAACAGAAACTAAGGTTTTTCACTTCATATGGAGACAAAAGGCCCCGCGCTATTATTGATCGGGGCTAATTTTTTTTTAAATGTCCATTTGCCCGTTAATTGCCTACTTGACCTTATTGCTACGGGCTTTAAAAGACATCTCAACTTTTAGGCTGTGAAATGTCAGAGTGCCCGGGTCGGTGCACTAGAGAACCCTTCGGAGAAAATAATGATGCGGAAAAATTACCATTTTACAAGTGAATCTGTTTCAGAAGGTCATCCCGACAAGGTCTGTGACAGAATTTCTGATGAAGTTGTTGATCTTGTCTATAAAGAGGCTCGCAAGAGTGGAAATGATCCATGGTCAGTGCGCGTTGCCTGTGAAACATTGACTACAACCAACCGCGTGGTAATTGCCGGTGAGGTTCGGGTGCCCAGCAGTTTGCTAAAGCTGGATAAAAACGGCAATCAGGTTATTAATCCGACCCGGTTTCGTTCAGCAGCTCGCCGTGCCATACGCGATATTGGCTATGAACAGGATGGATTTCACTGGAAAAACGCGAAAATTGACGTGTTGTTGCATTCCCAGTCAGCTGATATCGCCCAGGGGGTAGACAGCTCCTCTGACCGGCTGGGAGAAGAAGGTGCGGGAGATCAGGGCATCATGTTTGGTTATGCCTGCAAGGAAACCCCGGATTTGATGCCCGCGCCAATATATTATTCACATAAAATTCTCGAATTATTGGCCAGTGCCCGAAAAAAGGGCGAAGGAGAAGTTGCGAAACTTGGACCGGATGCAAAATCGCAGGTCACGGTTCGTTATGAAGATGGCGAACCGGTTGAGGCGACACAAATTGTTGTTTCCACCCAGCACATTGACGATAGCTGGGATTCTGCAAAAGTACGGGAAGTAGTTGAGCCCTTCATTCGTGAGGCAATGGGCGATCTCAAAATAGCTGACAAGTGTGTCTGGCATATCAATCCGACTGGAAAATTCGTTATTGGTGGCCCGGACGGGGATGCGGGGCTTACAGGACGCAAGATTATTGTTGATACCTATGGTGGCGCAGCACCACATGGAGGAGGAGCGTTTTCCGGCAAGGATACGACAAAAGTTGACCGTTCCGCTGCTTACGCTGCAAGATATCTGGCAAAAAATATAGTGGCTGCCAATCTGGCTGATCGTTGTACTATTCAATTATCCTACGCCATTGGTGTTGCCGAGCCTTTGTCAATTTATGTTGACACCCATGGCACGGGCAAGATCGCAGATGCGAGTTTGGAACGGGTTATTGAAAATGTAATGGATTTGTCACCATCAGGCATCAGACGTCATCTGGATCTCAACAAACCGATTTACGCACAAACCGCAGCATATGGGCATTTTGGTCGCAAGCCAGGTCGGGGCGGTTCATTTTCATGGGAAAAAACCAATCTTACGAAAGCCATGAAAGATGCTGCAAAAGCGTTTGAATGATTACTATCAGTGATGATAACAGCCCCGGCAGACAACGGCGTGCTGGCGCTTTTTTTGGCCGAAGGAAAGCCAATCCCCTAAAGTACTCCCAGACGGTATTGTTTGAAAAGTTGTTACCACGGTTGAAGCTGGATCTAGACGAACCGGCGCCAGAAAATCTTCAGGAATTGTTCAATTGCAGCGCCAACAGGATTATTCTCGAAATAGGATTTGGTGGCGGTGAACATTTGGTACAACGTTGTGGCGAACAGAGTGAGACCGGTTTTATCGGTTGTGAACCGTTTATCAATGGTATGGGCAAGGCGTTATCGGCTATCGACAAACATCAGGTAGCCAACATACGCTTGTTTGATGAAGATGCCACAAGGCTACTTGACTGGCTTCCAACGGATTCCCTCGATATTATCTATTTGTTATACCCGGATCCATGGCCCAAAAAACGTCATTGGAAGCGTCGTTTTGTAAATACAGATAATCTTGACCGGTTTGCCAGGGTTTTAAAAAGCGGCGGTGAATTCCGGTTTGCGACCGACATTGCACATTACGTGAATTGGACACTAGATCATGTTCACCGCAATAATGCTTTTGTTTGGCAGGCTCAAAACGATAAAGACCGAACCACACCATGGACGGGCTGGAAATCGACCCGGTACGAGAAGAAGGCAATACGCGAAGGCCGTGATCCCGTCTATTTGACTTTTGTTCACTGTAATACCAAAGAAGGTTGATCTTCTTCAGTTCGAATATACTTGCATTATTGATCATTCGCAGTTATATGTTGTCCAAATTCTCCGAAATGTTCGCGAGAGTGGGTCCGGAAGGCACCCGCTCTTTTTTATTGCCGGAATATGCCATCAAGCTTTTGTGGGGTTTATCGGTTGGAAAAAGCGAAAGAGGGAGAAAATTTTTGCCGGGAGCCTTGAGTGACGAAGAGCAAACATCCACGAGACATTACGGAAAGCGGGCTTGATGCGCGCATTGCCGCTATTGTCGAACCGGAAATTGAGGCGCTGGGTTTTCGTCTGGTTCGTGTTCAGTTGTCAGGTCAAAATGGCGTGACCATGCAAATCATGGCTGAGCGGCCTGATGGGATGATTGATGTCAGCGAATGTGAAGCAATATCGCGGGCGCTTTCACCGCTGCTGGATATTGAAGAGCCTGTTCAGGGGCATTACCATCTGGAAATATCATCTCCGGGGATTGACCGACCGCTGGTTCGCTTGTCGGATTTTGAAACCTGGGCAGGCCATATTGCCAAGCTGGAAACCACGCAAATGGTCAATGGACGAAAACGATTCAAGGGTACTATTTTATCAACTGATGACAATAAAGTTACCTTTCGAAAAGAGTTGGACAATAAAAATGAAGATCGCGATTTCACAATTTGTATTGAAGATATGGCAAGTGTGAAATTGATATTGACGGATGAATTGATTCGCGAAGCCCTGCGCCGTGATAAAGCGTTGAGGCAGGCGAATGGATTGGATAGTGACGGTGAAATTACAACACAGGGCTAAGATATTTAGAGCACTTTTGATGAAACATGAATCGTTTAACCAAATTGGAATTGGTCAACTGCAAGGCGAATTGCGTACAGCGTTGCCGGGATGCCACAATCGAAATTCAACGATTCATGTTTTATCAAAGATGCTTTAGGACCGATAATTAATCAAACAGTCAGGAGATTAAATATGGCTGTAAGTGCCAACAGACTTGAGCTTTTACAAATCGCCGATGCGGTTGCGCGTGAAAAATCCATTGATCGTGAAATTGTTATTGAGGCCATGGCTGAAGCCATTCAAAAAGCTGCGCGTTCGCGATATGGGCAGGACACCAATATCAAAGTAGATATTGATACCAAAAGCGGTGATATCAAGCTGCAGCGTTTGTTGGAAGTTGTGGAGGTTGTGGAAGACTATACTATCCAAATCTCACTTGAATTGGCACGTGATAAATCACCGGAAGTTCAGTTGGGTGATTATGTATCCGAGCAATTGCCGCCAATGGAATTTGGACGTATTGCAGCCCAGTCAGCAAAACAGGTTATTGTTCAAAAGGTTCGTGAAGCTGAACGTGATCAGCAATATGACGAGTTCAAGGACAGAATTGGAGAGGTAATCAACGGATCTGTAAAACGCGTCGAGTATGGCAATGTTGTTGTGGACCTCGGCCGCGGCGAGGCAATCATTCGCCGGGATGAGACCATTCCACGCGAAAATTTTCGTTATGGCGACCGGGTCCGGGCATTTATTTATGATGTGCGCAGAGAACAGCGTGGACCACAAATTTTTCTTTCGCGTACGCATCCTGAATTTATGGCAAAATTGTTCACCATGGAAGTGCCTGAAATTTATGATGGGGTAATTGAAATCAAATCAGTTGCCCGTGATGCCGGATCGCGCGCAAAAATTGCTGTTATATCCAATGATTCCTCAATTGATCCTGTTGGGGCATGTGTTGGAATGCGTGGCAGTCGGGTTCAGGCCGTTGTGGGCGAGTTACAGGGTGAAAAAATCGATATTATTCCCTGGTCACCGGAACCCGCCAGCTTTATTGTCAATGCTCTTCAACCCGCAGTAGTTGCCAAGGTTGTGCTTGATGAAGAGGCTGAGCGCATTGATGTAGTTGTACCCGACGATCAATTGTCGCTGGCGATCGGTCGAAGAGGACAAAATGTTCGTCTGGCTTCCCAGCTTACCGGTTGGGATATCGATATCATGACCGAGCAGGAAGAAAGCGAAAGACGCCAGGTCGAGTTCACACAAAATACAACCAAATTCGTGGATGCTCTTAACGTCGATGAAATGGTTGCACAATTGCTTGCATCGGAAGGTTTTTCATCGGTTGAGGAAGTTGCCTATGTAGACATGCTTGAGATCGCCTCAATTGAGGGCTTTGATGATGAAACGGCAGAAGAGTTGCAAGCCCGGGCTCGTGAATTTCTGGAGCGTCAGGAAACTGCTCTGGATGACGAACGCAAAGCCCTGGGTGTCAGCGACGAGTTGCGCGAGATAGTCGGTGTTACCACTGCGATGATGGTTGCTCTAGGTAAAGATGGGATCAAAACCGTTGAAGATTTTGCCGGTTGTGCTGCAGATGATCTGGTCGGATGGAATGAGCGCAAAGATGGTGAAACGACGCATTTTGATGGAGTACTTGAAACATTTGGCCTGTCGAGAATTGATGCAGAATCCATGGTCATGGCTGCTCGATTAAATGCGGGCTGGGTAACTGAAGAGGATTTGGCTCCACCTGTTGAAGAAGGCCCGGAAAGTGAATTGCCGGTTGAGAGTGAAGCTGTAGTGAATGTCGTGGCAATAGATGAACAGGAAGCATCAAGCGAGGGTTGATGCCAGCGAATTAACCGTTGGGCAGTCTGGAAAAAAAGTGAAAAAGGAGCAAACAAGAACCTGCATTGTGACCCGACAGAATGGTAGCAAGGACGAATTGATCCGATTTGTAATTGGACCGGATCAAACGGTCATCCCGGATATTAAAGGCAAACTCCCCGGTAGAGGAGTGTGGGTGACAAATTGTAAACAAGCTGTCCAAAAAGCCTATGAACGAAAAATGTTTGCGGCAGGTTTTAAGCAAAAAGTAAATGTTAGCAGTAATATTTACCAGATTATCGAAGAATTGTTGATTGACAGTATTCGGAATGGATTATCGATTGCGAAAAAATCCGGAACCGTAGTAACGGGATTTTCAAAGGTCGAATCTTTGGCACGGAAAGGTGAAATCCGGGTTTTGTTTCATGCCCGTGATGGAAGGGAAGATGGAGCAGGAAAGATAAAATCAGCGCTTGTTGCCGGTCAGTTGGCAGGTGGCTATGAGAAAGGTTTGCCGCAGGCTTTTTCCAGGTTTGATTCGGCAACACTGGATGCGGCTCTTGGAATGAGTAATTTGGTTCATGTCGCCCTCACCAGGGGTGGCGCAACCAGCAGCTTGAAAATGCAAATCAGAAGACTTGATAACTATTGCGGTTAACAAAGATATCAAACTTCTTGCAGGAATGTAAAAAAACTGGATCAGGGGCTGGATTTTCCCCGCCTAAAGGTCCAAAAAGCACCGGCAAGCTTGTTGACAGGTTTGCAGACAACTAGGAATTGGTTAAGTATGAGTGACGGTGAAGACAAAAAAACAGAAAGTCGCCCGAAAAAGACACTGACTTTGAAAAGCTCAGGCGTCTCGCAGGGTACAGTTCGCCAAAATTTCTCTCACGGTCGTAGCAAATCCGTGGTGGTGGAGACGCGCAAGCGTCGTATTACTTTGCCTGGAGAAGCGAAACCGACCGTTGTTCTCAAGCGGACATCCGGTACGCCAACGCCTGCAACCGCGCCATCTAGCACTCCTGCGAAAACTGAGCCCGCCGTTCCGGCTTCGGCAGCTTCAACACTTGGTGGCCTGTCTGCCAGTGAACTTGACGCACGTCGACGTGCACTGCAACAAGCTGAAATCCAGGAAATTGACAACAAGAAACGCAAGGAAGAGGAGGCGGAACGCGATAAAGAACGCGAAATCAAATTACTCAAGGAACGCGAGGAAGAGGCAAAACTTCAAGCTGAGAAAGAGGCGGCAGAACAAATCAAATTTGAAGATGAGGCACGGGTTGCCCCCAAATCGGATGTAATGGAACCTGAAGCGATATTGCCTGATGAGATTCCCGCCAAAACTGCTGCCGCTCTTGGTTCCGAGAAGAAAACCAAAGCTCTTAAACCTTTTGAACGCAAAAAAACTGAGGAAACCGTCAGGCCAGCAAAGCCAAAAAGTGGTGAAGATCGACGTCGAACCAAATTGACGCTTTCAAATGCACTCGACGAAGACCGAGGTAAACGGGGACCGTCGCTTGCTGCATTACGCAGAAGGCAGGAAAAAGCCAAACGTGCGGCCAGCCAGCAATCCGGACCACGGGAAAAAATCTCGCGCGAAGTAATACTTCCTGAAACGATTACAATTCAGGAACTTGCTCAACGCATGTCCGAACGCGGTGTTGATGTTGTCAAATTTATGATGAAGCAAGGGCAGATGTTGACCCATTCAGATATTGTTGATGCGGATACAGCTGAACTGATTGCGGAAGAATTTGGCCATTCAGTAAGACGGATTACAGAATCAGATATCGAAGAGGGAATTTTTGATGCGCCTGATGAAGAGTCTGATTTGCAGCCGCGACCACCGGTTGTAACTATTATGGGTCATGTTGACCATGGCAAGACATCACTGCTGGATTCCATTCGTAGTGCCAATGTTGTTGAAGGAGAGGCTGGGGGAATTACCCAGCACATTGGTGCTTATCAGATTGAGAAAGACGGGCAGAAAATATCATTTATCGATACGCCTGGCCATGCGGCTTTTACTGCAATGCGTGCCAGAGGAGCACAGGCTACTGATATTGCAATTCTTGTCGTTGCGGCAGATGATGGTGTCATGCCGCAAACAATTGAATCGATAAATCATGCGAAAGCGGCTGATGTTCCGATTATCGTTGCAATCAACAAAATGGACAAGCCGGATGTTGATCCATCACGGGTACGCAATGAACTGCTGCAACATGAAGTTTTTGTTGAGAGCATGGGCGGTGAAATACTGGAGGTTGAAGTATCCGCTCTTAAGGGTACCAATATTGACAAGCTTCTTGAGGTGATCCTACTTCAGGCAGAACTGCTTGAATTGAAAGCCAATCCGGACCGACCGGCTGAAGGAATTGTTATTGAGGCAGAACTTGACAAGGGTCGCGGGCCAGTTGCAACCGTGCTGATCCAGCGGGGTACCTTGCGGGTTGGTGATATAATTATCGCGGGCGATGAATGGGGCAGGGTACGTGCATTGTTTGATGATCAGGGCAGGAAATTGGCTGAAGCCCTGCCGTCGGTTCCGGTTGAAGTTCTGGGGCTGAATAATACACCTGCTGCCGGTGATCGTGTCGGAGTTGTTGATAGTGAAGCGCGGGCTCGCGAAATATCTGGAAACAGATATCGCATTGCCCGCGACAAAGTTGCGGCAAGCCAGGCAGGGTCTCGCGGATCGCTTGAACAAATGATGTCGCAATTGCAATCCAGTGAATTGGACGAAGCTGCAGTTGTAGTCAAGGGCGATGTTCAGGGTTCAGTTGAGGCAATTTGTGGAGCCCTGGATAAACTTGCTACTGAGGAAGTAGCTGCACGCGTTGTTCATTCAGCGGTGGGGGCCGTGACTGAATCAGATGTGGCGCTTGCCGCAGCGTCCAATGCGCCTATTCTGGCTTTTAATGTGCGTGCAAACAGACAGGCGCGTGATGCCGCAGAGATCGAAGGTATTGAAATTCGGTATTATTCCATCATTTATGACCTTGTAGATGATATCAAAGGGGTTCTGTCGGGAATGCTGGCACCCGAGCGCCGAGAGACATTCCTTGGATATGCGGAAATTCTCGAGGTATTCAACGTTTCCAAAATTGGCAGAGTTGCGGGTTGTATGATTACCGAAGGCAGAGTTGAACGCGGAATTGGTGTTCGTTTGTTGCGGGATAATGTGGTCATACATGAAGGCATGCTTTCAACACTAAAGCGATTCAAGGACGAGGTTAGTGAAGTAACCAGTGGTCAGGAATGCGGTATGGCATTTGAAAACTATCAGGACATGCGCAAGGGTGATGTGATCGAATGTTTCCGTGTTGAAGAGATTGAACGCTCTTTGTAGGCCAGGAACCATTCTCGAAATCTGTTTTAGCCGCTAAAACTCAAATTGATATCAAATCTTGATACTGGAAGAATACGGGCTCCTAGCTGCAGAGAACTCGAGCGGCTATTATCGTTTTCATTTGGTACATAATGTTTTGAAATAATGAAATTGAAAGACGCATCATGAGTAAGAACCATAATGGCAAATTGCCTTCCCAGCGCCAGTTGCGAGTTGGTGAAATGGTTCGACATGCGCTCACCCAATTGTTGCAACGCGGCGATATACCCGATCCGTTGCTGGAGAAAACCGTACTTTCGGTTTCTGAAGTTTCAATGTCGCCAGATCTGAGGAAAGCAACTGCTTTCATATCTCCTTTGGGGGAGAAGAATGCGGCACCAGTGATCAAGGCGTTAAACGCCAACGCAAAGTTTGTTCGCGGCCGCCTGACCCCGGCTTTGCGGCAAATGAAATATATGCCTTCCGTGTATTTTCAGCTTGATACCAGTTTTGATAATTATGAAAAAATTGATCAATTGCTGAAAACGCCTGATGTGTCTCGAGATTTGGCCCGGGACAATATTTCCGAGGAATAACAATGGCTCGTCATCGTAAGAAAAAAGGCCGTTCGATATCGGGCTGGGTAGTATTGGACAAGCCTGTTGGCATTGGTTCGACACAGTGTGTCTCGAAAGTCAAATGGCTCTACAAAGCAGCAAAAGCCGGCCATGCGGGAACGCTTGACCCGCTGGCCTCAGGCATGTTGCCGATCGCACTTGGTGAAGCAACGAAGACTGTTCCCTACGTTATGGATGGAGCCAAGACCTACAGATTTGCCATCAGGTGGGGTGCGGAAACCAATACGGATGATCTGGAAGGTGAAATAACAGATTCTTCTGCTGAACGGCCGCAGGAAGTTGCAATCAGGGCGTTGTTGCTCAAATTTACCGGTGAGATCGAACAGATACCTCCGGCATATTCTGCAGTCAAAATTGACGGTGAAAGGGCCTATAAACGGGCTCGGGCTGGAGAAGATGTGATTATTGAGCCTCGTAATGTTATTGTTCATTCGTTTGATCTGGTCGAAATTCGGGATGAAGAGACCTGCATTTTTGAAATCAATTGCGGTAAAGGAACCTATGTGCGGGCTCTTGCCCGCGATATGGGACGTGATCTTGGCTGTTTCGGGCACATTTGCGAATTGCGCCGGACCGCTGTTGAGCCTTTCAATGAAGAAGATTTTGTCAAACTGGATGAACTGATTGAAATGGAAGACGATCTGGACGCTCTTGACGGAGAAGTTCTGGCAACCGGTGTTGCGCTGGATGAATTGCCCGAAGTAGTAATCGACAAGCAACAGGTGATCAGATTACGTGCCGGCAATCCGGTATTGTTGCGAGGCCGCGACGCCATCACTTTTGCTGAAGAAGCCCGTGCAATCAGTGGAGCAGAGTTGATCGCCATCGGTAATGTCGATAAGGGGTCTTTTTATCCAAAAAGGGTCTTCAAGGTTTCACTGGCTTAAAGCGTGTCGTATTTGTTGCCTGGGCGTGTGCAAATATTATCAAAACCGTCTATGCAAATTTCCGATTCTTGTTGAGGTATCTTGCAAACCTCAACAGCATTTGGTGCAATTAGCAATCGGACAAAGTTCTGCTATGATCATCTGGATATTTCCTGCAGAAGTTTTGTCAATGAAACAACGGCATTTTCTACTAATTTATTGTTTGATCGGTTCAGGCATGGTCTTAACCAGCTTTACCATTTCTGACGAAGCCAGGAGTTCTGGCAATAATACAGATTTGGCGAGCGCTCAGAACTGGACACGACCAGAATCTGGTGATGCCAATACATACAAAATTCATCAACTGTTGGTGAAACATCAGATTGATCATGATGATTTTCAATATCAACTGGAAATTTTCAGATGGCACCTGTTGGCTGCGGGTCAGGGAAATCCGGATTCACAACTAAAAGTTGGTATTATGTATCGTGAGGGAATAGGAGTGCCTCTGGACTATGACTCCGCAGTCAAATGGCTCATCCTTTCGGCAGAACAGGGCAATGCATCTGCCCAAAACAACCTGGGTGAGATGTATTATCACGGCAAGGGTGTTCATCCTGATTTTGAAGCTGCTTTCAACTGGTATCTTCTTGCGGCAAAACAAGGTGACTTAGATTCGCAGTATAATCTGGGCGTCATGTATGCCAACGGGCACGGTGTCAAGCAGAACTGGGTTTCCGCCTATATGTGGATGGATGTTGTTGCAAACCGCGGAGATGTTGGGGCGGCTGAGACAAGAGCCAAATTTGCCAAGAATATGACTTTTACCCAAATCGAGGAAGCAAAAGAACTTGCCCGTGAATGTGTTCGCAACAACTACAAAGAGTGTTGAAATCGAACCTGACAGGAGTTGTTTTTTCCAAAAACAGCGTGGAACCCCCCATATTCATGATGTAAATGTCGTAAATGGCTGGTAAATTTCATACAACAACCAGTGGGAGAGTTTGGTGGGTGGCTTGGTAGAAGAAATGCCTGGGAACCGTGTTCTTGTTGTCGGTGCTTATGGACTGATTGGCTCTGCTGTCTCCCGGCATCTGGTTGACGAGGGATATCTGGTAACCGGTCTTGGCCGTAATCTGAAAACTGCAATGACTGTGCTGCCGCAGATCGAGTGGGTGATAGAAGATCTGGTCGACCTTGCTGATAAAAATGCGTGGGTTCTGATTCTTGAAGGTATTGAATTTGTTGTGAATTGCGCAGGTGTACTTCAGCAAAGTGCAGAAGATGATATTGCCTATGTTCACCACCATGCGATCAAGGCGCTGGCTGACGCATGTGAGCAAACGAATACCAGCCTTGTGCAGATATCGGCAGCCGGAGCGCGAGAACAGGCATCGACAGCTTTTATGCGGACCAAGGCTTTTGGGGATGGATGCATCAGAAAAGCAGGAATCAACCATTGGATATTCCGCCCGGGATTGGTTTTGGCACCAACGGCTTATGGTGGCAGCACCTTTTTAAGAACGCTGGCGGCTTTCCCGTTGCTGCAACCGCTTGCCTGTGCAAATGCATCTATACAAACTGTTTTTATCGATGATGTGGTCAATGCGGTCTCCATGGCAATTCGGGGCAAAATTCCACCCGGAACTGAATGTGATCTGGTCGAGGACAATCCGCATGAGCTTCGAGAGGTCATCGCGGCGATGCGCCTATGGCTTGGATTTTCTCCATCAAGGCTAGAGATTGTTTTGCCGGACTGGTTTTTATCGGTCTCCAGTACGGTTGCTGATGTTTTGGGTTTTTTGGGATGGAGATCACCGCTCAGAAGTTCTGCTGTCCAAGTGCTGAAGGATGGAATATCGGGGAATCCGGAAAAGTGGAAAGAGCTGGAAGGATCTAGTCTTTCCACATTGCGTCAGACGCTGGGCAAAATACCTGCAACAGTTGAGGACAGGCTTTCTGCGCGCATGTTGATGTTGATGCCACTGGTTATCCTGGTGTTGTTTTTTTTCTGGTTTGCATCCGGAATTATTGGCCTGCTGCAGATCGATGCGGCTGCACAAACCCTCGAAGATGTCGGCTGGTCTCATCCGCTTGCAACCTCTAGTGTAGTTCTCTGGTCAATGGTGGACATATTCATTGCCGGAGGTCTGCTGGTTCGAAAATTTGCGGGGATTTCCTGTTGGGCTATGGTGGTTATCAGTATTTTTTATCTTGTTTCGGCAACATTTGGCGTGCCATCACTGTGGAGTGATCCACTGGGGCCGCTGGTCAAAATACTGCCGGGTATTGTCCTGGCGCTGATTGCCCGTGTTATGTTAGGGACACGCTGATGGATATTGTGCTCGTGTTACGCTGGCTGCATGTCATCGGCGCATGCGTAGTGTTAGGCACCGGCGCCGGCATTGCGTTTTTTATGCTGATGGCGCACCGAACACGCAAACCATCGATTATTGCACATACTGCCTCGGTTGTTGTTGTCGCCGATACCTTGTTCACCGCCAGCGCGGTAATCATACAACCCTTTACCGGTGCCTTGCTGGTCTGGTCAATTGGCTGGTCTTTCACCCAGGGGTGGGTTGTGCTTTCCCTGATACTCTACATTATTGCCGGATTATTCTGGCTACCCGTGATATGGATTCAGATAAGACTTCGCGACATCGCCAGACAGGCGGATGAAGGCGGTACCTCGCTGCCCGCCTCATATTATCGCTTGTTCAGGATCTGGTTTCTGTGCGGCTTTCCAGCTTTCTTTTCAGTTCTGACGATCATTTGGCTGATGCTGGCACGTCCGGAATTTGAATTTCCGATTAAGATATTGTCTAATTGGTAATGAGGAGATGATATCAATCGCTACATATGCAATTGTCAAAGGACACGTAGTCTATCAGGACTTCGGTTTTGCCGGTTTTGGCAAGCCGTGAACAACCCTCCAGTGCATCTTTGTTTTCAAATACGCTGACGGTTTCGCTGCTGTCCGCGCTTGCCGAAACACATAAGACATCATTTTGTCCAAGCATCTTAATCTGCCGTTGCCTGTTTTTTGATTCATCTGACAGTAGAAGTTCTTTGGGAAATTTGTTCTGGATGCAGATTTGATTTTCTGCGTTCAACTTCTTTCTCCAATCTGAATTTCGTTTTTGCCCTGGCTTTTTTTACCCGGATAGTTACGCAGGTATTTTCTTGGGTTCGGGATATAATCAAGAATTTCTTCTTCATTCCAGAAAAGCCCTTTTCCCCGGCCTTCTTCATTGCCTTGCCATATTATATTCCTTGAAACTGCCAGCCCGGCGGCCAATGACACAGGTTAGAACGGGACCTGTGGAATTTTTTGGCATTTTCACCCAGTTGATGACAGGCCTTGCATTTTTTGAAGATCTTTTTCCAGCTACAGCATCGCCTGGAACGATGACGGAGCTGTTGGAGGCGGTCGGTGCTGAACTTGTGTCTGGTAAAAATATTACGAAAGATAATATTGCAGATATTGGAATTGGAGAAAATCGGTTCGAGCGTTTTATTGCCAGACAAGCTATTGGTACTTCCTCTCAATCAATGATTTAGTTGAGAGAAATACGCATGATAATTGCGAGCTGGATCCAATCACATAAGTCCAATCACATAACATGACGATAACGTCAAATTAGCTGATTTTCCAGTTGGCTGTCTGGAGGAGCAGGGTTCGGGTATTGGTTTTCATACAAGGAGTGCATTATGAATAAAGTAGCAAAATATCTGACACTGCTCGGAGCTGCTGCAGCCATGTCAGTGACAATGGGGAATATTGCAAACAGCCAGATGGCGATGACAAAAGCGTGGCCTATGCCGCAAAGCTCTGGGAGACGATGGGGAAACTCAATCTTACCGGTGATGATATGATCCGCTCATTTCCCTATGAGGGCACCGATCCCCATGGAATGATGCTGGAAACCTTTTATATGAAAGCAACGATTGACGGGCATAGCGGAGCGCTGGTGGTAAAACGAAATTTTGGCCCGGCCGGTGTTGAAGAAGATGCGGTGTTGAACAATCCATCCAAACATCTGGGCGCGGTTACCGTGATGTTCCGTCGTGAGGCCGGCTATGATGAAGACAATAAAGACTGGTTCTGGGCGAAATATCTTCCTGATGGTTCGCTTGATAAAAACCCCAAGGGCATGATGCTCGCCGGTAAAGTCGCCAAGGGTACAGATAAAGGTTGTATTGCCTGCCACACGGGTGCTCCTGGTGGTGATTATCTGTTTACAACCGATCATGTAAAATAATTGGTCTGATTTTGCGATAGAATTCCATTCCAGGTAAATATGACAGCATTCGCATCAGACGAAGACTAATTTTTTGCTGGTATTTAATTCAGATATCGACTATATGAGCGCATTAACAGCGGGTCTTGCAGGCCCGCTGTGTTTTTAGTGACCCCGGCTGGACGACATCCCGGTCGAGGGCAGTATGAAATTCCAGTGACAAAATTGCTGTACAAGAAAAGGAAACACGATGTCGATTACAAGTGAACGTAAAGCTGAACTTATCAAAGAATATGCTACCAATGAGGGCGACACTGGTTCTCCAGAAGTACAGGTAGCTATCCTGTCAGAACGAATTGCCAATCTCACAGAACATTTTAAAGGTCACAAAAAGGATAACCATTCCCGTCGTGGCCTGTTGAAGATGGTGTCGCTGAGACGTCGTCTTCTGGACTATGTAAAGAGCAATGACGAGGCCCGATACAAGTCTCTGATCGAGCGCCTTGGACTGCGCCGCTAGTACAATGTAAGGAAAGGTCGGCGCGCTGTCGGCCTTTTGATTTTCACAGCAAATTTTGTTCCCGTATGGTTTTGTTGTGAACCAACCCAAAAACCGGCTGCATGCGGCAGGATTGCAAGATACCCCAGGCTTGAGAAATATCCGGGTTTCTTGCTGTCTTGCCGAAATAGCCACTCATACGGGAATTATGTGAAGGGAAATGCGCGAGGATAAGAAGTATTTCCCTGACTTTTTATTAAGGAACAAACATGTTCGATCAACATATGATAGAAATAGAATGGGGAGGACGTCCCCTTACACTTGAAACCGGCAAGGTTGCCCGTCAGGCTGACGGTTCGGTTATGGCAACTTATGGTGAGACCGTTGTTCACGCCTCCGTTGTTGCAGCAAAATCTCCCAAAGCGGGGCAGTCTTTTTTCCCGCTCACAGTAAATTACCAGGAAAAAACCTACGCTGCAGGCAAGATACCTGGCGGTTTCTTCAAGCGCGAAGGGCGGCCAAGTGAAAAAGAAACACTTACTTCAAGATTGATAGACCGCCCGATCCGCCCACTTTTTGCTGACGGATTTATGTGTGACACACAGGTAATCCTGACCGTTATGCAGCATGATCTGGAAAATGATCCTGATATTGTTGCGATGGTTGCCGCTTCTGCTGCACTGACCCTTTCCGGAGCACCATTTCAGGGACCAATTGGCGGGGCACGCATCGGACTTATCGATGGTGAATATGTGCTGAACCCCAATATTGACGAAATGCCGGAATCCGGTCTGGACCTGATTGTTGCGGGTACAAAAGATGCCGTATTGATGGTGGAATCTGAAGCCGAGCAACTTGATGAAAAAATCATGCTTGAAGCTGTGATGTTCGGTCATCGCGAATTCCAGCCGGTAATTGATGCCATCGTTGAACTGGCGGGAAAAGCCGCCAAGCCGGCACGTGCCCATGAAGCACCAGATCACAGTGAACTTGAAAAGAAAATGGATAAGCTGGTAGGCAAGGATATTGCCAAAGCTTATACAATTTCCGACAAACAGGAGCGTTATGATGCCCTGGATGCTGCAAAAGCCAAGGTGAAAGAAGAGTTCGTAACAGAAGAAACATCAAGCGATGATGGTCAGATTATTTCTGATGTTTTCAAACATCTTCAGGCAAATGTGGTTCGCGGATCAATTTTGAAAACCGGTAAACGGATTGATGGCCGCGATACAAAAACTGTGCGGGACATCGTTTCGGAAGTAGGTATTTTGCCGCGTACCCATGGTTCGGCATTGTTTACCCGCGGTGAAACGCAGGCTTTTGTTGTTGCTACACTTGGTACAGGTGAAGATGAGCAGTTCATCGATTCGCTAACCGGTACCTATAAGGAAAACTTTCTTCTTCATTACAATTTCCCGCCGTTTTCCGTCGGTGAAACCGGAAGAACAGGTTCTCCGGGACGCCGTGAAATCGGTCACGGGAAATTGGCATGGCGGGCTATTCGTCCAATGCTGCCGGGCAGAGAGGAATTCCCCTATACTATTCGGGTTGTTTCGGAAATTACTGAATCAAATGGTTCCTCATCAATGGCTACGGTTTGTGGCACATCTTTATCCCTGATGGATGCTGGCGTGCCATTGAAAGCGCCTGTCGCGGGTATCGCCATGGGCCTGATCAAGGAAGGTGATGAATTCGCGGTTCTTTCTGATATTCTGGGTGATGAAGATCATCTGGGCGACATGGACTTCAAAGTTGCCGGTACAGCCGAAGGTATTACTTCCCTTCAGATGGATATCAAGATCACCGGTATCACTGAGGAAATCATGTCAATTGCGCTTGATCAAGCAAAAGATGGCCGTGTTCATATTCTTGGTGAAATGAGCAAAGCCATCAATGAAGGACGTGCTGAACTGGGTGAATTCGCACCACGCATTGAGCAGATGAAAATTGCTACTGACAAAATCAGGGATGTTATCGGTGCAGGCGGAAAAGTCATTCGTGAAATCGTTGAAAAAACCGGTGCGAAAATCAATATTGATGATGAAGGTGTAATCAAGATTGCCTCTTCTTCAGCCAAGGAAATTGATGCAGCGAAAGCATGGATCCATTCAATCGTTGATGAACCTGAAGTAGGTGTGATCTATGAGGGCAAGGTTGTGAAAACCGTGGATTTCGGCGCTTTTGTCAATTTTTTCGGTGCAAAAGATGGTCTGGTTCACATTTCCCAGTTGGCCAACGAGCGTGTTGGCAAAACAACAGATGTTGTGAACGAGGGCGATACAGTCTGGGTAAAACTGATGGGATTTGATGACCGTGGCAAGGTTCGCCTTTCCATGAAAGTAGTTGATCAGGAAAGCGGAAAAGAAATCCCCCGTGACGACTCCTGACAGTAAGAATTAGTAAGAAATAGCAAGAACTTATGCAGGGCCGTAGTATATATTATGGCCCTGTTTTGTTATCTGGAGTCATTTTATCGTCTTGTGCGTCGTTGACTAAAGAGGAATGCCTGTCTTCTGACTGAAACGCTATTGGCCAAAGAGATGGTGCACTGGGGCAACTTAGCTGGGCAGCAGGGAGAAACATATCACAAGGTTTGTCCGCCTGAATCAGCTTTTAGTTTTGAGCGCGGTTACCGGCTGGGTAAAAAAGAGCATTCCGTTCGCTCAACGATCAGAGAAAATGAAAACAAGATCAGCAGTTTGAACCAGGACATGGGAAATCTGGTGGATTCCATGAAAAATGCATTGCCAACTGAAGTAGAAAAACAGGTTCGCAAATCCGGAATAAACAATCTGATATCAATATTGAGACTGAGGATATGAAAGGAAATTTTCGGAAATTATCACTAATTGAAAGGATAGTTGAGCGATTCCAGGCAAATCCAGATATTGATTATGACCCGCTATTTCTTGAATTGTAAGTACAGCTATTTGAAAATTTCACCTTTTCTACGCCAGAATAGTTAACTGACGGACTATATGTTGAACTTTTGTTCTCATAATGTTCTTGTTTAATTCCCCTGTTCCATGTTAGTATTGCTTGATCAATTGGGGTATTCAATATGGTTTCACGAGTTCAAACGGTGGCTTTCCAGGGGATTGAGGCAGTTCCTGTTGATGTTCAGGTGATGGTCGCACCGGGTAAAATTGGTATGTCGATTGTTGGCTTGCCGGACAAAGCCGTGGCCGAGAGCAGGGAACGTGTTCAGGCAGCATTGCATGCCAGCGGTCTCTCAATGCCGCCAAAACGGGTGACCGTAAATCTGGCACCGGCGGACCTGCCCAAGGAAGGCAGTCACTATGATCTGCCGATTGCGCTTTGTCTGATGGCGGCTTTAGGTGCCATTCCCTCTGATGCATTGCATGATTTTGTTGCATTGGGAGAATTGTCTCTTGATGGCACTATTACCCAGATTAATGGCACGCTGCCTGCCGCAATTGGAGCCAATGCACTGGGCAAGGGTATAATCTGTCCTCAGGAAAGCGGATCAGAAGCAGCATGGGCTGATCCGGAAATGGATATTCTGGCGCCGTGTAGCCTGATTGCGCTGGCTAACCATTTTCGTGGAACGCAAATATTATCGCGTCCAAAAACCGGTATTGCCGGATTTACCGGGAACCTGCCTGATCTGAATGAGATCAAGGGACAGGAAACGGCAAAACGTGCTTTGGAAATTGCCGCTGCAGGTGGTCACAATATGCTGATGGTCGGGCCGCCCGGATCGGGTAAATCCATGCTTGCCACACGCTTGGCCGGTATATTACCCGCACTTTCCCCCAAAGAACTGCTGGAAGTCTCCATGGTTGCATCTATTTCAGGCCAGTTGCCAAACGGCAAACTCTCTGACCGGCGTCCGTTTCGTGCCCCCCATCATTCCGCCTCAATGGCAGCGATGGTGGGTGGCGGTGTCAAGGCCAGGCCTGGTGAAGTTTCGATGGCGCATAACGGTGTTTTGTTTCTGGATGAATTACCGGAATTCCATCCACAGGTACTTGATTCCCTGCGTCAGCCGCTTGAATCCGGCGAGACAAACATTGCCCGGGCGAATTACCGGGTAAATTATCCATCCAGGTTTCAGCTGATTGCGGCGATGAATCCCTGCCGTTGTGGAATGGCAGGTGAGCCGGGGCATCAATGCCGGAAAGGTGAGCGATGCGCGAGAGATTATCAGGAGCGCATATCCGGACCATTTCTGGACCGTATTGATATCCGGGTGGAAGTGCCTGCCGTCAGTGCCGTTGATATTATTGCCCCGACAGTTTCAGAATCCAGCGGCGAGGTGGCGAGGCGAGTGGATATCTCCAGGCAGATACAGGAAAAGCGATATGTCAGTACCAGGACAGGACAAAAAACAAATGCCACCGCGAGCGGAGCAATCATAGAAGAAGTTGCAAAAACCGATAAAGATGGCGAAAGGCTGATGGTGGAGGCAGCGAATAAGATGAAATTTTCCGCCAGAGCCTATCACCGAATTCTGAAAGTAGCTCGAACAATTGCTGACCTGGATGGTGTTGATGAGGTGCGCCGTATCCATCTGGCAGAAGCAATTGCCTATCGTGTTACCTCCAGACATCTGGCAAATGCTGCCTAGACCTTTTCATGGTTGTATTGAAAAATTCTAAGATGTCAGTGTCAAACTTGAAATTCTGAGTGAGGTTGGACACTCAGGCAGGGATATTTACCATCTAATGAAACGGTTTCTCAATGCGTTTGTACTAGATATATTGTCATAGCAGGCAGAACAAAGCTGGCGTGACGGTAAATGTTAACTGGTAACAAATCACAAAATTCAGGTTTCAGGGATGAGGAAACATGCGAGTCCGAAGATAT
This sequence comes from Hyphomicrobiales bacterium, assembly GCA_024225445.1. GTDB lineage: Bacteria > Pseudomonadota > Alphaproteobacteria > Rhizobiales > Rhizobiaceae > JAAEMP01. Next base: position 10,142 of record JAAEMP010000316.1, on the reverse strand, counting down.
TGTCCCTGGAGAGCCGCGTGTAGCCCAGGATGTTCACATCGTTCCGCCGTCGATGCAAACACCAATGGATTTTTCTTCATTAAAGATAGATGACAAGAATCAACCTGATGGGGTTGTAATACAAAAATCCAGTCCGGATTTTGCTTTCCGACCAGCGATGAGCGCGCCGAGATTATTGATTATCACTGGCAGTCTGCTGCTGCTAATGTTGGGAACTGCAATTGGCCTGATTGTGCAACAATGGCTGGCAATCGGCCTGATTACTGCTTCCAGTCTGATTTCGTGGTGGATAATCGGATGGAAAATACGCGGCTTGCCGATCAGTGCCAAATCGCGCGAGCTTGACAGGCACCTGCAGGAGACACGAGAAAAGGCTGAGAAGGCAAACCTTGCCAAAACCAGGTTTCTGGCAATGGCCAGCCATGAAATGCGGACACCGCTCAATGGAATTCTGGGAATGTCACAATTGCTGGCTGATTCAGGTTTAAATGCCGAGCAGGCGAATTATATCAATGCCATCAAAATATCCGGGGATGGATTGTTCTCGTTTGTAGAAGATATGCTGGATATCACGCGCATTGAGACCGGCCATTTTGCGCTGAACCCGGTATTGACAAATGTACTTGGTGAAGTTGAGGAGATATGTGAATTGCTGGCGCCACGCGCGCATGAAAAAAATCTTGAGATAGCAGCACTAACCGATGCAGACCTGCCTGCAAATATTCTGATTGATGGGCGAAGAATACGTCAGGTTCTCATCAATCTGGTGGGAAATGCTATCAAATTCACTTCGACCGGTGGCGTATCCATTCGGGTGAAGATTACAAGTTCTGATCCGCAGTCATTTGCTATCCGGTTCATCATTGCCGATACCGGTCCCGGTATTGATGATGAAGATAAGGAGCGGATTTTTGAGGAATTTGAGCAGGCGGATATGGATACCACCAGAAAATACGGTGGTGCCGGTCTTGGCCTTGCGATTTCACGGGCCATTATCGAAAAAATGGATGGTTCATTGTCCGTGCAAGATAATCAACCTGTCGGCACCAAATTTATCGTTGAGATTCCACTTGATAAAGAACAATTGTCAGGCGCAGAAAATTCTTACGATTACGCAGGTTTTGGTGAGAAAAACTTTCTGATAATATCTGGACGCCTGGTGGAAAGTGCAATAATTGCAGAGATGATTGAACAGTCAGGCGGTGCCGCTGTTTGCGTTAAGACCTTTGACGAGGCTAAATCACGCTTGGGCAGGAATTCAGATTATGTCGTGATTGTTGATGAAGAAGTTCTGGCCGGTAATGACGAATTATCCCGGGAAATCGCGGCGGAATATTCAACCATAGCACTGGTTCAACCCGCAAGGCGCCATCAGTTTGACAGATATAAATCAATTGGCATTTCCTCCTACCTGATCCGTCCGGTGCGCAGACATTCGTTGTTGAGTGTATTAAACCGCGGCGAGGGGTTTAACAGGTCAGATGAATCAAATGAAAGCGGGTACAAGGGCGAAACCGGAATGAACTTGGTTGTCGATAATCCAAATGCCAAGAAAATACTGTTGGTGGAAGATAATCCGGTTAATTCTTTACTGGCCCGTTCAATACTGGGGAAAAACGGACATGATGTTCATTTGGCTGAAGACGGTGCGGTTGCGGTGGAGAAATTCAAGGCCGAAATATCGAACGGGCAACCCTACCAATTAATATATATGGATTTGCATATGCCGGTGATGGACGGGTTGAGCGCCGTTGGTCTGATGCGGCAATTTGAAAAAGAACAGGACAGGCAAAGAACCAGAATCATTGCCTTGAGTGCTGACGAGCAGGAACAGACACGCTTAGACTCTCACAAGGCCGGCGTTGACGGTTTCATGACAAAGCCGCTTGATTTTCCCCTGCTATTAAAGAATGCTGATTTCTAAGCCGTTATACCAGACATATTGCTCCGGTCTGCCAATCCCCCATATCAAATTGCTACGTTCAGGCTTGACCAGTATTCCCCAGCTTTTCAATGGTGGCCTGCTGGTCGGTGATTATCTGTTTTACCAGATCACCAATTGATATCATGCCAATCAACTTGTCATTGTCAACGACCGGGAGGTGTCGAATTCGCTTTTCCGTTATGATCTCCAGACATTCAGATACCGTATGCTCCGGCATTGCACATATAACATTTTTGCTCATGATTTCACAAACAGGCGTCTCGGCAGAGGTCTTACCCTTCAAGATGACATTGCGGGTATAATCGCGCTCAGTGATGATGCCGACGATTTTTTCGTCTTTGACGACAAGCAATCCCCCGACATCCCTGACCGACATTTCGGTGACGGCGTTGAATATGGAATCATCCGGGTCAATGGACCAAACGTCTCCGCCCTTCTCATCAAGCAAGTGACCAATTGTTGTTGTGTTTGCACTCATATTAATCCCTGCCCGATATCGGCTCCCGCCAAAAATCCAAAATTGACCTGGCTGGTGGCCTGGTTCCGAGGTTGGGGCGAGGTGCGATCGCAGCCAGTTAACCGCTAAATCTTGTGAATATCTTGTAGCAGATGCTAGCGTATTAAGTTGGCTGCATCAAGATAGGCAAGTTAATAACGACAACAGGCCGCACTCACATCGCGATGTACTCAAAGCCATCAGAAATTCTTGAACAAGACGCTAAAGCTGTAAAATTGCCAAAATAATTGTTGGAACAGCCTGATATTTTCCCGAATTTGGCGATGAGATGATATATGTCTGGTAAATCCTGATTTCTTGAACTGAACATAATTCGAATGAAAATGCGTCAGCCGACCGATACCGGTATTCCCGACACTCCGATTAAAACACTCGGACGAATCAATAATCTTGAGTGCCGGTTGGCGGAAAATCCGGAAGAAGTGCGACGAAGCCAGAATATGCGTTATGATGTCTTTTATGAGGAAATGTCGGCAAAGCCCGGTGATTACTCGCGAAATAATCAGCGGGATGTGGATGAATATGATCAATATTGTGACCATCTCCTGGTTCTGGATAACCAGCTGGATGGGACAGCCAGAAGCGGAAAAATTGTCGGCTCGTATCGATTGTTGAGACAATGCGAAACCGGCAAGTTGTCCGGGTTCTATTCGCAAACCGAGTTTGATATTGATGCTCTGGTGAAGTGTCATCCAGCCGAGAATTTCCTGGAGTTCGGGCGTTCATGTGTCTTGCCGTCTTACCGAAACAAGCGAACGATAGAATTATTGTGGCAGGGAAGCTGGGCTTATGTTCGCCGTTATGGGGTTGATGTAATGTTTGGTTGTGCATCATTTGACGGTACGGATCCGGACCTTTTGGCAGAGCCATTGTCATTTCTTTTTCATTTTGCACGGGCAAAGGGCGAGTGGGAGGTGTTTGCGCAACCGGACCGTGGTGTCAACATGAACCGGATAGAGGCAGAAAACCTGGACAAGCGATCTGCACTGCGCCAGTTACCGCCGCTTATCAAGGGATATTTGCGCCTTGGAGCGGCAATAGGCGCAGAGGCGGTAATTGATCACCAGTTTGGCTGTATCGATGTGCTGATTGTCCTGCCGGTTGGCAACCTGAACCCGCGATATGTAGCTTATTATGGTCCAAATGCGGAGCGTTATTCGCCCGCCAGATAAACAATATTCTGTGGAATGGCTGGTGCCGGGTTGTTGCGGTGTTTTGAATAGCTTGCCAAACCTTAAGGAATATTGAATCTATGGTCCCGGTCCACCGATAATCAAGAGTGTTTCATTGCAAGAGCTGTCATCATCAAATGCGGTAATCCAGAGCGGTAAAGCGACGCCGATGATGGAGCAGTTTATGCAGATCAAGGCTGCCAATCCGGGCTCGTTACTGTTTTATCGCATGGGGGATTTTTACGAGCTTTTTTTTGAAGATGCGCAAATTGCGTCAAGGGCACTGGGTATTGCGCTTACCAAGCGTGGCAAGCATCTTGGCGATGATATTCCCATGTGTGGTGTACCGGTTCATGCTTCGGATGATTACCTGCTGAAACTGATCAGGCAGGGGCACCGGGTGTCGGTATGCGAACAGCTGGAAATGCCGAGCGAGGCAAAAAAACGCGGGGCGAAATCAGTGGTGCGCCGGGGTGTGGTGCGGCTGGTTACACCCGGCACCATTACTGAAGAAAAACTCCTTGATCCCTCGCGATCGAACTTTCTGTGCGCTCTCGCCCGCTTGCGTACCGGAGAAAGCAGTCAGGAGCTGGCTCTGTCGTGGATCGAGTTGTCAACCGGTGCATTTGGAACGGCCAATACCAGCGTGGAAAACCTGTCGAGCGATCTTTCTCGTATTGAACCAAGTGAGCTGATCTTGTCGCAAAATACGCTGGAGCAGGAATTTGTTCGTGACAGCCTGAGCGGTTTGAAAATCGCGGTCACGCCACTACCGGGAAATCTGTTTGACAGTGCAAGTGCAGCAAAACAGTTGTGTGAATATTTCGGTGTCAAATCGATGGACGGGTTTGGCACTTACAGCAAAAGTGAATTGACAGCTGCTGCAGCTATACTGGCCTATGTGGAAAAAACCCAGCTGGCGGAAAAGCCTGCCTTGTCTCATCCTCAAAGCCAGAGCAGTTCCAGTGTGATGTTGATTGATGCGGCAACACGCACCAATCTGGAACTTTCAAGAACCCTTGCCGGTGAGCGCCAGGGCAGTCTTTTGAAGGCGATTGACCGAACGGTAACCGGGCCGGGCGCGCGCGAACTTGCACAACGTCTGATGGCACCCCTGACTTCAAGGTCTGCTATTATCAGGCGGCTGGATGCGGTATCGTTTTTATCTGATGATTTATCTCTGCTGAAGCAGCTGCAGGACCATCTGAAATCTGCTCCAGACATGGCCAGAGCGATATCGCGCCTGGCGCTTAACCGGGGCGGGCCGCGTGATATGAAGGCGCTGCTGCAGGGTTTTGAGACTGCTGGAGAGATCAATGGAATTTTGACAGGTATGAGCGACCTGCCGTCGGAAATTGTTTCGATACGCGATGGCCTGAATAATACACCTGCAGATTTGACTGATCTGCTCAGCGCAGTGCTGGGCGATGATGTGCCTATCCTCGCGCGTGAGGGAGGATTTGTGCGGCAAGGCTATCATGGCGAACTGGATGAATTGCGTACCCTGCGCGATGAGAGCCGAAAGGTAATAGCCGGGCTGCAGGCGCAATATTCTGATCGCACAAAGGTAAAATCACTCAAGATCAGGCATAATAATGTGCTGGGCTATTTCATCGAGGTGACAGCGAATAACGCCCCGCGTTTACAGGCTGATGAATTAACCGGGACATTTATCCATCGCCAGACCCTGGCAAATGTGATGCGGTTTACGACTACGGAACTGGCTGAACTTGAAACAAAAATTGCCAATGCGGCTGGCAGGGCGCTGGATATCGAACTGGAAATTTTTCATTTCCTGCTTGAAAAAACCGTGAATGCCAGCCAGGCAATCATCGGTGTTGGCGATGCACTGGCCAATCTGGATGTGGCCGGCTCGAATGCCAGACTGGCAGATGAGCAAAACTATTGCCGACCAGAACTTGCCGATGGTCTGGATTTTGAAATAATAAACGGCCGCCATCCGGTGATTGAGCAGGTCCTGCATCGACAGGGGGAAACACCGTTTATCTCCAACAGTTGCAATCTCAGCCCTGAACATAACCAGAAAAATGGTGCGATCTATCTGTTGACCGGGCCTAATATGGGTGGCAAATCCACCTATCTTCGTCAAAATGCGCTGATTGTCCTGCTGGCGCAAATGGGTTGTTTCGTTCCTGCGGATAAGGCAATTATCGGCATTGTTGACCGTTTGTTCAGCCGGGTTGGCGCATCAGATGATCTGGCGCGGGGGCGTTCGACCTTCATGGTCGAGATGGTGGAAACGGCAGCGATCCTCAATCAGGCAAGCGAAAAATCACTGGTTATTCTGGATGAGATCGGCCGTGGAACAGCAACCTTTGACGGTTTGTCGATTGCCTGGGCGGCAATTGAACACCTGCACGAGGTCAATCGTTGCCGCACATTGTTTGCCACCCATTATCACGAACTGGTAGCGCTGGCCGAACCCCTGCACAGGCTTTTCAACGCAACGATGAAGGTTAAGGAATGGCAGGGCGAGGTGGTATTCATGCATGAGGTGATTGCCGGAGCAGCTGATCGCTCCTACGGCATCCAGGTGGCCAAACTTGCCGGTCTGCCGGCTGCAGTGATCGAACGGGCGCGTGATGTTTTAAGCCAGCTGGAAAATGTCGAGCGTGAGAATTCCGCCGCCAAAATCATTGATGATCTGCCGCTGTTCAGTGTCGAGCAAAAGCCGGTGCATAAACCGGTTGATATCGACACACCACTGGTAAAGGCACTGGCCGAGATCGCCCCCGATGAGCTCAGCCCCCGCCAGGCACTGGAAAAACTTTACGAACTGCGTGCCCTGCTGGACAAGGCAAAATCAGGAAATCGTCAGTAGCTTTCCTGGATCATCAACTGATTGAGAAAAAGCTATCGTCGCAATTTTCTATCAGTTATGGGCGTTTCGTGTTAATGGATGAATTTTTCTTAACGCTTCGGTTATTGCTCATTCAGAAGCCGGACGAGGCGTTTGACCTATTACTGTAATTGCCTGGATACAAAACTTGTCAGGGCGGCGCTTGGTTCGCTGAAACAGACAATTTTTATATCTAAACCCGCGTTTCTTGTGATCTCAATGGCACGCTGAATTGCTGAAGTTATCCATGCTTCTTCATTTCCAAATGCTCCTCCTCCCAATAGTGTGAGAAACAGCGTTTCAACAGCTGTTTTGTTGCGATTTACTACCGCTGCGAGCATTGTAGCTTCATAGGTGCCTTCCAAAACCAGCCTTGCAAATCTTGCCCAATTTTGTCTGGTAGCATGATTATATGCGACAGGCAGTGCAGAGCAAAAAACTTGTGAAACCAATTGGTTATGTGTAGTCGAAGCCGATGTGACCTCAACATCCCAATGAATGCCAATTTGTATTAATTTCCGATATGCATCCAGTTGAGCCTCATTGCATTCCAGTAGATGCTGGTCAATTTTGGAAAGAGACATTTCATTGAGCAACAAGTAGCCATTTTTCATGAACCAAAGTTCACTAACATTACACCCGAGATTTTTTGCCAAAGCATCTGCAAATGGTTTTAGTGTGTTTATCTGTCGGTCAGAGGTCTGCCCGTAACCTTCTCCAAGGGGAACAAAATAATTCCTGTAAATCGTCGCCGCACCGGCAGAAATAGCACATGCAGGACCTTGGGTTCTATCGTGTTGATACCTGGTGACCCCATCTTCGGGAGTTACATTTGGCGATATCATTTCAAGACAATTGAATTGTGAAGCTACTTGAAAAACCGATTCCTTATTGCTGTTCTCTTCATGCAGTTTTTTCACATCACCAATAATGAGCTCACAAGATGAAGTTCCCTGGTCAGCTATCAAAGTGGCCGTCTCTTTTCGAAGTTCCTCCAATGTGATGCATTGGAAAGAACCGATTGAGTACGTTTTTCCGTTCACTTCAGAACAAAGGCTTGAACCGTCTACACTGAGGTTTTCGCGAACGGTTTCAGAATTTCGCTCAGGAAAGCCGGTAAGAACCTCAAACCAATCCTTGGTCATTCTTGTTACCTCTCCAACACAAGAAATCTTAATTACGTTAATGGCATGGAAGTCGCCATTTAGCGAATGAGTTTTTACAGCGTTTCCATTAAGGATTTACGCAATTACGGTAATAGTTCACTTCCATGTTCCTTTTCAAAGTTTTGAGTGATATTTCCCGTTTGCCGGTTTGGCCTATGTTTTTGGTTGTTGTATAGCCAGCACATATGTCAGGAGACGAGGATTTTGTAACGACGGTTGATAATTGTTGGGCCAAATCCGAGATAGAGGTGAATATCAAACCGCATCAATCTCCTCCATTCCGTTACCGTAATTTTTCGACTCATTCAGAAGCCGGACGGGGCGATTAACCCATTACAGTAATTCCGCTTTTTTCTCCATCATCGCGAGATGTTCGCGCCTGGTGATATAGATGGAGCTTGAAAAGATCACCAAAGCGCCGATCCATACATATATGTCGCTGCCTTCGCCAAAGGCCAGCCAGCCAACGGTTGCTGTGGTGGGCAACCGCAAGAAATCGTAGGGCTGGATTGCCGAGGCATCCCCATATTGCAGTGCCTTGGCGATACCATACATGTTTAGATTGGAGCTAAGTGCAATGAGAACAAGCCAGATTAGATGTTCGCCCGTCGGCCATTGCCAGTAATACAAAGCCGGAACCAGCGATAAAGGCAGAGCGGTCAGCGCAAGGTAGGCGACAATCAGCTCAGGGGAATCCTTTCGTAGCAGCACTTTGCCGGTTATTATTACGCCGGCAAACGTGATCGCGGAAATGAGAATTAAAAACGCGGCCCAATTGATGATTTCTTCACCCGGTCGCAGAATGATCAGCACACCCAGAAAACCGATAGCAAGCGCTACCCAACGACGCGGTCCGGCCCTCTCGCCAAGAAAAATCACTGCGCCAATGACTGCAAACAGCGGCGTAGTGAAACTCAAGGCGGTTGCCTCATCAAGTGGCATCAGCAATATCGCAATCATCAGGCTTACGCTGGAGGTGATCAGGAAAATGGCACGAACAAAATGAAGACCAAGTCTTGATGTTTTCAGCGCATTCACACCGACCCTTAAAAACCAGGGTACAAACAAGAGCAGAGCAAACAAAAAGCGCCAGAATGAAATTACAAACACATGCAAGTCCTGCCCCACATGGCGAACAAGACCCATGAGAATTGCAAAACTCACAGCACTAAGCGCCATCCAAAGGGCACCGCGAAGCGGCGAGGACCTGGGGCCGGTCATGAATACTGCGAATAACAGGGGGATATTTCCATTAATGCACTATGACAGCAGTTCACCTCAAACGGAAGTGCGAGATACGGTAGGGGTATCAACAAGCTTCTGGTAAAAATGGGGGTGTCGTAATTTGATTTATTTGCTCGATTAGTTATGAACTGGAGTTTGCGAGGAGGGGTTCACCACCAATACTCTTAACAGCTCTCGCGCTTCTTCATTTAATGAGAGGCTTGAACTAATCTCATCGAACTCTATCATTGGGAAGTCAGTTGGGCTCCAATTCTGGTTGCTGTCGGCACAGCATTTTTGGTGCCGTTCACATTTGCTGCATATTTTGTTTATGAGACCCCGTTATTGGCGATAATATTTGCCGGGTTGGGTACGCCGTTGGTGGTAGCGGGGATTATCAGGTGGATCTATGAGGGCGCAACCGAGACCCCGGTTTTTTCCGGCGCGGCAGATGTGGGCGTCGGTATCTTCTTTTCCACTTTTATGGGTTAGATCCCCCGTCTTCAGACGGGCAGCATTTGCGCGAATTAAAGAAGAATAGCCACAGGCTCCCGAAAAATGAAACAGGCGACGCCGGAAAGTTTCACTTTTCGGGAGCCTGTGGCTATGCAATACCAAAAAGGCAAACATTCGGTGTTCTATCACCGTTATCATGTGGTTTGGATAACAAAGTATAGATTTAAAGTGTTAAAGGGCGCAGTTCAGCAGCGTGTTCGAGAGATCATCCGGCAGGTTTGCAATGAAAATGATGTAGAGATCATCAGCGGTGTCCTGTCAGGCGATCATGTGCATATGTTCGTGTCGATACCACCGAAACTGTCAGTCAGTGATTTTATGCGCAAGGTAAAAGGGCGTTCATCCCATAAAGTGCAACTGGAATTTCCCGCACTGAAGAAACGATACTGGGGTCGCCACTTTTGGGGCAGGGGATATTTTTCTACCACAAGTGGTGCCATAACTGATGACGTGATACTTCAGTATCTGGAAAATCACATCGATAAACCTACCGACGCCAGTCGGTAGTGGTTTAGTCAAGTTAAACATCGAACCAATCCATAGTATTCAACCTTGCCTTGTTTTTTATCAAGGATACATTAAGATCATAAAATATCAGATGCACAATACGGGGACGGACCGGATCAAAGGTTCACAAAAAACTTCAGGTGCATGGTACCTGAAATAAAAAAAATGGTAATGACGGGAAAAATATCATGGCGCGTTTTAGTATCCGCAAATTTAAATCTCACACATTGGCAAT
>JAAEMP010000315.1 GCA_024225445.1 Hyphomicrobiales bacterium | reverse complement strand
TACCCTGGCATCCCGGCCATGGAACAGGCACAAGAATTATTCCGGATGAAAAAGATTTTATCCGCCTGTGTGACGATCTTGCCAATGCACCCTGGATAGATGAAATCGCTGCTGTGATAACCGGATTTATGGCCAATGACAAGCAGGTCCTGATTGCCTCCCGGCTTATTCAGCGATTGAAGGAAAACAACCCTGATCTGGTCTATTTATGTGATCCGGTAATGGGCGATATTTCCAGCCGCAATGCATTGCCCGCATATGAAAGGGAAGGCAGGTTATATGTTGAAGAAACAACCGCATCTGCAATCCGTGACAAATTATTGCCGCTTGCAGATATCACTACGCCCAATCTGTTCGAGTTAAGCTGGCTGAATGCCCAAAATTATTCACGCAACCAGAAACAGATGCTGGACCACGCCCGTCATATCAACGTCAGGAATGTGCTGGTGACATCGGTTCCCGCCCTGATGCAAAATTGTCTCGGCAGTGTTTTGGTGCAGGGAAAGGATGCAATCATGTGTGAACACAAAGCTCTTGTTAATCCGCCTAATGGCCTGGGTGACCTGACCGCGGCACTTTTTCTCTCTCATTTTCTGAATGGGCTGCAAACAGACAAGGCACTGGAGAAAACCACAGCCAGTGTATTTGAGATTTTGGCACACACTGAGAAAGCGCAAGCAGATGAACTGACTCTGGAAGGCAACATTATTTCCCTTTCCCGTCCCGTGGCAATGGTCAATATGCGCCGATTGATATGACAATGCCTGTTTGACCCCGCTTGTCTTGCAACCTATAACCCAATAAGAGCTGTAAAAAGCCTAGGGTCAGGACTCACTAATTAACGCCATTGTGTTTGACAAGGAGGGTACGAATACTGATAAGAAAGCGCAAAAACAGGCCCAAATATATCCGGGTGCCTTTTCGAGCATTTGTTACCAGGAGGCGTGCCCTTCTTGTCAAACCCTGCGGGCGGTACTGATTTTGTCTCTGGATACGTTGTAAGCCCTTGAAAGTCAGACGACTTCCTGCGGGT
>JAAEMP010000314.1 GCA_024225445.1 Hyphomicrobiales bacterium | reverse complement strand
TCTAAAGGATGCCTCACCACCTCAATATCATCGTAGTGAGCCGCCGGTTCGTCACAAACTTGCCGATTTTGAAGATCGTCTGAGCACTCTTTACAAACAAGACTTAAGCCAACCCCGCCGGGCACGGCGCACGGCTGTGAAGCTTTACGAGAAACTGATTGAGGAAGGCTACACGGGTTCATACTCGCCGGTCTGCCGGTTTATCAAGGCATTGAAAGCCGATGGGTCACAGCTGTCACAAGCCTTTATTCCATTATACTTCAAAGCCGGTGATGCGCTGCAGTTTGACTGGAGCGAGGAGCACGTTGTTCTGGGTGGAGTAGAACACAAGATCAAGGTTGCGCACTTTCGTTTGTGCCATTCTCGAAAGCCTTTTGTGGCAGCTTATCCTGGCGAATCCCAGGAGATGGTGTTGGACGCATTTGTCCGGGCATTGGCGTTTTATGACGGGGTACCGCGTCGAGTTATTATCGACAATCCCAAAACAATGGTGACCTATGTGTCGCGCTCCAAAGACAGGGTATTCCATCCGCGCTTTTTGGCATTGATGAACCATTACGTCATGGAACCGGTTGCATGCACGCCGGCGGCAGGCTGGGAGAAAGGTCAGGTTGAGAACCAGGTTCAGGATCTGCGCCGTCAATTGTTCACCCCGAAACTGTGCTTTGATGATCTGGAAAGTTTGAATGCCTGGCTGCTATTGTGTTGTAATGCGTTGGGCTCGCGGGCGCACCCTGAGCAAAAAGACCAGGCAATTGATGCAGTCTTTGCATTGGAACGCAATGAGTTACGGCCACTGGGGCTTGGCTTTGATGGCTATGTCGAGAAAGCAGTGCGTGTGCGCTCCACATGCCTGGTTCAATATGACACTAATCGTTACAGCGTTCCGGCTCGCTATGCAGGCAGTCATATCTCACTGCGTGCCTATGCAGACCGGATTGTTCTGGTTGCCGATCAAAAAGTTATTGCCGAACACAAGCGCCGTTTTACAAAAAACATCAGCTACTTTGAGCCCTGGCACTATGTACCGCTTCTGGAGCGCAAACCCGGGGCGCTACGTGATGGTGCGCCTTTTATAGAATGGCAGCTTCCTGCCGCCATGAACAAGATCAAGGCCCGCTATATGGACACCAAAGGCGGGGACCGTGACTTTGTTGAACTGCTGATGCTGGTTCGCGAACATGGGATAGAGATAGTGGAAAAGGCTTGCGATTTGGCTATCGAACAAAAGACAACGCGCCTGCCGGCAATCATCAATCTGGTCAACCAGCTTGTTGAACCCTCCATTGCCCCGCTGCCCCAGACCCATTGTTATCCTCAACTGCAGGTGATGCCGCTGGCCGATTGCAAACGCTATGAGT
>JAAEMP010000312.1 GCA_024225445.1 Hyphomicrobiales bacterium | reverse complement strand
CTGGACCTTTTGCCCGGAAACTATACCCATTGATTCCCTGATACCTTTAGGTATAACCACCTGATATTTTGGAGAAACTGTAACTGCAGTCATAATACACCCCATCGATAGCAATATCGTAATATGATAGTAGCAACGATATTGATCTTGTCAAATCAGATCTTGAAGTAACAGCATACAAACTGGTTTATATTACATTCTCGGCCCAACAAAAAACGGGGCGCCGAAGCGCCCCGTTCTCAACTTGCCAATATCGCTTTAAACGATCTTAGAAGTCGTGACGCAGACCCAGAGAGAAGACCTTACCCATATTCAAACTCAAAGTCTGGCCGTCATTTGTCAAACCAGCGCCCTCATCCTGGCCGTATTCCGCGTATACGCGGGTTTTCTTGGAGAAGGAGTGCTGTGCACCGATAGCATAGGTATCGCCATCCACACTATCCCAATCCTGATTGCCATAGAGGCCATATATCTTGTTGTTGCCAAAGTTGGCTTCACCACCAATGGTCCACTCATTAGCATCCAGACCTTTTGTACCGAACTTGTCTTCAAAATCTTCGTACTGAGCGAAAATGGCGAACATACCGAAGTTGTACTTGCCGCTCAAACCAAAACCGCTTTCATCGTCTGCGGCGTCATGGTAACCAAGACCCAGCTTCAAAGGCCCATTGTTATACTCAACAGAGGCGTTGATGGCATCAACATCGTTATTTGCAGTACCAGCATCTCCGCCGTCAACAACAATAGCTGCCTTAGCAACAAAACCGCTGAAGTCTGGAGTCACATAGGCAATTGCGTTACCAGTACGGTGTGGCCCGAGATACTGAGGGTTGTGATCACCGTGGTTCATGATATCAGCCACATCTACAGCACCGTAGTAAGGTGTCCATTGGCGACCAATTGCAGCGGTACCCCAGCTGCCACTCAGACCAGCATAGGCAAGACGGTTAGCCAGGTCACCAGCAACAGTAGAACCACCTTCAGCAGAACCGAAAGCCCACTCAGCTTGGAAGATAGCTTTCAGGCCGTTACCCAGATCTTCTGAACCCTTGATACCGATACGGGTGGTCTGACTCTTCACATCCCAATAAGACGTGCCCGGAGCTACTAAAACCCAATCCGCAACAGGATTGGTCAGGTCAAGAGTTAACGACCCATCGGAATCAATGTAGTTTACATCGGTGTGAACACGACCGTAGATGGTGGTGTCTGCACTGGCAGCCAGAGGTGCCATGATTGCGGCAGCAACCGCAACAGCTAAAATCTTTTTCATGAAAAACTCCAATATATGAAATTCAAAAAGGAAATTTGTTGTACGGACTGAATAGTAGACCCGGTTTTT
>JAAEMP010000311.1 GCA_024225445.1 Hyphomicrobiales bacterium | reverse complement strand
GCTATAGGAGTTTCTTAATCATGTTGATCCGTTTGATGTAACAACCCAAAGCACATTCGACCTAATTGTTGATGGCGATTTTGGCAAATACCCGATTGGCTGCCAGATCGTATATCCAAAGAGAAAGATCGCCTTCCCCGGATTTTATCATCAACAATATCCGGCCATCAGCGTAATCCGCTTTCACCAGACTACTGCCTTTGGGCAAATTGACATCTCCCACTATATTGGCACCAATTGCATCTACACTTGCGATTTCTCCGGAAGGAAGCATCACTATCTTGCCGTTGGTTTCCGCTTCAGTTGCTATTTTTTTACCGCCCGCACCACTAATTTTGTAGAAAATTGCGCCAATTACCGCCATAAGTCCAACCATCATGATTGCAATGGAAATTCCCATAAGTCGCATAACCTTGCGACGAACCTTTTCCACAGCAGGATCAAGTGGTGCATCTTCATCGTCGAAATTTGAATTCATGTTTTGCCACTCATGTCAGCCTTCCTTTTGAAAGCACGCTAATTGATGAAAGAAACTCCTACCCCATTAGCTTCCTCAGGTGAAGACCAAACCATGCTGATTGCCGGTAAAGGAGACGTAAAAAAGCGTCTTGATGCCTTTGTCACAGCCTCCCTGCCCTCTTATGTTTCCCGCTCAAGGATAAAAACCCTGATCAAACAGGGAAATATAACTGTCAATGATATCACCAATAGTGAGCCTAACTATCGTTTAAAGTCCGGTGACAGGATATGCCTGCAGATACCCGAACCTGACCAACCCCTGCCACAGCCTGAAGATATTCCCGTTGACATACTGTTTGAGGATGAACATCTGATTGTCGTCAACAAACCGGCCGGGATGGTCGTGCATCCGGCTGCCGGCAATTGGTCCGGCACACTGGTCAATGCCTTGCTGCATCATTGTGGCAAATCACTGGCCGGGATTGGTGGTATACGACGCCCCGGCATTGTTCACCGTCTTGATAAGGATACTTCAGGTATCATGGTCGTTGCAAAAACTGATATTGCCCATTCAGGCCTTTCAGCCCAATTTGCCGATCATGGTAAAAACGGCCCTCTGGAGCGCGCATATCTGGCTCTGGTATGGGGCGCATTGGAACGCAATACCGGTACCATAGATGCTCCCCTTGGCCGTTCCGTCCATAATCGTCTGAAACGCTCGGTTGTTACGATCTATGGCCCTGATTCACGCCATGCTGTCACCCACTATTCGGTAATACGCCATCTGGATGGCACCGGTGAGGGTATGACCAATGTCAGCCTTGTCGAATGCCATCTGGAAACCGGGCGAACTCACCAGATCCGTGTCCATATGAGCCATATTGGTCATCCCTTGTTGGGGGACCAGGAATATGGCAAACATTATCAAACCAAAGTGAATGTGCTTTCGCCGGAAACAAAAGCCGCTGTACAGAAACTGAATCGTCAGGCACTGCACGCAAAACTGCTCGGATTTGCCCATCCAGCCACTGGCGCGCACCTTCATTTTGAAGCGCCACTACCAAATGATCTGCAAACAGTGCTGAATTCATTTAAATAATTCCGGATCATATGACAACGGAAAGGAAATAAATTACTGGCATTTTGCAAAAAAATGGCAATCGGGCCTGTTTGGTCGGCAATTCCTGGTTTTTCCTGTCCTGAGCCTGCTCTCTCACAGTTAATTTACCCAATCTTTCCAACAATTAATGAAAATATCATAACAAATTCCTATATATAGTATAATGATCTATTTGAGCGATAGTATAGCTATGCTCATTTTCCAGGGCTTGCCGATTGTCGGGAGCCTGATTTTTTAGGGAGAGGGTGCAAAATGGCCCAGAATTTGCCGTCAGTAACATCAGGTGGAAACGGTCTAAACCGTTACATGGAAGAAATTCGCAAGTTTCCAATGCTGGAACCTAACGAAGAATATATGCTTGCCAAAAGTTTTCTTGAACATGATGATCGTAAAGCGGCCCATAAACTGGTAACCTCTCACCTTCGCCTTGTCGCAAAAATAGCAATGGGATATCGTGGCTATGGTCTTCCGATCGGGGAAGTTGTCTCCGAAGGCAATGTTGGCCTGATGCAGGCGGTAAAAAAGTTTGATCCCGAGCGCGGCTTCCGCCTGGCAACTTATGCCATGTGGTGGATCAAGGCAGCTATTCAGGAATATGTTCTGCGTTCGTGGAGCCTGGTAAAAATGGGCACCACCGCCAATCAAAAGCGCCTCTTTTTTAATCTGCGAAAAGCCAAAAGCAGAATTCAGGCTCTTGATGACGGTGATTTAAGGCCGGATCAGGTAAAGCAGATTGCCAACCAGTTGGGTGTCAGCGAAGAGGAAGTGACCTCGATGAACCGCCGTCTTTCTGGCGATGCATCCCTCAATGCACCAATCAAGGCGGCAGAAGGAGAAAGCGGCGAGTGGCAGGACTGGCTTGTTGATGATTCCAAGAGTCAGGAAAAAACCCTGATTGAACAGGACGAATTGGAAATCCGGCGCGAAATGCTGAAAGAAGCCATGGAAGACCTCAATGAACGCGAACAACGCATATTCATGGCCCGCCGCCTGACCGACAAAGCCATTACCCTGGAAGAATTGTCCGGTGAATTCAATATATCGCGCGAGAGAGTTCGCCAGATTGAAGTACGCGCCTTTGAAAAAGTCCAAAAGGCAATGAAATCTGCAGCAAGAGAACTGGCCAAACCCCAGGCGGCTATCGAAGCCCACTGAGCGGTGATAAATGTCAGGGCCATTTATGGCCCTGAATTCTGCATTGTTTGAACACAAGCGTTGGGCTGGACAAAACTCAGGCAGCAATTTGTGGCAATCATCACCCGGCTATATATCGAAAAACCTGGCTGGTTGAACCCCGTAGTGGCTATAAAACGTCACTATGTATGACAAGGTTGGGGGGAGATCGGTCGTTGGCCCATATTGAGCTAATTGGCTCAGCGTTGAAGGGCAATCCCGGGTGTCCAACCCGCGACTTGAAGCAAATGAACCAAAGGTGCCATTACCAGAATACAGTGCCAGCAGGTTCGATGAGCAAAATAGTAGTCTTTCTTTAATCTCATCCACATGACAGCGATAGAGAATAGCTATTACGGGATATAGTTTTAGAAATGTAAATTTACCAAAATTGTTAAATTCTCAGCAAAGTACGCACCTTCTCAAAAACCTCCGTATTGTAGAAACATGTATTAGTGCCAGATTTAAAAGTCATGTAATGAAAACAACGACTTGCAAGTCATGTCAAAATTGTTCTATTTTTAGAACGGTTGATCGAAGCTGTTAGTGCACAGGTGCTGCCATCGATGGAAAAGCGCGAAAAGGTTTGCGCCTGGATCATTTATGACACGGGGTTCCAGAGACAATAGAATTTCTCACCAAACCCCAAATAGCACTGCAACAGCTTAAAATGGCCAAGGAACAAGGAATTCCCCCCGGTGTTGTGCTGGCAGACCCGGCTTATGGTACCGACACACAATTTCGTACTGAAATAACCAAAATGGGTATGGAATATGCGCTTGGCGTACGCTCTGATGTTTCCATCTGGCCCCTGGGCACCACCTTTAGCGTCCCTGCAAATTATCAAGGACAGGGAAGACCTTCTGAAAACCTCAAGCCTGTGGGTGCGGTTAGCCCCTTGAGTGTGAAGCAATTCACCCTTGGGCTCGAGCCACACGATTCGCAGACCATTAGCTGGCGCGAAGGCTCCAATAGCGCGTTGACATCACGCTTTGCCCGCGCGCGCATACGCATTGCCCACCACAAACAAAAACAGCCCCGCCCTGAGGAATGGCTGCTGATCGAATGGCCTGAGGACGAAGATGCTACAATAAAATACTGGCTTTCCAGCCTG
>JAAEMP010000310.1 GCA_024225445.1 Hyphomicrobiales bacterium | reverse complement strand
CAGTTTCACCAACCGGTTCAGGTTTGATCGTTTTGCAAATCTAACGCGCCCCACGTTGCAAAGGGGTTGACCTGAACCACCCTCTCCGAAAGTCTCGAACCAGTATATATGGTTCGGGACTTTTGGCGTTTTGGCAGCGGTATAGCAGAACACCTTTATTTTGATTCAGTTTCGATTTTTTTTGCTCACGGCTATTCGGGCTTTCGCCCGGCCTCCGCGAGGGCGGCGCACCGGTGCCGGTCGCTTTTCGCTCCTGATTGCATGATCACTTTAAAGGTGTTCTGCCATAATATTGATTTACTGATCGTGGGCTTCCCAGTTCGGGTGGATCCATGGATCCAGCATCGATTGTGGCAATATGCCATTATTCAAAATATGATCGGCGGCTTTTTCGGCAACCATGATTGTCGGGCCATTGATATTTCCGTTGGTGATCGATGGAAAAACCGAGGAATCCACCACGCGCACGCCATCCACACCGATTACCCGGCATTCGGCATCAACCACCGCCATTTTGTCGTCATGACTGCCCATTTTGCAGGTGCCGCAGGGATGAAAGGCGCTTTCCACATGCTGGCGCACATAATCATCCAGCTCATCATCGCTTTGTACCTGTGTGCCGGGAGAAATTTCTTCTCCCCTCAGGTCATCAAAAGCCAACTGGGAAAATATTTTCCTGGTGAGTCTGATGCAATTTCTAAAGTCAGACCAGTCCTCTTCATGCGACATGTAGTTGAAAGAGATCGATGGTGAAATTTGATGGTTGGCGGATTTCAGGCGAACAGAACCCCGGGATTTGGAACGCATCGGACCGACATGAGCCTGAAAACCATGAGATTTTGCCGCAGCCTTGCCGTCAT
This sequence comes from Hyphomicrobiales bacterium, assembly GCA_024225445.1. Classification (GTDB taxonomy): domain Bacteria; phylum Pseudomonadota; class Alphaproteobacteria; order Rhizobiales; family Rhizobiaceae; genus JAAEMP01. The sequence goes on along the minus strand of JAAEMP010000310.1, from coordinate 5,582 downwards.
AACGAATGGCAACAGGAAGAAAATGAAACTGGATATCGGGATATTCAATACCGGCTCGCGAGCGCACAAAGGCGGCACTTTCAAAATGGTTTGTCGCCCCTTCCCCGGATTTGAACAACAGCCATTGCAGGCCAATACGCGCCTTGGAGAACAGGTTCAGGCTTGAATATAATGATATCGGCTGGATGCATTCCTGCTGGATATATAGCTCAAGATGATCCTGAAGATTTTCTCCAACACCCTGACGCCCGGCAATTACCTCAATGCCATGTTCGCCAAGATGCCCGCCCGGACCAATGCCGGACATCATCAGTATTTTTGGTGAATTGATTGACGAGGCCGAGAGAATAACTTCCCTGTTTGCAATGATCTTCCGGGTTTTGCCATTGGCTTTAAACTCTATGCCGCAGGCCCGGGGTTTGTTGTGGCTTTGCTGTCTTGTTTCCTCATCGAAAATAATTTTTGTGCATTCCCCGCGCAGCAGTTGAAGATTGCTCCGCTTCAATGCCGGTTTCAGATAAGCATTGGCGGCAGACCAGCGCTGGCCACGCCAGATCGTCTGCTCCATCTTGCCGAAACCTTCCTGCTTGAAACCGTTATAATCCCCGGTAGTCTCAAAGCCGGCCTGTTTTCCAGCTTCCACAAATGCCTTGAACAGCGGATTTTTCCCTTCTGCCTGCCGCACATAAAGCGGGCCGGATTTGCCGCGCCACGCGCTGTCTCCATCAGCACTGTTTTCCATACGCTGGAAGTAAGGTAATACATCGGCAAATGACCATCCGCTGGCACCTGATTGGGCCCAATGATCAAAATCCCGGGCATGACCGCGTACATAAACCATGCCATTGATGGAGGATGAACCGCCGATTACCTTTCCGCGTGGGGTAACCAGTTGGCGGCCGCCCAGATTGACTTCCGGTTCGCTTTTGTAGCCCCAGTCATAGTGCGCCATGTTCATCGGGAAGGACAAGGCTGCCGGCATTTGAATCAGCGGCCCAAAATCGCTGCCGCCATATTCCAGAACAATGACACTGTGCTTGCCGTTTTCTGAAAGTCGTGCCGCCAATACGCAGCCGGCTGAGCCAGCGCCGACAATCACATAATCGGCATTAAATTCAGTATCGGGGTTATTTTTGTTATTCATGGTTTCCAGGTTCAGCTCAGTTGGTAGGGGAAGCGGCAACTTGTGCAGCAATATGGGAACGACAGATTTCAATGGCTTCAATTCTGTCCGGGCCACTTTTGCGCAGGGCGTGACGGATAAATACGCCATCAATAATTGAGGCGGTTGATTCCGCAGCTTTTTTGGCCCGAGACGGGTTTGTAAAAATCTGGCGATAGGCGTGCACCAGATTGCTCTCAAGGCGCCGTGAATAAATATTAAGCAGTCGCGCTGCGCTTTTTGATGAATAAGCGTGAACATAGAAAACCAGCCAGGCGGCAACGGTTTTCCGTTTGAACTGGCTGGCACAAAAACTGGCTTCCAATATGGCTTCAAGACGCTGATGTGGATCACTTTTTCCGATCAGGCCGGATCGCATATTTTCAGTCAATTCGGATAGCAGAAAACGCATGGTCTCAGTCACGATCTGGTTTTTGCCACCGAAATAGTGGAATGCCAGAGCCGACGACATGCCTGCCTTGTTGGCAATTTTTTTAACGCTTACCTCCAGCGTACCTGATTCCCCAATCACCTGGAGGGCCGCATTGATCAGTTCACGTCGCCGTGCAGGTTCTGCACCAATTCGAGGCATTGAGATATCCAAATGGTTATTGGTCTTATTTTGATTGACTAGTCAGTCAAAATAAAACATATTTGCTCAATCGTAAAGATCAAATTTGCGTTTGTGTTGCTGCCATCGCAATATATTTGAAATGCTTTCCTGTCTGTGACTATAATCAGCCAGAGGCCAGATAAGTGTTTATGAGTTAGAATTCAGGCGATGAAAACTGTCGCTGATAATCGTTACCAAAAGGGAGAAACTAAATGAAAATCAACAAGATATTCGCGGCCGGTTTAATCGGTGCGGCGACAATGCTGGTCAGCCAGTCTGCCATCGCGGCCAGTGATGCAGCATGTGCAAAGGTACGGTTTTCGGATGTTGGCTGGACCGACATCACCGCGACAACTGCAGCGACAACCTATGTGCTGAAAGCGCTAGGCTATGAAACAGACATCAAGGTCTTGTCCGTGCCGGTGACTTATACCTCCCTGAAAAACAAAGACATCGATATTTTTCTGGGCAACTGGATGCCGACCATGGAGGCAGATATCAAGCCTTATCGCGACGATGGTTCGGTTGAGACAGTTGGTGTCAATCTGGAAGGCGCCAAATATACCCTGGCCGTGAACAAGGCTGCTGCCGATCTTGGCGTGAAGGATTTTGCCGACATTGCCAAGATCAAGGATGCGCTGGGCGGCAAGATTTATGGCATCGAACCCGGCAATGACGGCAACCGGCTGATTCTCGACATGATCGAGAAAAATGCCTTTGGCCTGAAGGGCTTTGAAGTGGTTGAATCTTCGGAAGCCGGGATGTTGTCCCAGGTAGCCCGTAACACCAAATCGGGCAAGCCTATTATTTTCCTTGGATGGGAGCCTCATCCAATGAATGCAAATTTCAAGATGAGTTATCTGACCGGCGGTGATGATTTCTTCGGCCCCAATCTGGGTGGCGCAACCGTTCATACCAATGTGCGCGCTGGCTATGTGGCAGAATGTGCCAATACCGGAAAATTACTGGGCAATCTCAAATTTACCCTGGCCATGGAAAATGAAATCATGGGCGCCATCCTCAATGATGGTGAAGAACCTGAAGCGGCTGCCAAAGCCTGGCTCAAAGCTAACTCTGGCATCCTGAAGGGCTGGCTTGCCGGCGTGACCACGATGGATGGTGGTGATGGCCTTGCTGCGGTAAATAAAGCGCTTGGCATGTAATAAAATTAGTAAGGCCGGTATTGTACCGGCCTTTTTTATGCAACAGTCAAAATATCGGGGACATCAGGGGAGCACCAGCTTTGGAATGGCTGACGGAAAATAAGATTCCCATCGGCAAGTGGGCCAAGGGTGGAGTAGACTGGCTGATCGAAAATGCCGGTTTTGTTTTCGACTGGTTTTCACTGGTACTGGAAAGTGTGATCGGCGCCTTGTTATGGTGCCTGCAGGCTCCCCATTCGCTGGTGGTTGTCGTTTTCACCGCTGCACTGGCCTGGTGGATAAAACGCAGCTGGATTTTTCCTGCATTTGTCACGGGCGTATTATTATTGATTGTCAACCAGGGTTACTGGGAAGAGACAACTGAAACGCTGTCACTGGTCATTGCATCCGCAATCGTGTGTATGGTGGTTGGTGTGCCGCTTGGTGTTTTTGCCGCTCATCATCCACGTGTCTCGGCATTTTTGCGACCGATTCTGGATTTGATGCAGACCATTCCAACCTTTGTATATCTGATCCCTGCATTGATCCTGTTTGGGCTGGGCATGGTACCGGGCCTGATCGCCACGGTAATATTTGCCTTGCCCGCACCCATAAGACTGACCGAATTGGGGGTAAAATCGACGCCGCGGCCACTGATTGAAGCAGGCATATCCTTTGGCGCAACACCGCGTCAGCTGCTGTGGAAAATAGAGTTGCCCTATGCATTCCCAAATATCATGGCCGGATTGACCCAAACGATTATGCTGTCTTTATCGATGGTTGTCATCGCCGCACTTGTTGGTGCCGATGGCCTGGGTGTACCAACCCTGAGAGCGCTGAATACGGTGAATATCGCCAAGGGCTTTGAAGTCGGTGTGGTGATAGTTCTGATTGCCATTGTACTGGATCGCTTCCTGCGGAATGATGAGGATAATCAACCAAGATGACCAATCCTGTCGTTCGATTCAAAGATGTCGATATTGTATTTGGTGACCGTCCAAAGTCAGCGCTGAAGCTGGTTGATGAAGGCAAAACCCGCGAGGAAATTCAAAACGAAACCGGGCAGATTCTGGGTGTTGCAGGCGCCAGCCTGGAAGTACAGGAAGGTGAAGCGCTGGTTTTGATGGGGCTGTCGGGTTCAGGCAAATCAACCTTGTTAAGGGCGGTGAACGGTCTCAACGACGTCACCCGCGGTCAGGTGGAAGTGCGTTGCGGGGATGAGTGGCTGGACCCAAACCATTGCTCGTCGGCCCAATTACGTCAATTGCGTCTGGATTGGGTTTCGATGGTTTTCCAGCAATTTGCGTTGCTGCCCTGGCGCAGTGTCGCCCAGAATGTCGGTCTCGGGCTGGAACTGTCTGGAATGTCAGCGCGAGAAGTTGATGAAAAGGTTTCAGCCCAGCTGGATCTGGTTGGTCTTTCCCAATGGGGGGATAAACAGGTGCAGGAATTGTCAGGTGGCATGCAACAGCGTGTTGGTCTGGCGCGGGCTTTTGCCACCGAAGCACCCATTCTGCTGATGGATGAACCCTATTCCGCCCTTGATCCGCTTATCCGTTCGCGTCTGCAGGATGAATTGATTGATCTGCAGAAGCGTTTGAAAAGATCGATCATTTTTGTCAGTCATGACCTTGACGAAGCGATCAAGATCGGTAATCGCATTGCCATCATGGAAGGCGGACGCGTTGTACAGGTAGGTACCCCCCACGAAATCCTGAAAAATCCGGCAAACGAATATGTTGCCGATTTTGTTGCCCATATGAATCCGCTGTCGGCATTGAATGCAATGGATGCCATGCAGAATATAACCCGGCGAAAAAAGGGGGAGCAATCCGCCAGATCGATGAGTGGATCTTCTACCCTTAAACAGATCATGCAGGCGCAACTGGAAACCGATATGCCGGTTTATATTGAAAAAAACGACAAGATTATAGGCCGTATCGAGGCCAGTGACATTCATCGCGTTTTGCTGAAATAGTCCTGCCCCTAACCCTGCACGTCTGGTACAGTTTGCCTCAGTAGCCTATTGCGCAACCGCCTTGTTGGTAAGTTTATTCAATGCACCGGTCATTTTCTTCAACACTTTTGCGTCTGCGGGGATTCCGTGATCCACAGAGAGTTCTGACGGCGAATGGTAGGCCAGGAATACCTGGCCATTTGCGTCCTTGTAGGCGACCACACGCAGCGGCAGATCGAGCCCTGAGGTTTGGCCGGCCTGCAGGGCAGGTGTTCCAAGCTTCGGATTGCCAAAAATCAGCAACTGCGTTGGCCGCAGTTCCATCCCCACTGACGACGCGCCTGCGGCATGATCGACACGCGCGAAAATCTTCGCACCGGCGCCTTTTACGGCAGCCTGCAGCCTGTCGATGGTAACGCTGACACTATGAGGACTTTGTTTGGTTATCAGTTCTGCCGCGTTCAACTGGCTGGCAGATAATAGAAATATTGCCATTGAAACTGTCTGTACTAAGCGCATATTCGAACTCCTGTTTTTGGTAGTATCAGAACTGGTCTGGAGAAGTTGTGCCAGAAACATTACTATCTCTGGCCAGCTTAAACAACGCGGTGCATCTAACGATATTGTTACCTGCGGTGGCAGGAATGGCTGAAATCGTGTGGCTATTGCATGAAAAACCTTTGACAAAATCGCCTATGGGTCACCCTT
>JAAEMP010000309.1 GCA_024225445.1 Hyphomicrobiales bacterium | reverse complement strand
TTGCGTGCCCGATTTCGCCCAACCTTCTGCTTTTTCATCCTCTGCTCCTCATCACCCGAATAAAATTATTGTCTTTTGCATTGCGTTGCAAAAACCGCAGAAGTTTTTCCGGACACTTCAGCTGTGGATTTTGTCGAGGTTTCAGCAACCGGGTCAGTACGAAACCAGGCCCGCAGTGCGATGGCCGCGCCCATTAAGCCTTCTGTCACTGCCCGGATCATAAAGACCTGAATATTCCATTTCAATGTTCGATTACGGCTATTAACACCTCAAGTCTGAATTTCCAGAAGACGCGAAAATCTGGCTGAATGGTCCAATCCGAATATGAAACTCTAGCAGGCTGTCGGACTTGAGCAAATATCGGGAACAGAGCTGGAATTGAGGCCGATATTTCGATCATTTGAGGCGAATATCGGGAATATTTAACGAAAATGATTGGAAAATCGGACCAATATCCAGTTTTGTTAGCGATGATTGCTCAAGTCCGACAGCCTGCTAGACAAACCGATTGACAATATTCTCCAGCGCCTCCTGCCGACCTGATCTGGGCCGGGGATTGATATTGTCCTTTTCAACCCGCGCTGCGATATTCTCCAGAGAACTATCGGCAGAAAGCATTTGGCTTGCTGCCGGGTCGTTCCAGCCTTGATAACGTTCATCAACAAATGAAGAAAGCGCATCTTCCTCGATCATTCGCGCCGCCGCCTTCAATGCTCTGGCGCAACAATCCATGCCGCCGATATGGGCCATCAGCAAATCATCGGGTTCAAGCGACTGGCGGCGCAATTTGGCATCAAAGTTTGTGCCGCCGCTGGTAAATCCACCACCCTGCAGAATCTGATAATAGGCCAGTGTCATTTCAGGCACATTGTTTGGAAACTGGTCCGTATCCCAGCCCGATTGATAATCATTGCGGTTCATATCGACAGAACCGAATATGCCAAGCGCATTGGCCGTTGCCAGTTCATGTTCGAACGAATGACCCGCGAGGATTGCATGGCCCTGTTCAATATTTACCCGCACTTCATCTTCCAGACCGTAACGTTTCAAAAAACCGTACACGGTAGCCACGTCATAATCATATTGGTGTTTGGTTGGTTCCTGTGGTTTTGGTTCGATCAGGATGGTGCCTTTATAGCCGATTTTGTGTTTGTACTCGACTACCAGGTTCAAGAACCGGCCCATCTGGTCCAGCTCTTGCCCCATATCGGTGTTGAGCAATGTCTCATAACCTTCACGCCCGCCCCATAGCACATAATTTTCTCCACCCAGACGATAAGTGGCATCCATGCAGGTCTTCACGGTCGCCGCGGCAAAGGCAAATACATCCGGGTCGGGATTGGTGGCCGCACCTGCCATATAGCGCTGGTGAGAGAACATATTGGCGGTGCCCCACAGCAGTTTTATCCCACTGGACGCCATCTTGCCTTCGAAATAGTCGACAATCTCATTCAGATTCCGGGTATTCTCGGCAAAATTTTCACCTTCCGGGCGCACATCTGCGTCATGAAAACAGAAATAGGGTACGCCAAGGGCGCTAAACATTTCAAACGCCACATCAGCTTTCAGTTTTGCTGCCTGCATCGAATTGTCCATCGCATCATCAAACCATGGCCGTTGAAATGTCTGACCGCCAAACGGGTCACTGCCGGGCCAGCAGAAATTGTGCCAGTAACACACTGCAAAGCGCAAATGGTCTTCCAGGCGCTTGCCGGAAATGATTTCATCACGGTCATAATGTTGAAATGCCAGCGGGTTTTTACTGCCAGGTCCTTCAAAAGGAATATTTTCAATATCGCCAAAAAATCCAGTCGTCATGTTCAAAGCCCTTTCATTGCCGGGTAAAGGCGGGTGTAATGGTCATAGGCCTGATCAAAGGCCGCAGTGAGGTTTTTTTCAGGTTCAACGGTGTCGGCAATTTTCGGCATCGTACAAACTGTTGAAGGCTCCAGGTTTTCGGCCGCCAGCATACCAAGTCTTGCTGCACCAAAAGCGGCGCCAAAATCACCATCTTCTGGTATATCAATTGGAATATTCAGGATCGTGGCAATCGCCTTCAGCCAGTATCGAGAATTGGCACCGCCGCCAACTGCGGTTGCCCTGTCAATTGTCGTGCCGGCGGTCTGCAACGCCTTCTGGCAATCGCGAAACGCAAATCCGACACCTTCCATTACCGCCTGGGTGAGGTCGCTTTGATCATTGGCGTGCCCCATACCGGCAAAAACTCCCCGGATGGAGGCATCGTTGTGCGGCGTGCGTTCGCCTGAAAGATAGGGCAAAAAGGTAACACCATTGGGTGCCTTGAGATTAAAACCCAGTTTGTCACTCAGTTCTCCCGCGCTGCAACCGGCAATGCCGGCGAACCAGTTAAGTGCATCGGTGGCTGACAATATTACGCCCATCTGGTGCCAGCGGTCAGGTAAAGCATGGCAAAAGGCATGTACTGCGCTGTCAGGATTGGGCAGATAGGCATCATTGGCCGCAAACAGCACGCCGGATGTTCCAAGAGAAACAAAGGCTGATCCCTTGTCGATAATCCCCATTCCAACAGCCGAGGCTGCGTTGTCACCACCACCACCGGCAATGACAACATTTCTACCCATGCCCCATTCTGCCGCCAGTTCTTTACGCAGGCTGCCGCTATTGGCGTGGCCTTCGCAAATATCTGGCATTTGCCCGATATTCATCAGACCGGCTTCCAGCAATTCATGCGACCAGTTTCGCTTGCTGACATCAAACCAGCCGGTGCCCGAAGCATCTGACGGGTCGCAGATATATTCACCGCACAGCCACAGCCGCAAATAGTCTTTTGGCAGCAGCACCTTTGCAACTTTGCCAAAAATTTCCGGTTCATGGTTTTTCACCCAGACCAGTTTGGGGGCGGTAAATCCCGGAAATACGATATTACCGGATGTTTTCCTGAATATGGGATTGTTATCCAGCCAGGCTGCCTCTTCATGGCTTCTGACATCATTCCACAAAATACAGGGTCTCAGAATTTTGTCTGCCCTGTCCAGCAAAGTAGCGCCATGCATTTGTCCTGACAGGCCGATTGCCTTGAGCGAAGCCAGAGCCTTGCCATCGGACTGTTTGATCAATCCAATGGCTTTCCTGGTCGCCTCAATCCAGTCATTCGGGCTTTGTTCACTCCAGCCAGAATACGGCCGCGTCACATCCAATGCCGCATTTGCAGAAGCAACAATTGTCTGTTTTTCGTCGATCAACAGGGCTTTTACACCTGATGTTCCAATATCCAGCCCCAGATACATCAGCTACTTTATCCGCAATAGTTTCGATTGGTCATTTCCATCAACCCGCGATCGCTCCCGGTCCCGCTATTGCCTGCTCGGGACATTTGCCTGCAATGATCATGCCCAACACTTCGTCTTTGGTCACGTCATTTGTCTTTGCCGAGCCGACGATTCGTCCGTTTTTCATCACCGCCACACGATCAGCCAGTTCGAATACATCTTCGATGTCGTGACTTATCAGGAAAATACCAATACCATCTTTCTTGAGTTGTATGATGAGTTCCCCAACCTGTGCTGTTTCTTCCGGTCCAAGCGCAGCCGTAGGCTCATCCATGATCAGAATACGCGCGTTGAATAAAATTGCCCTGGCAATTGCCACTGATTGCCTCTGTCCACCCGACAAGGCCTTTACCGGATCCTTGAACTTGACAAACCGTGGATTGAGTCGCCCCATGACTTTGCGCGCTTCCGATTCCATTGCCGCATCATCCAGCGTTCCCCATCGGGTCCTGATTTCGCGACCAAGAAACAGATTGGCGGCAGCATCCAGATTGTCTGCCAGTGCAAGCGTCTGGTAGATGGTTTCAATTCCATAACCTTTTGCGTCTCTTGGATTGGCAATATGGGCAACATCGCCATTGATACGGATTTCTCCGGTATCGCGCGGATAAGCGCCTGACAGGATCTTGATAAGCGTTGATTTCCCCGCACCATTGTGCCCCAGCAAGCCAACCACTTCACCCGGAAATAAGTCAACAGAGGCATGGTCCACTGCCTTGATGCCGCCAAAGGCAATCGAGATGTCACTCATTCCCACCAGGGGAGCTTCACGGCCATTGTTTGAATTTGTCATGATAACTCCCTCAGATCGATTTCTTGCGATATAAAGTATCCAGCCAGACGGCGGCAACAAGAACGCAGCCAACAACCATTTGCTGAACGGCAGAATCAAAACCAACCAGAACCATGCCAGACTGCAGTGACTGCATCACCAGTGCGCCCAGCATTGCACCATAGATGGTACCAATACCGCCGGCAAATGATGTGCCACCGATCACCGCCGCGGCAATCACGTAGAGTTCATCCAGCTGACCCAGTGCATTTCCCGCCGAATTCAATCTGGCGCTGGCAATGGTTGCCGATATGCCGACCAGAGCCCCCATCAGTGCAAATATCATCATCGTCATGCGCTTGGTATTGATACCGGCAAGTTCAGCTGCTTCCGGATTTCCGCCAATGGCGAAAACATAGCGGCCAAAACGCGTGCGGGTGGTCAGAAATGTCATGAACACCCCAACGGCAATGGCAATCAGAACCGGATAGGCAAATCCGTGGGATATGAAAAGTCCGCTTTCGGGTATCTCCAGATTATTGGCTGCCGCATATTGCTTCACGATGCCTTTCGGCCATGGATAGGCATTCATTACCAGTACCGCGCCTATAACCAGTCCGGAACCAACTATTCCAATCAGCCATTCAGCCCACATTGGACGTAGTGGAAATTTGAATCGTACGCGCTGTCGGCGTCCGGAAATAATCAGGGCAATGATCCCGGCGCAGGCAATAATACCGAATATCCAGCTTCCTGTTTCTCCGATCGTGCCATATGGCCCGCCGCCCAGCAGTGCGAATGTGCTGTCAACCGGTGCAATTGTCTCGCCTCTGGCAACCCACCAGGCCGAACCGCGCCAAACCAGTAATCCACCCAGAGTAACGATGAAAGCAGGAATCCCCAGATAGGCGATCAGGAACCCGTGAAAGGCACCGACAGTTGCTCCAAACAAAATGCCAATACTGACGGTAATAATCCAGAT
>JAAEMP010000308.1 GCA_024225445.1 Hyphomicrobiales bacterium | reverse complement strand
CACGAACAGCCAAAAATTTCCGATAAGAAAGGCTACGCATGTGATTGAAAGCCAAAGATTTCTCCATCTTCGGAAATCGGATGGAGAAATAATATTTTTTGCCGGTTGTGCCATGATCATAAAGCAGACCACAGCAACAACTATTACAACGATAAATGCTCTGATATGTGCTGGCATTATTTGCCTGTGTTCTGATTGACCCGGTTTCTTTTAATGCAATTGTTCAGTTTGTTTTCAAATAATGATGATACGGCATTCCAAATTTTTTAACAGGGATTGTCGGTGAAATTTCTGCTACTAATTAATGCTGTTACATTGGATATATCTGTCAGGTCGAGCAAATGGGCGACCTAAACCAACACAAATGAATTGAACTGGTCGCTGAAACAAAATTAACCGCCACTGGCAAACCCAGGGCGATGCAGGGGTGAGATTGGATCCAGTGTTCATAAGCGGATACTCCTCAAAACGAAGTACAGTGAACCGCCCACCAAAATTAGTCGAATCGCGATCAAATCATTTTAAAAGATAGCCAGCCTGCCCGCGAGTAAATAATGCACCTCAGAATATCCTAACAATTAAACAATTCCAATACCAATGAACGTGCCTTCAACATTTTTAGTGTTGAAATCCACTGGCAAATGAGGCCGCCTGCTGGAGGTTTCACTGTTAATGCAGGAAAATTACAGGCCCGTAACTGCCGCAATAATAATGAAGGAACAAATAATACAGCAACAAAATGTATTGAGCGACCTACTCGAAACTATCTTAATATTTTCAATGCCTTACGATCCGTGTTATTACCAGCTTGATATGTATGATGAATAGCCTGCTTTATGCTGGAAGAATAGATTTCCCCTGTCCTTTACCAATCTGCTGCATCTTCCGAACTATGCAAAGTATCGCTCAACTACCCAACGGCGCGCAATCACCTCAAAGCTTTTTACCCTGTCGGAGCGTTTGACTATCTCCATCATCCTGCAACCGGTTTTCTCCAGTTTGCCTCTTAACTTTGGCCCGCCATAACCACCATCGACAAATACATGGCGTGGCCTGGGATGCGTGCGACGGATCGATTTGAGCACATGAGTAGTGCCGTCGCTATCCTGAATATTTACGATATATACGACAAACCGGTTGAGGTTATTTACTGGACCACATCCCGAACATCTCGCAGTTTATTACCCGCGGGCGTCCAATTCATTTCTCAGGCGGAAGAAAAGGCTCGATCTTTTGCCATTCTTTATCGCTGCAATCACTTGAATAGTGACTGGATTTGCGCTCATATTGCGGGCTGGAGGTATCAGTCCAGAACATTGTGATCTGCGTCGGATCGTTTAATATCCGGAAGATCACAAACCATTGATATCACGCAATTAGTTACTGGTTGGCCAATAGAGCAGCAAATCATCCCGTGTGATCGAATGTTGCTCTGCCAGAAGACCAGTCATGATGATATTTCAGGAACCCACGGAATGATCAAATTCGCAGTCAAATCCATACTCAGCAACATGGGATATGATATACTCAGAAAGGATCATTTCAATATTCTGTGGCCTCACAATCTCATCGGTTTTGACGGCGAGGAAGAAGCCCGGTCCGGCATCAGGAAGGTTCGGGACCATACCATGGTTGCCTATGCCAGCCTGGTGTCCCTGTGGCAGCAGATCCGGTTTTGCGAAGAGCATGGGCTTGCTGGTGATTATGTCGAATGCGGGGTCTGGAAAGGCGGGTCAATCGGCCTGATGGCACTGGCCAACCTGGCTTACGGGGCCACCCCGCGTCGGATTCATCTCTTCGATGCCTTCGACGATATCTGTGAACCGGACCCGGAAGTGGACGGGGAACGCGCGGTGGCGGAGATCGAAAAATTCACCGGGCGTGACCGGGCCAGCATCACTGGAAAACTAACACCGGTTGAAGGGATTTACGACCATATGGGCGGCCCGGGTCAACTCCCGGAAGTGAAGCAGTTTCTGGAACAAAGGGTCGGCTACGATCCAGCACATCTGATCTATCACAAAGGCTGGTTCCAGGACACGCTGCCGGTTGCCGATATCTCAGAAATCGCCGTGTTGCGCTTGGATGGAGACTGGTATGCCTCGACCAAGGTCTGCCTCGATCACCTCTACGACAAGGTCGTCCCCGGTGGGTTTGTCATCATCGACGATTATGGTTGTTACGACGGCTGCCGCAAAGCGGTGGACGAGTTCCTGGCCAAGTGTGGACAAATGCCGTTTCTAAACCATGTGAATAGGGATTGCAGGTATTGGATCAAACCTTGGTGAAAAGATGTGCCTCCCGGAAACACTCGAATTCTGGTTCGAGTTTTCCGCGACTAGTTCCTCAGCATTCTGTCTGATAGCTGCTGACGGGACAAAGTCGCCTTGAAATGTCATGCTAGAGCACTTTCGACTTAATATGACCCATTTGATGGAGTCAAATCAGTCCGTATGCTAGGCGCGAAACCCGAAAATGTATCTGGGCGATACTGGTATCGGGCAAGTTTTGCAACGACGCAGATGGGCTGATT
>JAAEMP010000307.1 GCA_024225445.1 Hyphomicrobiales bacterium | reverse complement strand
TTATATGCCCGGTGCTGATATACGCACTTATCATCCGGCAAAGACCATTGAGGATGAAGGATTTGGCGAACCTACTGGAGCAGCTGTGGCAGGCGCGGTGTTTTTTCCCAATGGCGGCTATGTCAATGACCCCAAACTCAGTGCCCACAATGCGCAAAAAGCAGCCCAGGCTCATGGTGCGGAATTCCGCTACAATGTCAGCGTCAGCAAAATTCTGATAACCGATGGCCGGGTCAGCGGCGTTGAATTATCTGACGGTTCAACCGTTGAAGCGCGGGTGGTGGTTAACGTTGCCGGGCCGCATTCGAGCAAGGTCAATGAAATGGCCGGTGTCAGCGCTGCCATGAAAATGTCAACCAGGGCGCTGCGCCATGAGGTTGCCCATGTGCCCGCCCCCGCCGGCTTCAGCGAAGAGGGCGGCATTGTCTATTCAGACAGCGATATCCAGACCTATACGCGGCCGGAAAGCGGCAACCACCTTCTGATCGGTTCTGAAGATCCCGAATGTGATGAAAAGGAATGGGTGGATGATCCCGATCATTATGATCTCAATTTTTCCACCCAGTGGAAAACCATGGTGATGCGGGTCGGACAGCGCCTTCCCGCCCTTGGCATACCTGATACGGCCAGTGGTGTGGTTGCGTTATATGATGTGTCGGAAGACTGGATGCCGATTTATGACAAAAGCGATCTGCCGGGATTTTATATGGCCTGCGGCTCCAGCGGCAACCAGTACAAAAACGCGCCGGTGGCCGGCAAGATCATGACAGCGCTGATTGAAGCCTGTGAGAACGGCCATGACCATGACGCCGACCCGGTGGTCTTTCATCTGGAGCATATCAACAAGGATATTTCCCTGAAATTCTGCTCCCGCAATCGCGAAATCAACAAGGATTCGAGTTTTTCGGTGATTGGGTAGGAGTATATTCGAGTGTACGTGCCCTGTGTTTGCCCGAATATCGAATGCAGGGTCATTATGCCTGTCTAATTACTCCGTCATCTCAAACGCTGTGTGGTGGGCTGCAAGCCGGACTTCTTCGGCCAGGGCTGAATCCGGCAGGGTTCGTGCCAGAACCATTCCACCAACACAAAGTGCTGCGAGTGACAGGGCTTCTTGTCGTGAGCGAGCCTTGTGGCCGTTTGAATTACCTTCAAACAACCAGACCATGGCCTCCAGCAGTTCCTGGTAGGATGACTGCACATCGGGGCTGGATCTGGCAATATCCGATGGCAGAGCGATCATCGGGCATTGACCATCCAGATCTCCCAGATGTTCAGATGACAAATATCCTTGTATCATCTGACGAGCCATATCCTGGTCGTGTTTTGTCGTATCAATACCGGCGTCGGCGCGCCACCTGGCCCCTCGCCCCATCAGAAAACTTGAAACCGCAGCTTTATACAATGCCTCTTTGCTGTTGAAATGATTATAAAAACCTCCCCGGGTAAGACCGGCATTTTCCATTACCATGTCGATCGTGACATCCTTGAAGCCATGCCGGTTAAAAAGCACTCGGGCGGATTCGACAATACTGGATCGTGTTTTTTGCTTGTGTTCACTACTGTAGGGCATCGTCGCTCTCCTGATTTTGAAGAATTTTGTCAGAATTTCAAAAAATGTTCTTTAACATATTTAAAGACATGCAATGATGATTTCAGTATTGAACCAGAGGCTCTTAAAAAGGGAACATCAGATGCCAAAATTCGCCTTCGCCTATCACGGCGGTCACCAGTTCAAAACGCGGGAAGAAGGTGCAGCCCATATGGTCAAATGGCAGGCCTGGAGTGCCGGTCTTGGAGATGCGGTTGTTGACCCGGGAATGCCGTTTAGCGGTTCAAAAACAGTCAGTGCCGACGGTGTTGCCGATGATGGCGGAGCCAACCCCCTGTCGGGAATTACCATTGTTCAGGCCGAAACAATGGAAGAGGCTCTGGAAATGGCAAAATCCTGTCCCCACATTGATATCGGCGGGACGATTGAAGTGGCACAAGCAATGGACATGCAAATGTAAAGCCTGCAAATTGTCTCTCTCATCGAACCGCCTGGGTTCGATGAGAGATCGCGGGAACCGGGAAAGAGGAAAATTATCCATGTCACACTGGCTGATTCCGGCGAACACCAAATTCTATGATGTGTTTTCCGCATTCAAACAGGATCAAACCTACTGGCCGGTAAATGCAAAGATATCACCGGGTGACGGCGTATATATCTATCTGGCAGCCCCGCACAAACAGATTGGTTTCTTCTGCAATGTTGTGACCACGGGTCATCAACTGGATGAGATCATCAATGACGTTCTCCCGTTCATCAAGCGCAGACCGGATGAGAACGGACCTTCAAAACCATTCATGAAACTGGGAACTGTTCAATCCATTCCGCTGGAAGAAAACAGCGCACTGTCGCTTGAGAACCTCAGGCAAAATGGTTTGAAAGGCATGCTGATGGGCGCGCGAAAACTGGAAAACAATCCGCGGCTGTTTGACTATATTGGCAGGAATGCATGATGAGTTATGAACTGGCAATCAGCGCAATTCTAACGGAAGACGGGGTTGAAGAATCAACCACGATGAAATCCCCGTGTATACGCTACAAAGGTGCGTTTTTAGCCATGATGTTCGACAAGGAAGATGCGTTGATTGTCAAGGTTTCGCCTGAAAGAGTGGATAAGCTGATTGCTTGCGGTAAAGGCATTGAATTCAACTTCACCAAAAAACGCTTCAGGGAATGGGTGTTGATCCCGCTGGAGTTTCAGGATGAATATCAGGGCTACATCAAGGAGGCCCTGGATTACGCGAAAGCAAACCAGGCAAAATGATCCCGGAAATCAAGATAGTCCCAGTTGCCGTATCTTTCGTCTTTCGATTTGTGAAGCGTTTCGTTTTGGTGATTTTGATAGTCTTCCTGCTACCCGCAACATTGGCGCTCGGGTGGTGGGGCACAAAAGAACATCCCTCAAGCTGGCGCACAGCCAACTGGCAAAGCGCGGGGATCTTGCCTGCAGCGTCCAGTGAGAATGACGCGGTGATTTATGTCATGGCAGCGCGGACCGGCGGCATGAAGGGTGCGCTATCTGTTCACAGCTGGATTGTTACCAAGCAGGAGGGTGCGGCAAACTATAATCGTTACGATAAACTTGGATGGGGTGATCCTGTACGTCGCAACGCCTATTCGGCAGATGCACGGTGGTATTCGAACTCCCCTAACGTGATTTTTGAGGTGCGTGGCGAGCGTGCCAATATGCTCATTCCCAAAATTGAGGCAGCGATCAACTCCTATCCGTATTCTTACGAGGGAGGCTACAAGATCTGGCCGGGACCTAATTCCAACAGCTTTGTTGCTCATGTGGTGAACAATGTGCCTGAGCTTGGTATTGCACTGCCTGCCAATGCGGTGGGGCGAAATTTTCTGGCGGGTGGCAACTGGTATCAGCTTGATCCGGACTGGACAAATCTCATTGTCAGTTGGGACGGACTTATCGGTTTTGCGGTAGGAGCGCGTTATGGGTTTGAGATACAATTCATGGGGTTGGTCTCCGGATTTGATATATTAAGTCCCGCTATCAAACTGCCAGGATTTGGGCGGATTGGTTATCGGAACTGACAAACAAGTTCGCAAGAGATCAGGCATTGAATTTTCTCAACAAACTGTTTTCTCATCCAAATTTGGAAGTAACAGCGTTAAATCTGTAGATACCCGCCTACGGCACTTTTCGCCCTTTGAATATGTGTCAAATGTCGGAAAACCCGAGACCAATGACGATTGGTTCATCGACCTCAACACACTGCAAGTATTGAAGCACCGTTATGGAGTCAAAATCGGCAACCGACCTGATTTCCATATATCGCGCGTGGTTTGGAATTGGTGCCGGAGCAACATTCGTCCACAAGGGATCATTTGCTAAATCACCGGAAAACCCCATGCAAAACATCTTTCAATGGGGGGCGGCATCCATTACGATGATATAGTTACCTTTCCGCCCCGCCCGTCAAACCGAACATAATTCAGGCACTTCCCGACACCGCATGGCCAATCCGATCATTACCGCTCCACGGCCAACCATGGCTGTCCTCGTTGTCATTACCATGGCAGCGCATCTGGCGATGAATATCATCCTGCCGTCCCTGCCCGCCATTCAAAAAACCTTTGCCACAGACTATGCCACCGTACAGCTGACGCTGACGCTGTTTCTGGTGGGTATCGCCATGGCGCAGCTAGTCTATGGTCCGCTATCGGATCGCTTTGGCCGGCGGCCGGTTGTGCTCGCCGGGTTGGGTATTCTGGTAGTTGGAACATTGTTGTGCCTGGTTGCCACGACGATTGAGGTGATGATTGTCGGACGGCTGGTTCAGGCTGTGGGTGGCTGTGCCGGCATGGTGATAGGCAGGGCGATGGCGCGCGACATGCATGATACCAACCGCGCCGCCCAGATGATCGCCTATCTGACAATGGCCGCCGTCGTTGCCCCAACCCTGGCACCTCTGGCGGGTGGAATAGTCGAGGAAATGCATTCCTGGCGGGCAAGTTTTGTGCTGATTCTCATCCTCAGCATCGCCTTTCTGGTCTTCGCTTTTGCTGGTGCCCATGAAACCCTACCCGCCGCACGCCGCCACGATGTTCGCTTCAGCAATTTGTTCAAATCGTTTTGGGTGCTGCTGAAAAACCGCATTTTTGTCAGTTATGGCTGCCAGGTGAGCTTTTCCACCAGTGCCTACTTCGCCTTTCTTGGTGGCTCGCCATTCGTGGCAATCAATCTGATGGGTGGAACGCCAACCGAACTGGGCTCCTACTTCATTGTCGTCTCAATCTTTTATATCTTTGGCAATTTCGGCACGGCACGCCTGAGCGAACGTTTTGGTGTTGCCCGCATGGTCTGGGTTGGAACCCTGATTTCATTGATTGGCGCCTTCGCCATGCTGATGGTTCAATTGGTTTATGGGCTGGTACCGATCACATTCTTCGGTATCATGGGTGTGATAGCCACCGGTAACGGCTTTTGCATATCCGCCGGTGTGGCTGCGGCAATCAGTGCCGATCCCGAGCGTGTCGGCGCCGCATCGGGTCTCGCCGGTTCGATGCAACTCGGTTTTTCAGCGGCCAGTACATTCATTGCCGGGGCGCTGCTGCAAATTTATCCCACAAGCCCGATGCCACTGATTGCCGTGATCGTGGTGTTTTGCGTGGCGGCAGCTATTTCACCGATGTTTGGAAGGCGATAGCCTGATTATGCGTGAACCACAAGCGGATGAGCTGATCTCTTCGGGCAAAGGCACGCAGTTCAACAGCGCCAAAAAAGGCTTGCGGGAACGGGTATTGATCCGGTTTAAGTATTATGATGAACGCGGCGGATATGCTTTGGGATGCGAGAGGATGTGTTTCACCAAATGTCACCCGATATCCTATAAAGCAATACTCTGTTTCCATGTATAGCAGAACACCTTCATTTTGATCCAGTCTGAGTTTTTTTTGCTCACGGCTATTCGGGCTTGCGCCCGGCCTCCGCGAGGGCGGCGCACCGGCGCCGGTCGCTTTTCGCTCCTGATTGCATGATCATTTTAAAGGTGTTCTGCTATATTTGTTTTTTTCTCACGGCTATTCGGGCTTGCGCCCGGCCTCCGCGAGGGCGGCGCACCGGCGCCGGTCGCTTTTCGCTCCTGATTGCATGATCATTTTAAAGGTGTTCTGCTATACTCACGATATACAACAGGTTTCGAGCCACCTCCTCCTCAATCAGTTTACAGTGCTGTCAACTCAGATGGTTTGGTTCAAGTACTGCACTTTGTATCCGTGTTCTGAGCAAACCTGTAATGACCTTCACATTGAACCACCTGGGGAAGCGTGTAGGTTTTTTCAAACAGATCATACCCCTGTTTTAATTCCCCCCAAAATGGATACCATTGGTTTTCATACTCTCTCGACAGTCTTTCATCACTCATGCGAAATGGAAATATATGGACTGGTACAGATTTTTGTCCCTGATTCAGGGCGATTTCCACAAGTGAATATATTTCGTCTATATAACTGTCGGTTATCGCATAACAACCAATTGACGAACACCCTCCGTGGACCATCAGGTAACTGCCGGTACGTTTGAGTGACCGATCAAAGGCATTTGGAAATCCAATATTGAAAGACAGATGATGGCGCGATTGAGGATTTAACTGCCTTTTTGAAACTTCATAAAACCCTTCCGGGCTTTGGCGATCGCCTTCCTTCAATTTCGGCCCCAGTTTGCCCGACCATTTGCAAATCGCATAGGAATGCAGGAGGTGATAGCTCCCGTCTTTTTTGAGCCAGACTTCCAATTGGGATTCTTCTTTGAAGATCCTGATATAAACCGGTGCGCCGATCACAAGACCGGAATTTTCAAGCCTCTTTGCAAGACGCCTGGGAGACGAGGCAACCGGATCATAATTTGGAATAATTTTTGATATTCTTCGCTGGAATTGGTCTTTTACCTCAAGCCAGAAACTTGAACTGTTATCAGCACTCAGCATAGAAAACACCATTAAGGAAATCGCAGTTATGAAAATCAGATAGACAATATTGCGCAAATTCACAACACCTCCGGTTTATGCTCTAAACCGCCATATATTCTACTGTTCTGACTATTTGCCCGGATTATGGCCAAAATCAGTTGCGTTTTAGCCAATTGGAAGGCGCGAGGGAACTTAGGTCACAAATGAATGGACCCAAAAAAGGTGGCGACCCCGGCAGGATTCGAACCTGCGACCGTCGGCTTAGAAGGCCGGTGCTCTATCCAGCTGAGCTACGGAGTCTTGATTTTGTCTGAATTATCTAATTCTGAATGGAACTAAAATCAAACGGGTTTTTTCAGTTTTATCAGTTAATGCGTCCAGGGCAGACTTCTGTTGAAAGAGAAATTTTCTGCATAGGAAACCTGGCGGCGGCGTGGCTGGTTGGGCTGAAATACCTGATAGGCGATATTGTTCTTTTTGCAGTAATTCTCCGCCGCCTGCAGCGTGGAAAATTTCAGTTTGATCTGCGAATTCATGTCCGAGGACGAAGTATAACCCATCATCGATTCCACCTTGCGCGCAGTTTCCGCCTCATATTCCAGTACCCATTGCCCGGTTTTGTTTTTTCCCGACTGCATGGCGGTCTTGGCCGGTGAATAAATACGCGCTTGCATTGTCTGTTTCCCAGATTGTTTTGCTGACTTGATAGATAAAGGAAGCAACCGTGATATTGCAAGCCATTATCGCATCAGGCGACGATAATCTTCACAAAAACAATACATCAAAAAGTGCGTGCAACACCGGTTTTCGATTTCAATTGAAAAAAACACCAATGAGTTTATCAAAAAAACAGTTTCCAATTTTATGACATTATCGATCGACAGGACCCTTGAAGTAATGGTCGGAGCGAGAGGATTCGAACCTCCGACCCTCTGGTCCCAAACCAGATGCGCTACCAGGCTGCGCCACGCTCCGTATTCCATTATTTTCACCGGGCAATTTTACAAAACCTGTTGCCTGTACTGGTTTCCTGCCCGATTGTCTGTCGCGGATTTTCCAGACAGCAGGATTTCTATAACGGATTTCAGATTAATGACAAGTGAAATATTGCAATAATTTCATCAAACAACTGCTTCATTGTGCCAACCAGCCGGTCTGTAAATATACCCGCAATTGTTGTCTGATTGCAGACTGGAATCATCAACTGATGAAGGTCTGTTCCTACTCCCGCAACCGGTATCAACCCACGTGGCGATCAATAAATTTGGTGACAGCAGAGGTAATACCACCGTTTTCACTGCCAATCCTGGAATTGATTGCGCTGTGGCTATAGCGTGCCGAACCATCAAATAATTCAACTCTCGTGCCAACTCTGCGAAGTGCACCTGCAAAATGCAATGACAATGCTTTTCGGCCTGCACCACCCGACCAGGCAACCAGTGTGGGAGGCTGGCGTCTTTGGCCAACATAGGAGATTGGCGACCATCTGCGCCAATTGCTGGCATCATCCAGTGCGGAATACAGTCTGGGAATCCTGCCCTTGTTGGTTTTTGCCAACAGGGGTAAATCATAGGCTCGCGTATCATTGCAGATCAGCGCTCTAACCCCTCTGGCAGCACCAGTAAATGTTGCAAGGGCGGCCAGGTGACAGCCAGCTGAATGACCCATCAACACCAGACGGTTGGCATTTCCACCCATACTGGCCGCATTCGCCCTGACCCAGTTAACCGCCTGCCCTATCTGCCTGGCCTGCGCCATTGCATCGGCACTGGGGAACAATGTATATCCCACAGAGACAAAAACCCTGCCCTTCGAGGTGAAATATTTTGCTTTCGATCCCACCCGGTTGCGACTGCCTCCTCGCCAGGCTCCACCATGCACATAGATGACAATTGGAGCACGGCTATTACCGGCGGACTGAGCCGGATAGATATCAAGTTTGTGCGAACCGTAACTCTGGCTTTTTCTTGCCGCAGCGTTTGCCTGTCCGGTCAATAAGGTTGGTAAAGTCAGTCCGGCCGAGATTTTGACAACTGCCGGGTGAAATGCGGCGAAGTGAATGAATTTCCTGCGCGTCAGCATCTGATTGGCCCCACTGGTTTTGTTGAAGTCGAAGCTCAATATACCGGTTTTTTACCCAAGATCAAAATATTAGGAAAAACCCGTAGCCTGTTACCTGCTATTGTAGCAGAAATTTGCCGTTCGATAATTACCGACAAACCTGTTTCCGGGCAGATCAGCCTTTCCAACTCCCATTCTGCAATTCGGCTTCCATTAGCATAACTCCAAACTCCGGCGACAACGTGTTCAAAATGACGTAGCATTGTGGGAAGGCAGGACTATTCTAGTTCAATCCTCATATGGGGAAGCGTTCGCCCCTCTATCGAACCCGACGGGACCTGGTGCACAATCCTGAAACCCAGAGCCTGGTAAAATGCGACTGCCGAGGGATCAGCATCAAGGCGCAAATACCGAATAGTTTTTTTCTCCATCCGTTCGACCAGGTTTTGCCACAGCAGGCGCCCTATCCCCTGGCGTTTCAAATCCGGTTCGACAAAAAACGAGAATACTTCACCGGAATTACCCGTCTCATCAACCGACAGCCCTACATAACCGCACACTCTGTCGGTTTCTGCAACCCACAACTCAGCCGCTACCAGGCTCTTCCTGGTGACCGTCAGTTCATCCCGGCAACGGGCCATAAAATCTTCATTATAACCGTTCGACCGTTTTGAGCGCATCGCCAGAGCTGTCAGCAAATCAGCCTCATCCAACCGGGCCGGGCGCAACTTGATGTTCATGAGATTAATCCTGCAACCAATTTCAGAAAATGAGGCCAGTATAATGTTTTGCAATTGGCAAGGATACAGCCACTGTAACATATGCCTGTCAATATTGGGTTTTAGACAAACACCAGCCCGGAATTTCAAAGATTGACTCTATGACATCTCTTACGGCATACGATCAATTCAAACAACAACACTCAAAGCCTACGCCCGATACCGTGAACTACAATACTGCACAAAACCGTTTCACCGCCATCACACACACTTGAAATCAAAAACATCACATCTATCACAAATGACCTAAAACCATCCCAGACCAGCCAAACATTCAGAGCAATACGCACATCATCAAGAGAGTACAAAATCATTCTACCAGGACCATTTCAGGACTGGGTAAAATCTGCAATCGTCACACCTATTTTAATGAAGTGAGGCCTGCAATCAAACTCTGGCATGACAAGGTTTCGGTTGTTGTAGAACAAATCAGGTGTTGCCAGAGCAAAATTCGCCTATTTCTTTGGAAAGTGCACGAGTCTCAGAACAGATGTGCGACAGGTACCGGCCAACGCGCTGATAGCGTTATCAATCAGGCCGCAGAAATGCTCATCTGGTCGAAGAAACTGAAATAATTGTGAAAAACTGGATCATGAAAACTGTTCTTATTATTTTATCGGTTTGGCAGACAATTTGTGGTCATATGCAATCACACTCAACCGGTAGATGGACAAAACACAATCAAATGGGGCAACAAACTGAACTAAACGGAGCGCATCTGACTGAAGCTTCAGAAAAAAAAAGTAGCATAACCCAGCCGTCTCGTGACGGAAACCTGGCGATTATTGAAGAATTTGCCCACCTTGAAAGTCAAAATACCATTGAAGCGATGGAATTGTTTATTGCCCGGCATCCAGACCACATTTTGGTTGAAAAGGCACAACGAATTATTCAACGCCTGGAGGCCGGAAAACTAAAATAACACCGTTAAACCGGATGGAAACCAGATTACTAAGCAATTGAGAAACAGGAAAGAAAATGAGCGGCCCTGGGGATCATCGTAAAATCTGGCAGATTTCCAAAACTGAACCGCCACATGAGTACGGTTATTTCATCTGGATGTTGCCGGTTCTAAGCGCGGTTACAGGGCATTGCAATCGCCAATACCCTGATTGAAACCGCCAAATTTGATGAGGCTGATCCTCAGGTTTGGCTGACCGATTTCATCAACCGTATTGCAGATCACAAGATCAGCCGCATTGGGGCTTGCTGCCGTGGAATTATTTTCCAGATGAATAACAGCACTACAGCTTACCGGGTATTCGGACCTCATTGAAAAAAAGCGGCCCCGAAGGACCGCTTTCACCACATAAGGAAAGTTATCCGATTATTCGTTTCCTGCGCCAGTTGAAGAAGCCAAAGCCTCCAAGGGCGGAAAGAAACAAGGGAAGAGCTGCCGGGATCGGAACCGGAGTGATACCGCCCGGCGGTCCAGGTTCTACAGTGACCAAGTGCTGACTGCTTGCTTGAGATTCATAATAGATTACGTCGTAACCACTTATTGCTGTTCCCATATTTGCTATCAGTGATTCCGCGAGGGCAATAACGCTACTATCTCGTGCTCTGGCACTGAATTCGCCGTTGTGCAAGTCAAAAGCATTACCTTCAGCCTCATACCGCAGTTCCCAAAGCGCCAACTGAAAAGCTGCGGATTCCATGCCGTTATTCACATCAACTGGATTTGCGCCAATGGGATAAGGAAGGCTGGCTTCGAACAGCATCTCAATATTGTTTTTTCGTATTTGATCCAGCGGATCAGCGCCAATATTCGAATAAGGATTGCTGGTTATTTGATATTCAGTGCCAAGATTTAAACTATGCTCTACATCAAGGCACCAGGCTATGAAATCTGACGATCCATCCGTCACACGAAAACCACCTGCTGTTACTCTAGTTTCCGACCCACCTGCCAGGTAGGGGGAGGTTATCTTGACAGAGTAGGACGCCCCGTCAAAAAGACTTGATCCGCTTCGGGTCAAGGTAACAGCATTAGCCGAAATATTTGAATAAAGAATTGCTGGCAAGACTGCAGCCATTGCGACCAGCACATTACGTTTGAATTTCATTCCAGATCTCCGTCTGTTGTATATTCAAATTATGGTCGCACAATTCGAAGGTTATCAATACATTAACCCATAGTCAACTGCGACAATGTTGCCCTTGGCACCACATTGCTTCCATCCTTATATCGAGCTGCACCAACGTCGCACTTCGCTGCCTATTCCATCTCATTCGTGTACATTTTCCTGTCAAGCCATACGACCCGCTGAAAATCATAGGCAAGATTGTCCATGCTGGTCTAGACCGTTTCTTGTTTACACGGAATCATTTGATGAACCAAACCGGTTCACTCGGCAAGACGCGTCTTGAAGAGCGATGTTATTACATCGCTCGAGTGGCGCAACGATGTCCGGTGGGCAAATTTGGGTTATCATATGTGTCCCTATTTACGCTCTCCTGCACTATGTTGCGGCGCGAGCAACGCCGATGGAGTGGATAAACAAGGCCATCGCTCCTTTGATCCGGGTAAACAGATATTCGACAATGGCCCTAATCCTGGAACGCTTTCCATTGGCCCTGGGAGCGCGTTTCAATTTTAATTTACCAATTGAGAAGAGGCATTTGTAAAAGAAAATTAACAACCTTCGACTATTACGTGAATGCTATTCACAATCATAATGAAGGTTGAGAATATGGCGGTCACAATGATTGGGGGGCTATAATGTATAAAATACATCAACTGCAGCACAGGCGTATTATTATGATGGCGTCTGCTGCACTGGTCTTTGGCTACTTTGCAATCTGGCAACTCTTTGCTTCCCTGTTCGACATGGGGTCACTTAGCCAGTGGGATTACATGTCAAAAGAATTCTATCTGCTTGTATGTTGTGTATTGATGATAACCAGCATC
>JAAEMP010000306.1 GCA_024225445.1 Hyphomicrobiales bacterium | reverse complement strand
TTCTGCTTCGGAAGTTGTCAGAACTGTTCTGGTTTATATTAGAGGCTTTCATGTTTATGTTGAATCGTATGGCCAGTTTGTGGCGTTTGCTGGACAGGCAGGTTTTGCGCGGTGGTCTGGCTGACTACAAGCGAAACATAACGCAGCACAGAGAGAACCAAAAACCGCCCTTTCAGGTGGGCCAGATCAGCTCATCTGCGACGTTGCGGCACTTGCCCGATCCACCAGACCGCGCTGCGCACCGCGCCGTGCATGCTGGACTGATCTTGCTACATCAAACGGTTCAATATAAACATGAAAGCCTCTAGGGGATAAAAATGGCATTGCAAAGTATGACTGGTTTTGCCCGGGTTGAGGGACACAATGATATCGCGCGCTGGACGTGGGAAGTGCGCTCGGTCAACGGAAAAGGACTTGATTTTCGCTTTCGCTTTCCACCGGGAAATGATGCATTGCAACCGCAAATCAGGAAGCTGATATCCGGATATTTCAAACGCGGCAATCTGCATATAAGTCTCGTAATTGACCATCCCGGAGATCAGGCAAAACCGGTGATCAACCAATCGGTTCTTGATGCAGTGTTGGAGACGATCGCCTCATTGCAGGAGAAATTGAATTGCCCGCCACCTGCAGCGGAAAACATTCTCAGAATCAAGGGCATACTGGAAACGGTTGAGACTGACAACAACGAAGAAGAAAGCGCCGCGTTGACCCGGGCGATTATTCAGGATTTTGAAATTTTGATGAAGAATCTCTCCCTTTCCAGAACTGCTGAGGGAGCAGATATTTGCAAGTTTTTGGACGAGCAGTTGCTCCAGCTGGAAAAACTGACACTTGCAATTGCTGATGATCCCTCCCGCAGTATCGACCAGATCAGGAAGCGATTATCCCGCCAGATATCCCTATTGCTTGACAATAATGCGGGTCTTGATCCCGATCGTCTGCACCAGGAAGCCGCAATTCTTGCAACCAGAGCCGATTTGGCTGAGGAATTGGACCGGTTGAGGGTACATATTGAGGCTGCCAGAGCGTTGCTGTGCAGTGAGGGACCTGTCGGACGAAAGTTGGATTTTATCTGTCAGGAATTAAATAGGGAGTGCAATACGATTTGTTCCAAGTCCAATGCAATAGCGATTACAAATAACGGGCTTGACATGAAGGTGGTTATTGATCAATTCCGCGAACAAGTTCAAAATATGGAATAGCGATTGAAATCTGCCTGAAATTGTCATGGATAGAATATTATGAATACTCAGAAGACTGATATGAGCCTGCAAATAGAAAGACGCGGTATTATGTTGGTACTGTCATCTCCGTCAGGAGCAGGAAAATCGACAATCGCGCGCGAGGTGTTGTCTAAAGAGCAAAATTTGAAATTGTCTGTATCAGTTACGACTCGCGACCGGCGAGGTAGTGAAATTGATGGCACACACTATCATTTCATTTCTGATCGGGAATTTGACAGAATGCGGGATTCAGATTCTCTGCTTGAATGGGCCCAGGTCCACTCAAATTTTTACGGTACCCCTGCTGACCCGGTAGAAGATGCGCTAAATAACGGCAAAGACATGCTTTTTGATATTGACTGGCAGGGTGGTTTGCAATTGATGGAAAAGGCTCGAATAGATGTTGTAAGCATATTTATCCTTCCTCCCTCACTTGAAGAATTGAAAAGCAGGCTTGTTCGCCGTGCTGAGGATGCTCCAGAGGTTATCGAAAAGCGGCTGGAAAATGCAATGAACGAAATACCCCATTGGAGTGACTATGACTATGTAGTTGTTAATGACGATCTTGAACGCGCATTTGGTCAGGTATCAGCAATACTTCAGGCAGAGCGTTTGCGCCGTGACCGGCGGCCGGGTTTGTTTGACTATGTTAATAGGTTAATTGGTTGACTTTTCTCTGCCTGTGGTGGGCATTACCCAATACAGGCTGGCGCATACCTGCTTCACTCCGGCAATGCCTTAAATTAGGTTGGCCAAATTGACGAAGTCTTCAAGCCCGATGGCTTCCGCACGCAGTCTTCCATCGATATTGGCATTTTTCAACAAGGTCTCGCCTCCCAGATTTCTCAAGCTGGCTCGAAGCATTTTGCGTCGTTGACCGAAGGCAGCCTTGGTTATCATTTCCAGTTTTTTCAGCTCACACGGTAGTATTGCTGATTTTGGCACTAGGCTGACTACCGACGACATCACCTTTGGCGGTGGAACAAAAGCAGCTGGAGCAACATCGAAAGCAATATCGAGATGACATCTCCAGCCTGCAATAATCGCAAGTCTTCCATATGCTTTGCTTGCCTGGTTTGCGCAGATACGCTGAGCGACTTCCTTTTGAAACATCAGGGTCATCGATTGATACCAGGGTGGCCAGGGCTCGCTGGATAGCCAATTTATCAGCAAAGGAGTTGCAATATTATATGGCAAATTGGCAACTATCTTTGTCGGAGCGTTTGACCGACCAAAGCTGGATAGTGAAGTATAGTCAATATCCAGTGCATCCGCCTGGATAATTTCTAGTCTGCCCGGATAGGCGTCTGATATTTCAGCCAGCGCTCCGGCAAATCGATGATCGCGTTCGATGGCTATGACTTTGCTGGCATTTGATGCCAGTAATGCCCGGGTAAGGCCGCCAGGTCCGGGACCAATTTCAACAATGGTCGAATTGGTTAAATCGCCTGCCGCGCGGGCAACTTTCATCGTCAGGTTGAGATCAAGAAGGAAATTCTGGCCAAGTGATTTTTTTGTTGTCAGGTCATGGCGTGAAATTACGTCTCTTAAAGGTGGCAAATTGTCGATCCCGCTCATTTGCTACGGTCTCTTGTCCGGGCCATTTTGTCTGCCAGATTGAGCGCTGCAATAAAACTGTCTGGTTTGGCATTTCCGGATCCCGCAAGATTGAAGGCAGTTCCATGGTCCGGCGAGGTTCGAATGAATGGCAATCCTAGAGTGACATTAACAGCATCATCAAATCCTAATGTCTTGGCCGGGATCAGTGCCTGATCATGGTACATGCAAATCGCCACATCATAGGTTTTGCGGGCGCGTTCATGAAACATCGTATCGGCGGGCAGGGGGCCTAATACATTGATCCCTTCATTTTCTAAAATTTCAACTGCGGGCCGGATAATTTCGACCTCTTCAAGCCCCATTGTTCCTTCTTCACCGGCATGTGGATTGACACCGGCAATAGCTAATACCGGATCCGTGATACCAAATTTGTAGCGTAACTCATTTGCGGTGATACGGGCAGTTTTCACGATGAGGTCAAGATTAAGTCTCTTCTTAACCTCGCTCAAAGCGATATGGATGGTAACCGGTACACTGCGCAGTTCAGGTCCGGCCAGCATCATTACGGGATAAGTAGATTTACCAGTATGAACAGTACTCAATGATGCCAGAAATTCCGTGTGGCCGGGAAACTTGAAACCACAATCATATAGAGATTTTTTATTGATCGGGCATGTCGTGAGAGCCGAAAACTCACCACTGATGACCAGTTTGACACCAAGTTCAATTGCCTCAATCACCCCCGCTGAGTTTGCATCACTCGGATGTCCGGTTACACAACTCATAGGGTTGCCGGTAGCAATAACCGGGAGCATATCCTGGCAATTTTTTGCCTCCAGGCCATTTACCACTGAGCTAACCGGAATATCCAGTTGCAGTTGTTTACTTCTGGTCATCAATATTTGCGCACTGCCCAATACCGTAAAATGAGGAATATCAAGACTTTTACGTTGTGACCATGTTTCTAGAATTATGTCGGGGCCAATACCGGCAGGTTCCCCGATAGAAACCGCGATTGAATCGGCAGGAACATTTTCACTTTTGGATTTTTCTGGCTCAATCATATATCATCGATAAACGATCGTTGCCTTGCTGCGAAGCTCCCGCAAATATTCATTTGAAATATCGTTGCCTTTTGTAGTGAGGGAATGAAACTCTTTCGACTGGGTAATCAATTGTGCTGCTTTATCATCTGATACGTTTCGCACTGAACAAACAGCCAGAAATTCAGCACCTTTTGAAGTTTCCTTGACACGGGTGGTTTTGCCGGCTTTTGTACTGATAACCTCTTCCTTCCAGTTTGGTGGCAATTCAGGCTCAAGCACTCTTCCCAACTCTTTCAAAGCTACATCGCGCAGGTTTTTAATTTGGCTGAGAGTGTCGGTACAACTGGTAAATTGTTGTGAAAAAGCTTTCGCCTCAGCTACACGCTGCCGAAGCAATTTCTTGCGTTTTGCCTGAGGTACAACAAAAATTACCTGTTGCAACTTGAATTCACGAGTTTCAGGTTTGGCTTCACCGCTTTTTCGAATGCTGAACAGAGCATCTGACTGGCTGACATCTCTTGACTTGTTTTGAAATTTTGAACCAACAGTGCGTTGCCAGCTGATTTGAATTCTTAGGAATTCCTTGAAGTGTTTTGCTGAAACACCGGCTTGGTTCAAGACCTTGCTCATTTGATTGGCAGGCATCTTGTTGCGCTTGGCAAAATCAGCAAATGCATTTTTAACCATTGAATCGGAAGCCAATGTTCTTTTCACAACTGCTTCCTGATACTTCAATTTTTCATCGATTAATTCATCGGTTGCTTTTTTTGTTCGATTACCACCAATGCGCCGCAGCTTCAGAAATGCTGCACGCTTTTTAATGTCATAGTTGGTAATCGGTTCACCATTGACCAAAACAGGAATATTGGTGCCTTTTTTGCTCAAACTGGATTTTTTTCGAATTATTTTGGCGCCTGATTCATCTTTGCTCTCCACAGACTCCTGTTCTCCCCGCAATTTACCGGGATCATTTGCAACTTGAGTGCTGGGTTCTGCCTTTGAACTGTCCAGTGCATCAGTGGATTTGGTGCATCCGGCCATTAGCAAAACCAAACAGGCTGTCAGGCCCATCATAAAGCCGCGATATATTGAGTTTTGTTCCTGCATAAATTTTACCGTCAAAATTGCCATTCTCTCAAATTCAAACTTTGCATAATTTGTTGGGTAAAATTCATTTTGTATTAAACCGCCGTTTGTCACTTTTAGATGAGCAAATCATAATGCGTTGCTAATTACTATTCTACGCCATTTTCAAGATTGTGTTTGTAACCGTAATTACCGATTGTGCGAAATCCTAGTTGGAAAGAGATGCTCTGATTAACCTGATCGTTTGTAAATTCCTGTCTGTTTTCCTTGTAAGCAACGGAGAACGAGAAGCAGGAATCATCATAGGCCAAACCTATGCTGTCAGAGACAATACTGCTGGTTTCCAAATCATAGGTAACCGCGCCAAATGCCCGCCAGTAATCACGAAATTTTACCGAACCGGTGGTCGTTACTTCGTGACGATCAGTTGTGAAGCCATAGTTGGGTTGCGCATCAATGAAGCTGTAGTTTACCCCACCTGCTAAAGCAGGTGATGCATAGGTCATCCCTACATCGGTTCGCCTGACTTCTAGCGTTTTTTCATCAAATCGCGCTCCTGTCCGCAACGACACTCCTGAAACAGCATTTACCTGAGCGGAGGCCACGTAGTCTGATCGTTTGGTTTCCAGACCCGATTCGATGCCCGCATTGACGAGATCGCGCTGGGCAAAGGAGTTTGTACCGGCAAGGTGAAAAGACTGTCCGCCGACAATATCAAGTCCGCCACCACCGACAAAATTGGCTGAATACCTGAAGCCTACATTGGCCCGCACTCCGCCTTCTATCCTGTCATATCCTGAGAATTTGTTGCGAGAAAACAGATTGGTGGTATCAAACACCATGCTTTGGGCATCTTCATTTGGCAACTGTCCGATATGGGATTCATTTGTACTGGCAAAAATTTGTCCGATTGGCTCGAGTATATGGCTGGCAAATCCATTCTGGGCAACCAGCGGATAGCGGATTTCGAAACCTGCAGTAGGCATTGCACGATACAGCGATTCATTGGTCAACAGTGGGTTGGTGGATGAGGCAGGATTTTCCTTGTTTAGCCAGAGACCATCAACCTGCCCGTGCAGGGAAGGCGTAATCATCAGTCCGGTATCGGTTATGTGATTTGCTTTCCACTCCAGGTTCGCGCTGGCTCGTGAATGTTCTCCGGCAATTCCATAATAGCGTTTGCTGGAAGGCTTTGAAGCATTTACTATGTCGTCATTGTGGCGGTCAATACCTATCATGTTGAAATTATACGAAAGCTGCCCGTTTGCAACGGGAGCTTCAAAAACATAGTTATGATCAACTAGTGGAAGTACAGCTGCCTGCTCTCCCTGACGTGATTCATCCGGGGTCAGTTCTTGCAGCAGAATTTTCTGTGCCCTGACGTTAAAATAGTTTTTATCGTTAAGGCCGGTTAAATAGACATTATTGGTAACTTCCGAGCCGGTCTCGCTGGTGACAACGTAAGTGCGGGCAAAATTTCGATCAGATTGCAACAAATATCGCCACCCGAATGCCCAGCGGGAGTTTATAGCAAATTTTCCTGAAGTTTGAAAAGCGTAGCGAGTAGATGCCAGTCTGTCATAAGTGCCCGGATCAAAAGCATCATTGTCTTCTTGCTCAATTCCAACAGCGGTGAGATTGTAGGCCCCGTTTTCCGTGCGATGGCGCCATTCTGCCATCCCCAAAAAACCCTGCCGGGTGTAATAGGTTGATGAAAGTGTCAGATCATAGTTGGGTGCCAGATTGAAAAAGTACGCTGTCGATATTCCAAATCCGAGATGCTCTGAGAAAGTGGAACTGGGGATCAGAAAACCGGATTTGCGTTTGATTGATGGATCTGCATGGGAAAAATAGGGCAGATAGGCGATTGGCTTGCCGTATAGTTCAAAACTTGCCTTTTCATAGGAAATTCTCTGCGCATTCTTGTCGATAGTCACCTTGCGTGCTCTAATTTGCCACAATGGTGGCTTCAGTGGGTCTTCCTTGCACACTTCACAAGCCGTATAAACACCATTATTGAGGATCGTCAGATTTCCGCTCACGCGTTCGGCGCTATCGGCTGCAAACCGGGTATTTTCAGCTGTTTGCACCTGCATGGCGGATACAAATCCATCACTGAAATTGTCCGTGATATCAATTTCTTCAGCAAAAATCCGATTACCATTAGGTTCAACAATAACTACATTACCCTGAGCAATTACCCGTCCTGATCCATGATTGTAGGTAACCTGTCCAGCGACCAGGGTATATCCATCATATGCGATTTGGACATTACCGATCGCTGATACACTGTTATTCACATTATCGTACTGTAACTGGTCTGCTTCAAGCAGCATCTGGGCATTGGGACTAGCCTGTCGTCCGAGCAATTCCTTACTTACATTTTGGGCGTTTGCCGAAATACCATCAAAAATGGTCAGCGACTGTTTGCCTGATTGCGGGGAAGCAAAAATTACTCCGACAAACATTGCACAGGCAGCAACAGTTTTTGCCGGTGAAAAATAGTCGCAAAAATACGCCCGGGAGTTCGTATCCCGGGTGTATAAACCCGTTCTGAGGTCAATAATAGAAAGCCAATCAAGCCTCATTATCACCCGTCCTCTTGATGTAAGAGAATACTCATACCAAACAAAATTGCCACAACGGAAGGCGCCCATGCAGCCGCTATTGGCGGCATGATATCGTTACTCCCTAACGAGGTTACCAGTTTTGTCATGACATAAAGCACGAACCCACTCAATATGCCACCCAAAATCATACGTCCTGACTGTCCAAACCGAACAAATCTTAGAGAAACCGTCGCAGCAATTAAGACCATAGAGACCAAAAACAGCGGTAATGCCGTAAGGCTGTGATATCTAACCAAATATGGGCCTGGATTAACACCAAAATTTTTAACTTTTTCGGCGGTCGATTTAAGTTCCCAAAAATTTACTGTTTCCGGGTCACTTACAGCACCCAGTATCGAATCGGAAGACAAATTTGTGGGAAATTTCCGTGAATCAAATTGTTCCGCGATTCCCTCATCCGTTGACTGGGAAACATCAATCAATTCCCAGTATTTTCCTTTATATATCGCCTGTCTCGCATCTATACGCGTTGCTACGAAACCTTTGCTGTTAAACTCTATGATTTTCACATCATCAAGTATCTTTCCGCCATTGCGAGAAATACCGGCATTGATCACCGCGCTTTTGCTATCTGTTTTCTGCCTGATCCAAACATTTTTTCTGTTAACGTTTTGGCGAGCTTTTTTCCCCCCAAATATTTCTGCCGATATTTCATCGGCATGATTTATTGCCTTGATTGCGAGTGGATTGTAGATGGTGGTCGCGAACACACCAATCAATGCTGCGCAAATTGAAAGCGGAAGCAGGAATTGCCACACAGATACCCCGGCTGCTCTCGCAACGACCAGTTCCATCTTCTGGTTTAATTGAGTCAGGGTGATCATTGCCGCAAACAGGCAACCGAACGGGAATGCCTTTTCCAGAAAAATTGGTGCCCGGAGCAGGGAGACGAGGTAAATCATTCCAATGCTGATGTCTGATTTTTCCGTGACTTTGCGTAATTGCTCAATAAAATCAACAGTGATAATCAAAAACAGCATAGCCAGCAGCATTCCCAACATGATTTTTGCAAATCGTAGCGCAAAATACATACCCAGAGTTTGACTGATCATGAACCTACACCAGCCCGCTTGCGAAGAAACACCAGGTAGTTTGAATAAATACGCTCAATTTGTTCTGATGTGCGCATCTGCTGGCGTTCGATCCAGTCTGAATATGTTTTTGGCAGCGCAACAGGGCGGTTTTTTATCAGGAACCATCCCCCAAACAAAATTCCAGATAGTGGCATGCCGTAAACAAGGTAGAGCGCATTGGCATCAGCTTTTAGAGAGCTGACGCCGGAAAATGCGAATCCGCGCAAAATAATGATTACTGCAACTCCGGCCACAATAGCCATGCCATAACCTTGTCGTGTAGATCGCGCCTGACCGGCAAATGCCAGTAACAGCATCACATAGGTGAACGGCCAGAGCATTTCTGAAAATCGCTCATGAATGGCTGATCTGTACAGGCCTGGCTTTTTTTTGTAATAATGGTCGTTTTTATCCGGGTAGAGCAGGTCGAGTGTGGTGCGTTCCTTCGGTCGCAGCGAGAGTTTGCTGATCTTGCCTGCAAATGTCGACAAATCAAACGCATAGGATTGGTACGTTATCACCGTAACTGTACCATCTTCATGGTTGCGCTGATGAATCTCGCCATTTTTTAGCAGGATTGCGGAATTGTTGTTGATTTTTGTAACTACTCCCTCGCGTGCTGTATAGACAACCGACATTTTTTCATCACGCTCGTCGGAAATCAGGATTCCGCCCAATAAACCGCCTGCGTCACGTTTGGCGATATGAAAAGTCAAACCATTTTCTATTTTGGTAAAAGCGCCTTCCTGCACAACGATCGAAACAAGGTCTGCTTTCATTAGGGCAGCCATAGTTTTAAGGCTGATCAAGCTCCACGAGATAACAAAATGACCAACAAACCCGACAAATAAACTGCACAATAATGCCAGAATTAACAATGGTTTGGCCAATGTCAAATTTGACGCACCACTGGCATTGATTACGACAAGTTCAGAATTTGAATTAAGCGAATTAATAACAAAAATGGTGGCAACGAGAAGCGCAATTGGGATAATTGCCAGAATCAGCATGGGCACAGCAAATGTTGTCAGCTGCAGATAAATCAATATAGCAGCGCCCTTTGTTGTGATAACATCCAGTTTTCGCAGCGCTTGAATAACCCAGACAATTCCAGTTAAAGATCCAAGAGTCACCAGGGTTGCTGTCATTGCACGGCGAAATATGTAGCGTTCAATCAGATTGAAAATCATTGGTCCCGTTCACATGATTATTTTACCATCTATTTCACGCACAAACTGTACAAACCATTACCTGTCCAAAAATCAAATAGTTGTGGCAGGATAATGGTGGTAAACAAATTATTGATTCTATAGCACAAATCATAATGAGTTTTGGCTAATTTTTTTTCAATTTACGCAGTTAACAAACATTAAATGCCAGTTTTTTCCCCATTATTGGACATCGCGCCGCAATTCAATTGGCCGGTATGAATATTTGGTCTTGCCTTTCGCGCCATTTACACCAACATATATCAGAAAATTTCAGGCAATAATGCCAAATTCTATCGGGGTGCCAATGGCCAAGCTACCAACAATTTCTTTCTCAGCTCTCACATTACCGACTAAAGGTGTCGCGGTGATTTTAATGCCGGAAGATGCAAAACTGCCAGCAGTTGTCAAAGGGATTGACAAGTCAGGCCAGCTTTCGCGCGCAATATCCATTGCAGAGTTTACCGGCAAACATCTGGCCAGTGTTAATCTGATCGCTCCGGATGAAAACCTCGACCGGCTGCTTCTCCTAGGCTGTGGAGACTTGAACAATATTAAGGAAGAAGGCTGGCTCAGGATTGGTGGCAAGATCAAGGCTTTGTGTGCAAAGGCCGCACGGATAACGATAATTGCCGAACCCAGCCCGAAGATCAATTTTACCGGTGAAAACCTGGCTTTTGTTGTCATGGGCGCAAAATTGCGGGCTTATGATTTCGACGATTATAAAACAAAAGACAAAAAGCCTCCAAAAACAACCAGTATCTCCGTTGCAAGCAATGTTGCACCGGCTGCTCGTAAAAAGTGGAAAGAACTGAATGGGGTAAGCGACGGTGTTATCATCGCCCGCGACCTGGTCAATCAGCCGGCAAACGTATTGGGTACGGTTGAGTTTACCCGTCGCGCACAAAAGCTGTCAGCACTTGGTGTAAAAGTAGAGGTGCTGGCTGAAAAAGAAATGAAGGCATTGAAAATGGATGCCTTGCTTGGTGTAAATCAGGGATCTGTCCGACCGCCCCGACTGGTTGTTATGAAATGGGATGGTGGAAAAGTAAAAGAAAAGCCAATTGCATTTGTTGGCAAGGGCGTTGTTTTTGATACGGGTGGGATATCGATCAAACCCGCGAATAGCATGGAGGATATGAAAGGTGACATGGGGGGCGCTGCCGCGGTTACCGGTCTAATGCATGCGCTTGCGGCACGCAAAGCAAAAGTTAATGTTGTCGGAATCATTGGTCTGGTGGAAAATATGCCAGATGGAAAAGCCCAGCGCCCGGGTGATATCGTCAAATCTATGTCAGGGCAAACTATTGAAATTATTAATACAGATGCTGAAGGTCGTCTCGTTCTTGCTGATGCCTTGTGGTATTGTCAGAGAAAATATAAACCAAAATTCATGATAAATCTGGCAACTTTGACAGGGGCAATTCTGGTTGCTCTGGGTCATCATCACGCAGGATTATTTTCCAATAATGATGAATTGTCTGAAAATATCACTTCCGCAGGCTTGGACACGGCAGAAAAGGTCTGGCGTTTGCCGCTTTCGACTGAATATGACAAGTTGATTGATTCAAAAAATGCAGACATGAAAAACACCGGCGGTCGATTTGCCGGCTCAATTACTGCTGGCCAATTTCTCCAGCGGTTTGTCAACGATGTGCCGTGGGCACACCTTGACGTGGCCGGTACGGTAATGGGATCTCCCAAAAACGAGTATAGTCAGTCATGGAGTTCCGGGTTTGGGGTGCGGTTGCTAAATCGCCTTGTCGCAAATAACTACGAATAAAACGTACCAAATGGTACGGATAGCATAGAAATAGCCGTGGGATTCTGGAGTATCTGCACTATTGTTGGAAATTATGCCAGATTGATCCCGCTTTTGGATTTGTGACCTGTTCTTTTTGTAGAGGCTGAGTTTTGACAGAAGTTCTGTTTTATCACCTGAGTGAAAAACGGTTGGAAGACGTACTTCCCGGCTTGTTAAAAAAGTGTCTGGAGCGCGATTGGTCTGTTGTTGTCCAGGCTGTCAGTGAAGAACGAATGCAGGCTCTTGATACGCATCTTTGGAGTTGGAGCGATGATGGATTTTTGCCGCATGGATTTGTTCGTGACGGGACCGAGGCAATCCAACCGATCTGGCTGACATGCGAAAGTGACAACCCCAACAATGCTGCAGTTCGTTTTATGGTAGAAGGTGCAGAACCCCCTGATTTATCACCCTATATACGCGGAATCTATATATTCGACGGACATAACACCGATGATATTGCCCAGGCTCGCAAGCGATGGAAAATTGAAAAAGAAGCTGGTCACGAAGTCACCTATTGGCAACAAAACCCCCGTGGTGGCTGGGATAAAAAGGCATAATTGAATCATATGAGCCCAAAACCCGATAACATTCCACTTGAAGAAATCGATATGGAATTTTCTGCACGCCGGCAAAAGGCGCGCACGCAGGTCAACAAGCTGGACAGGGAGTTAGTGCATGATGAACCTGAGCGCGACTGGTTTTTCAATACAGTTTATGATCGCGCTAATAATGATGCCGCACAAATTCCCTGGGCTGACATGGCTCCAAAAGCCCAGATATCCAAATGGTTGAGCGCAAATCCCGGCAATGGTGAAAGTGCGCTTGATATTGCCTGCGGGCTTGGGGACAACGCGGAAGAAATCTCGGATGCAGGTTATCAAACGACCGCATTTGACCTGTCTGAGACTGCAATTCAATGGGCCAAACAGCGTTTCAGCGATACAAAAGTCAACTATCAGGCAGTAAACCTGTTTGAACCTCCCCAACCCTGGCTGAATGGCTTTGATCTTGTCAACGAATGTTACACGCTTCAGGCACTGCCTCCTCAAATGCTTGAAAAATCCATGCAGGCAATTGGGGCTTTGGTAAAACGAGGTGGCAAATTGCTGGTTTATACGCGGCTCAATCCAGATGACAAGAACGCCGATGGTCCTCCATGGCCACTATTGGCCAAAGATGCATTTCGGTTCAACGAAATGGGGTTTCGCCTGGATCAGGAAGAGCATTTCACAATAATTCGTGGAGACAGAAAAATTCCACACCTGTTTGCCCAGTGGTATAAACTCACCTAAATATATTTATAAAAGTGAACAGGGACAAAAAAATTGAGAATTCTCG
The DNA here is from genome assembly GCA_024225445.1 of Hyphomicrobiales bacterium. Lineage (GTDB taxonomy): Bacteria > Pseudomonadota > Alphaproteobacteria > Rhizobiales > Rhizobiaceae > JAAEMP01. The sequence goes on along the minus strand of JAAEMP010000306.1, from coordinate 1,032 downwards.
GAATTTTACTGATCATAGCCGGGTTATTTTACGCAGTTGCAAAACCCTTGTTTAATGCTGGTCCAGCCGGAGAAGAAGTTGCCAGGACATTATTCTTTGACCGGTCCAATACCAGTGATGAAAACAAGGGATGGCAGGTAAGCAAAGTACTTCTGGAGAAGGACAAAAGTCCATTAAATATTCGGATAACAATATTGCGAATGACCGGGAAACTGGACGAAGGCAGGAATTTGAAACTGCTGGTTCGGGTAGCACCAGTTTCACAAAGTGGTACGACACTGCCATCTGTATTGAATCAGCCCGTCACCATCGACCTGGAAGGTGAGGATTCGGGAAGCCGGTCGCCTTCAGGGCAAATGAAAATATCAGTTTCGACCAAAGAGTTTGAAATTGAACAAACCGGTCAGTTCAAGATTGGCGCATTTCCGATTGCCGCTGACAATGTAACACTCGGCAAGCCTGAGCTTGAAATCGACGGGAAAATTATCCGCATTGAGGCGATTCTGACAGGTGGAGCCGAAGCCGGAAATACTTCCAACTCGCTTTTGGGAGTTGGTCTTGTGGTGCTTGGCATCATAATGTTGTCGCTTTTCAGGCGGCGAAAAAACCGGCAAAACGCGCAAGTACCTCCTGACCAGATCCAACCGGAAAATGACATGCAAGACAGAGGCCTGGAAAATCCGGCGCCCAGGTCAGAGCCACCGGTAATTTCAGATGAAGCAGAACCCAAGCCCCAATCAGCGCGCCACAAACGCGAAACCGATATCGGAAAAACCATACAATGGGGCAGGGATGCCGACAAGGATTAACCGGGTTTCCGGTTTGATCATGTTGAATATAGCAGAACACCTTTAAAATGATCATGCAATCAGGAGCGAAAAGCGACCGGCGCCGGTGCGCCGCCCTCGCGGAGGCCGGGCGCAAGCCCGAATAGCCGTGAGCAAAAAAAATTCAAAACTGAATCAAAATAAAGGTGTTCTGCTATAGCTGCTAAAAAGCAAAGGAGGCCCGACATGATGAACATGTCAGCCT
>JAAEMP010000305.1 GCA_024225445.1 Hyphomicrobiales bacterium | reverse complement strand
GTGTTGATTAAATGCGCTCTGGGATTTGGCATAGAACGTTGGTCTGATACCGAAAATAGACACTGTCAATTAACCGTCATCTCCGCCTGAAATCGGGGCAGAATAAGCCAGGTCCATGTCCCAGGGGAAATAAATCCAGGTATCCTGGCTTACTTCAGTGACAAAAGTATCTGCTACCGGGCACCCTTTAGGCTTGGCATAAACAGTGGCGATATGGGCATTGGGCAATAAATCACGAACTTTTTGTGCCGTGGCGCCAGTATCGGTCAAATCATCTATCACCAGAACACTTTCGCCGCCATTGGTATTGGCGATGATCTCATCGGAGATTGATTTTAATACGATCAGATTACCCTGATCCTTGTATTCATGATAGGAGGCAATACAAACGGTCTCGATTTTTCGTATACCCAGTTCGCGTGCAATAATTGCCGCCGGAACCAGGCCGCCACGGGTAATGGCGATAATCGTTTGCCATTCACCTTTTGCGTCGGCAAGGCCAGCCAGACGCCAGGCCAGGGCTTTGCAGTCACGATGAAACTGATCCCAGGAGACAGGAAAAGCTTTGGGAGCTGGTTGGGTATTGTCTGACATTGGAAAATCCTAGATTGTGCGGCGATAACACGGAACAATATTTGTAAAGTGAACACATACTTCTCGATTATCTGACAACAATTTTCAAGGCAATAATCATCTTTAAACCCATATTTTCAGTGTTAGCACAAACTGAAGCAGTAGACAGATGATGATTGATAATGAATATTTGAAGATGATGGCGAACGATAACCAATGGCCGAATGAAAGTCTTTACACTGCGGGCGATCAATTGAGTGATGATGCTCGCAAGCGGGTCGTGGAGCGATTTTTGGATCAATCCATCACACACTTTGTCACCAGTTTATGGATCTGTGACCTTGAGTTATTTTTCGATGATTTGATTCAGGTGATAGCATATTTACTCAACATGGTTTCAACATCCCGACAGGCGTTATCCAGAGCCACTTGTGAGCGTGAGCGTATAACGATCTGGGTGGAGTAGGTTTGTAATTTGAAACGCGGATAGGAACCAATCGAGACTTCCGGATTTTGTCTGGCAATTATTGCCAGATCATCGCCAATGGTTCCTTCTCCATGTGGGCAATCAATAGTGGAGCTAAGCAATATTTTGCCGCCGGTCAGTTGGGGTTCCACAGCCAATATCATTGCATTAAACACTGCTGGAATACCGGCCATCACATAAACATTTTCGATAATATAACCCGGAGCAACCGAAACGGTATTTTCGATCAGTATTGCACCATCGGGCGTCTGGGCCATTTTCTGCCGCGCCGTTGAGAACTCCATATCCCGTTTTTTATAATGAGCCTGAAGCATTGAAAAAGCCAGGCTATGGTTGATCACTGGCACACCAAATGCCTGGGCGACAGCCGGCGTGGTAATGTCGTCGTGGGTGGGGCCAATACCACCGGAAGTGAAAACATATTCATGTTGTGCTCGCAGGGCGTTGACAGCTTCAACTATTGCGCCAGTGTCATCGGCGACAATGCGAACTTCAGCCAGTTCTATTCCTTTGATATTCAGAAATTTGGCCAGATGGGCGATATTTTTGTCTTGTGTCCTGCCTGACAAAAGTTCATCGCCAATCGCTACCATAGCAGCTGTGACTTTGGTTGTTTCACTCATGCTTGCGAATTGCCTTTATGTCTTTATTTTGTCGTCTGTTGATTACTTTAGGACGAATGGGATCGTGTGAAAACCATTATCACGTTACTCTAAATGACTTTGTCGGTGTTCAAAAGCAAGAATGACAGGGTAAGGGATCAACTGCCTTTTTATCGTCACCCTGAGTACTGGCCGGTTGCAGTTCTTTGCGATAATATCCACAAATCGGCAAATAAATTGCATTTTTGGTCAAATAATCCTTTCTGTCTGTAGAAAGGACCATATTGTGATTGATTGAAGCCCCCCAGACGTTTAGGTGTATGCGATAATAATCGGGGCTGGTGTGCTTGTACATGGTTACTGAATTTCAAAAAAGGGAACGCTTCGCATGAATGTTGGGAAATCGGTGGCTATTGAAGAGCGCGAGTTGTTGCCGGCGCGTGAATTGTTGAAAGCACTAGCCTCATATCGCCAACCAGATCGTTTAAGAAGCATTTTTGAACTGATTGTCACGATAGTACCATTTTTTGTTTTGTGGATAGGGGCATGGATGGCGCTTTCAGTCAGCTACTGGCTAACCATGGCCATCAGTCTGGCCGCAGGCGGGTTTCTTGTGCGATTTTTTCTGATCCAGCATGATTGCGGTCATGGTGCATTTTTCCTTTCCAAAAAAACCAATGACTGGGTTGGCCGCATTCTTGGAGTGGTGACGTTGACGCCTTATGATATCTGGCGTCGCAGCCATGCAATCCATCATGCCACATCCGGCAATCTTGACGAGCGCGGGGTAGGGGACATCGATACGCTGACGATACGCGAATATCGCGCTTTGTCACCGATGCGTCAATTGTTATACCGCCTTTATCGCAGCCCGCCGGTGCTGCTTTTGATAGGCCCGGCCTTCCAGTTTTTACTGCGCAATCGCTTGCCTCAAATGTTCAACAGTGACAAACGCAGTTACTGGATCAGTGCAATGGGTACTAACTTGTCGATTGCAATTGCTGCAGCGATAATTGCTTATTTTACAGGGTTGGGCGCGTTTCTGGCCGTGCATCTGCCAATTACCATTGTCGCCGCTTCAATCGGTGTGTGGATGTTTTATGTGCAGCATCAGTTCGAAGATACCTTTTGGGAAGGCGAGGGGAAATGGCAGATGTATGAAGCTGCTCTGAAAGGCAGTTCACATTATGACCTTCCTGCCCCTTTTCGCTGGATGACCGCCAATATCGGCGTTCATCATGTGCATCATCTGGCCAGCCGTATTCCCTATTACCGTTTGCATGATGTGATGCGGGATTTCCCGGAATTGGTGGATATCAGGCGATTGACTTTTATTCAGTCTCTTTCCTGCCTGAAACTCAGGCTTTGGGATGAAGATAACCGGAAACTGGTTTCATTCGCCCAGGCCAGGACTGTCGTTACCTGACTGCTGCAAGGATCAGAAACTTGAACTTTTGATGTTTGTTTTATACTAGAGCACTTCCGGTTTAGATTGAACCATTTGATGGAGTCAAATCAGTTCACTCGGCTAGGCGCGGAACGCGAAAATGTATCTGGGCGATATGTATATCGGGCAAGGTTCGCAACGCAGCCCCAACAAGATTCCGGAGCTGATTTGGGCCGCCCCGGGAATATGGCAAAGGCTTGTTTTTCACGCCCGCTGGGCTGCGTTATACTTCGCTTATGGTCGTATAGACCACTGCGCAAAGCATGCCTTGCCAGCAAACGTGAAAGACAAGTCATATGATTCAATCTAAACCGGAAGTGCTCTAACATCCTCAACGGGTGCTTTTGGCGGCAATTACAGAGATTTCCGCCAACCAGGCGGGATCAGCAAGTCCCGAGACAATCACCAGCGTTGAAGCGGATTTTGCGCCGTCCAGCATTTTATCCCGCACCTGGCGAAATGTGGCAACGCCGCTTTGACCAGTAATATAGCCGGTAATTTCAACAATATCGTGTGGGCCAAGGCCTTCTTCCTGCAGAAGGCCCAGAATATTAAGCCATATCTGTTCGTGCTGAGCTTCTTCACCTTCTGCCAGAATTCCCTTAACGTTAACGCCGACCTGGCCTGATAAATAAACCAACTCGCAGTCAGTTGATACCGCAACCGCCTGTGAATAGTTCGAAAACGCAGCCGGAGCCTTGTTGGAATTAATTTGTCTGATCATATTTGGGACCTGTCCACCTGAGCAAAATTGAATTGCAGTAATTTGCAGGAAAATTTCCATTTTTCAAGAGCTTGTGATGAATTCATTAGAAACTGATTCAATCCGTTGGAGTTTTGATTCCACTTTACGGGATATTATCTGACGTTTCTCGCTTCACCTGGATTGAGGCCTGTGACCTGGGTATTTGCATCAGATCGTTGCCGCCGATTTGCAGCGGTTGTTCTTCTTGACCTGGTGGCGAGGTGTTCAAAAATTCCGTTTTGTTTTATGCAGTTGCGGGACAGACAATGTGCGGCCATTGGACTATCACGTAATATGAATGCGGCATTCATCAGATAATTTGGCTGAAGTTTTGATTCTGTTTGTTCTGTTGCGACAATGTTTTAAAGAAGAATTCTTGATTTTTTTCCATATTAGTAAATTATTTACCAAGTTGAGTGTTAATTGTTCCTGAGTTCGCTTGGCTATTAATTTCCAGGGGCATGAAGCCGAGAACTATGATGGTGCTGGTCCAACCTGCCAAAATCAGGTTTGGTTGCCCGATGTATCCGCAAAAAATATCAGCCTCAACTTTTCTTTCCGAGATCTTCGAAGCGGGTTTGTAACCGGCTGTTCCAACAATACTCAAAAAGGGGATCATTAAGGGGATCATTTTGTTTATCAACAAATCGATTATATACAAATTGGCATTGCCGGTGCCACTCATCATCTTGGTTTGCCTGATTGCCGCCTGGATAACTATTCCCCAAATGATTGGTGAAAACGCTGAACAAGCTGCAATGCGCTCAGCATTGCAGACAGCTAAACAATTCAAAACAATCCGCGGCTATTATACCAAAAGCGTGATTGGGAAGGCGAAGGCGAGTGGCACTTTGAAGCCATCAATAGATCATGCCGATAATCCAAATGCTATTCCTCTTCCTGCGACATTCATCCATGATCTAAGCAAGCTGCTTTCAAAGTTGAATACAAATATAGCGCTTTATAGTGCCTATCCGTTTCCAAACCGGCAAAACCGGAAGCTGGATGAATTCAATAAAGGTGCGTGGGAATTTTTGTCCAGGAATCCTGATCAGGTGTATTCGAGAAGATATATTCAGGGCGGAAAAACAATTGTCAGGGTTGCAGTTGCCGACAAGTTGGTAGCTAAGGGATGTGTAAGTTGCCATAACAGTCACCCGCAAACGCCAAAGAGTGACTGGAAACTTGGTGATGTGCGTGGAGTATTGGAAATCAATTCGGATATCAGCGAAACGGTAGCGGCAGCTGCAAGTGTTAACAACAATATTCTTTTGGGAATATTTTTCGCCGGACTTGTTGTGTTGGCTGTTGTTGTTGCTGCAGCGCGAGCGATTTCGAAACCGATAAAACAAATAACACATGCAATGGGTGAAATTGCGCATGGTGACTTGTCTACAGATGTTCCCTATCTGAATCGTCAGGACGAGGTTGGTCTTATTGCTGGGACCCTTGAGATATTTAAAGGTAATATCCAACGTAACAACAATCTTGAAACTGAACAGGAGGAGCTAAGAACACAAAAGGAATTGAGTGACGCGGAGCAAAAAAGGTTGGATGAGATGATTTCAAGCCAACGCAAAGCTGTTGTCAAAAACCTCGAAATTGCAATAGAAAACATGTCAAACGGAAATCTTGAACATAGAATCATCGATGATTTTCCGGAAGAATATCAGAAGGTGAAAAGCGATTTCAACAATGCTTTTTCGCATTTGTCCAGATCATTGGGTGAGATCAGAAACGCTTCCAGTCAAATCCTCGCGGGCAGCGGAGAAATCCACGATGCTGCAAGTAATCTCGCCAAGAGCACCGAACAACAGGCGGTCACTGTTGAAGAAACAGCAGCGGCTCTGGAAGAAACCACTACGGCTATGAAAACCTCAACGGAAAGAGCTCAGGAAGCTGGCAATCTGGTGGCAGGTACCAAGGATAGTGCCGAACATTCCGGTGAAATCGTTCTAAAAGCCGTTTCAGCCATGGGCGAGATCGAGAAATCATCTGAAGAAATCGCCAATATCATTGGTGTGATTGACGACATTGCCTTTCAGACCAATCTGCTGGCGCTAAATGCGGGTGTTGAGGCGGCTCGAGCAGGTGAATCGGGTAAGGGATTCGCAGTTGTCGCCCAGGAGGTTCGCGAACTTGCACAACGCTCTGCCAGTGCTGCCAAGGAGATCAAGCAGTTG
>JAAEMP010000304.1 GCA_024225445.1 Hyphomicrobiales bacterium | reverse complement strand
GCGCATCAAGTCGCCCGGGGATTTCTCCCAGATAAATTTCCAGTGAGGTTCGGGTACCGGAGCCTTTTTCGCGGATGAGAAAGGTTTCATCGGCAATGCGGTCCTTGCTGATTTCACCCTTGTTGTTTGCCAGTGGGTGATCGGGTGGCGCGATCACCACCAGGGGGTGATCACCAAATATGAATGACTTGACATTGATATTGTTGGGTGGCCTGCCCATGATGAAAATATCAGCTTCATGGGCTTGCATCATTTCCAGCAGATGCTCACGGTTGCCCACCGTCATGACAACTTCCACATTCGGGTAGTTTTTGGCAAAACCGGCGACCAGATAGGGGGCAAAGTATTTGGCGGTGGAGACAATACCAAGCCTGATTCTGCCTGATTTCCCCTCTTTCAGAGCGTCGATCTTGTCTTCCAGCTGCCGCAAAATACCTTCAATAGCTCCGGCAGCCTCCACATAGGCTCTTCCGGCAATAGTGGTTTGCATGCCAAATTTTGAACGTTCAAATAATTGAATTTCGCTGGTTTCCTCAACCTGCTTCAATTGCAGCGTGACCGCCGGTGCTGTCAGGCCGATTTCCCGCGCAGCAGTGGAAATTTTCTTCGTTTTATCAATAGCCTGTATGGAGCGTAGTTGTCTCATTGTCAGATTGTTCATGACTGCACATTAAAAAAATTTATGTGAACAGTAAATTAAATAAAATTTACTTACTCAAAAAATTTGCGTAGTTATAGGCCATCCTTACGGCGATATAACCTGCAGCTGGTTCATGGCATATGATAAATTTGCCGTGCGACAACCGTTGGCAATCACTGTGGGGTAACAAAGCATCACGCGAAATTTGGAGCACGGAAAGTAGATGGAGAGCAGATATTGACCGGATCCAGCCTTGCCGCCTTCCTTGAAGAATACGCCGCATCAAATCCCAAGGATGGTGAGGCGGTCAGTGAAATATTACTTGGACTGGCAAAATGTGCCGAGCAGGTTCGCGATTATGTCAACCAGGGTGCTCTGGGTTCCGCATTTGCCGGTGCCAAAGGTTCAACCAATGCCGACGGCGACACACAAAAAGAACTGGACGTCCTGGCTGATGACAATTTTCTTGATGCCATGCGTGCGGTGCCTGTGGCGCTTTACGGTTCAGAAGAAATCAATAATCCGGTGCTGCTTGACCGCAACAAGAAATATGCCATTGCCATCGACCCGCTGGATGGTTCATCAAACATAGACACCAATGTTTCCATCGGTACAATTTTTGGCATCCTGCCGGTAATCGGTGATCCGGCAGAGCACCCTGAAAACTCTTTTCTGCAGCCGGGAAGTTCACAGCTTGCGGCCGGATATTTCATCTATGGCCCGCAATTGGCCCTGGTTGTCAGTGTTGGAAATGGCACGCATATATTTGTTTATTCCGCCAGATCAAATGCCTTCATTCTGGCCTACGAAAATTTGAAAATTCCGCAGCAGACCAGCGAATATGGCATCAATGCTTCCAACTACAATGAATGGAGCGACAAGCAACGCCGCTATATTGATGATTGCCTCGCCGGAGCCAGCGGACCACGCCAGAAAAAATTCAATATGCGCTGGGTCGGGTCATTGGTCGCTGATGCCTACCGGATCCTGATCCGTGGTGGCGTATTCATCTATCCCGGCGACAAGCGCAAAGGTTATGCCAATGGTCGGCTGCGTCTGGTTTATGAAGCCAATCCGGTATCACTGCTGGCTGAACAGGCTGGCGGCGCGGCGGTCTGCTGTGACGAGGAGGGCGGCAGAAGAATTCTCGACATCATCCCGACAGAATTACATCAGCGTATTCCGCTAGCCTTCGGATCAAGTGCAGAAATCGCCTGCCTGGAGCAATACCACGGCAAAAACAACACTTAGATGAATTGAAATAGCAAAGCCCGATTTGCAAACACCCAACAGGAGAAAGAAATGGCCCGTATCACACTTCGTCAGTTACTCGATCATGCAGCAGAAAATGATTATGGGGTTCCCGCCTTCAATATCAATAATATGGAACAGGGGCTGGCGATCATGGAAGCCGCATCAGAGGTTGAGGCTCCGGTAATTATTCAGGCATCCCGGGGCGCCCGCGGTTACGCCAGAGATATCATGCTGGCCAAAATGATTGATGCACTGGTGGAAATTTATCCTGATATCCCTGTTTGCATGCACCTGGATCACGGAAATGATGCCTCGACCTGCATGAGTGCCATTCGCCACGGTTTTAATTCGGTGATGATGGATGGCTCTCTCGAGGCTGACGGCAAGACACCTGCATCATATGAATATAACCTGGATGTAACCGGGCAGGTCTCCAATATGGCCCACTGGGTAGGGGCCTCCGTTGAAGGGGAATTGGGTGTGCTTGGTTCGCTGGAAAGTGGTGAGGGAGAAGCCGAGGACGGACATGGCGCGGTCGGAAAACTGACTGAAAATCAGCTATTGACCGATCCTGATCAGGCGGTGGATTTTGTCAGAAAAACGAAAGTCGATGCGCTGGCCATAGCCTGCGGAACCTCGCACGGGGCTTACAAGTTTTCCCGCAAACCCGATGGCGATATCCTGGCAATGAATGTCATTGAGGAAATTCACAAAAAACTGCCCGATACCCATCTTGTCATGCATGGATCCTCGTCTGTACCGCAACATTTGCAGGACATCATCAATAAATATGGTGGCGGGATGCCTCAGACCTATGGCGTGCCGATAGAAGAAATCGAGCGCGGTATCAAGAACGGCGTGCGCAAGGTGAATATCGACACCGATTGTCGCATGGCGATGACCGGACAATTCCGCAAGATTGCCCAGGAAAATCCGGCAGAATTTGACCCTCGCAAATTCCTGAAGCCGGCGAGAGAGGCAATGACGGTACTTTGCCGCGACCGTTTCGAGAGATTCGGCACCGCAGGAAATGCCTCAAAAATCAAAATCACCGCCATAGATGACATGGCAAAGCGTTATGCCAGCGGGGAGCTGGACCCGAAGATTGGCGGTTAGGCTGCTTTCTTTGCCACACCATCTGATATTGTCAGCTAATCACGCAGCAGGAAAGCCGGATAATCATCATGAGCGAGGATAACCTGATCATTGCACCCTCGGTGCTGGCTTGCGATTTTTCAAAACTTGGCAATGAAATCGAGGCTGTTGCAGAGGCAGGTGCCGACTGGATTCATCTCGATGTGATGGATGGGCATTTTGTCCCCAATATAACTTTTGGGCCCGCCATCATCCAGTCGGTGCGCAACCGTACGGATAAAATATTTGACTGTCATTTGATGATTGAACCCTGTGATCCTTTTCTGGCGGCTTTTGCAGATGCCGGTTGCGATATTATCACGGTTCATGCGGAAGCGACCAAACACCTGGATCGCTCATTACAGGCAATTCATGAATTGGGAAAAAAGGCCGGTGTATCAATCAACCCCAGTACGCCCGTCAATGTGCTGGAGAATGTCCTTGATCGTCTTGATCTGATATTATTGATGAGTGTAAATCCCGGCTTTGGCGGCCAGAAATTCATTCATTCGGTTATTGACAAGACCCGCGCGATCAAACAGATGATTGGTGGTCGTCCCATTGATATTGAAATTGACGGCGGCATTACGCCTGAGACCGCACCTCTTGTTGTTGCAGCAGGGGCCAATGCACTGGTTGCCGGTTCAGCGATATTCCGGGGTAGTTCAAAAAAAGCCTATAGCGGGAATATTCAGGCTATCCGCAGTGCAGTCAATGAAGTAGATTAAAGCCAGTGGTAATTTTCAGGAAATAGAGGTGATCTGATGGCAGCAATACCACCCGTATGTGATTTTGGCTGGAAGGCAATTGATGCAACACTTCCAGGAATTGATGGTAGAGACTATTCCCTGTTCGATCTGGCTGGCCCCAAAGGTCTGCTGGTTGTTTTTATCTGCAACCACTGTCCCTATGTTGTCTCGGTAATTGACCGTATTGTTCGTGATGCCAACGAGTTGAAAGATTACGGTCTGGGATTTGTCGCGATCAGTGCCAATGATGTCGAATCCTATCCAGAAGATTCTTTTGACAACATGAAATTGTTTGCCAGAAAAAACCGTTTCACATTTCCCTATCTTTATGACGAGACCCAGGAAACCGCACGTAAATATGATGCAGTGTGTACGCCGGATTTCTTTGGCTTTAACAAAAATCTGGAGTTGCAATATCGTGGTCGTCTGGATGCGTCGCGTAAAGAAACAGGCCCCGAAGATTTGCGGCGTGATTTGTTTGAAGCGATGAAACAAATTGCTGAAACCGGTCAGGGTCCCGATGACCAGATTGCTTCCATGGGTTGCTCCATCAAGTGGAAAGAGGACGCCGCTTGAAGAATGTACCTGATGCCATCCTGTTTGATCTCGATGGAACGCTCATCCATTCAGCACCCGATTTACATGCGGCTGCCAATTTTGTTTGCCAAAAACGTGGCCTTGAAATTTTTGATCTGGAGACGATCATCTCATTTGTTGGTAATGGTGTACCTGTTTTGGTAAAACGCATTTTTGATGCACGGGATATTTCACTGGCAGATGCAGATATTCAAAATGCCATCACCGATTACCTGGATTATTATGACCAACATTCGACCGATCTGACCAGACCCTATGAAGGTGTGGTTGATGCCCTTGACCAGATAAAGGGCGAAGGGATGTTGATGGCGGTTGTTACCAATAAACCTGAAGCACCTGCCCGGGCAATTCTCGAAGCTCTCAAGCTGGACAATTTTTTTTCCACTGTCGTGGGAGGAGATACGACAGGGTCGAAGAAACCTGACCCTGCTCCCTATTTTACCGCCTGCAATAATTTGGGCGTCGATCCTTCCAGCACTATTTATGTTGGTGACAGTGAAACCGATGGCAAAACTGCCGATGCGGCGAATGTTCCCTTTATTCTTTATTCAGGGGGTTACCGGAATCTGTCGATTGAAGAAATTAACCACTGGCGGGTAATTGATTCATTTTCCCAACTACCTTCGACAGTCAATTTACCAGTTTTCCGAAATTGATCCGGAAAGAATTTTTACCGATATAATTATTGGAAATTCCATTAAAATAGTGGTTCAATTTCTGTCAGGACTGTCTTGAATCATTCTTCAAATTCTTTCCACTAAACAATTGAATACAAACAGACAAAATCAACGCTTGGGTGGGTACAATATTTTCTGTTTCTTTGAATCAAAATATCAATGTCCCTGCCATATAAAATATGCTAATGCCCGGTCAGGCAAGCAGCGATGGCGTCGTTGCGGGATAGTTAATTCCTCGCCTGTGGTTAAATCCACTCCAGTCCTGTACGCCCGGATGTTTTGGTTCCGGGAATTGTCCCGGCTTGATCGGGAGACATTCCTATGAACAAAAATATTCATCGTCCGGAGTTTTTTAATTTCGATAACGGCACAAAAGGTATCCTGCCATTTTCACAATCCGAATATGACACGCGCATCGCCGGTCTTCGCGCTATTATGGAAGAACAGGAATTGGGTGCGGTACTTTTAACTTCCATGCACAATATCGCCTACTACAGCGGATTTCTTTACTGCTCCTTTGGCAGGCCATATGGCTGTGTTGTAACTCCGGATAAAGTTGTCACCATATCTGCCAATATCGATGGAGGCCAACCCGGGCGCCAGTCCGCCTGTGAGAATTTGACCTATACGGACTGGAAGCGGGATAATTATTGGAGAGCGGTTAAATCGGTAATTGGCCAGACAAAATCGATCGGTGTTGAAGGCGACCATCTGACACTGGCACAATCCTCGAAAATGGCAGAATTTTTAGGTTCAAGTGAAATTGCCGATATCGCTCCGGCGACAATGTCCCAGCGCATGCACAAATCCGATGCCGAGTTATTTCTGATCCGCGAAGGTGCGCGGGTTGCTGATATTGGTGGCGCTGCAATAAAGAATGCCATAGGCGAGAATATCAGTGAAATAGAGATTGCCATGGCGGGGCGTGATGCAATGGAGGTGGAAATTGCCCGTTCACATCCCCATTCTGAACTGCGTGACAACTGGGTCTGGTTTCAGTCCGGCCTGAATACCGATGGTGCCCACAATCCGGTGACCACCAGAAAATTGCAGGTTGGCGACATATTGAGTCTCAATGCTTTCCCGATGATATCCGGATATTATACTGCCCTTGAACGCACCCTGTTTCTGGGTGAACCAGACGATGCATCACTGAAAATCTGGCAGGCAAATGTTGATGCGCATGAGTTGGGAATTTCTCTCATTCAGCCAGGTAAAAGCTGCGCTCAAATCTGTGAAGGCATCAATGAGTTTTTTGCTGAAAAAGATCTGCTGCAATATCGTACATTTGGTTATGGCCACTCATTTGGAGTGCTCTCCCATTATTATGGACGTGAGGCGGGTCTGGAGTTACGCGAGGATATTGAAACCGTTCTCGAGCCCGGTATGGTTATTTCAATGGAGCCGATGCTGACTATCCCCGAATCAATGCCCGGTGCCGGCGGTTATCGTGAACATGATATTCTGATTATTACGCAGAAAGGGGCAGAAAATATTACCGGATTCCCCTATGGACCTGAGCACAATATAGTCGCTGCCTGATTCCTGAAAACTGACAATTGGACATGATACACAAGGAAATTCAAATTATTGAAGGGTCTGGGAAACCAAACCCTTCACATTGGTTTGAGGTGATTTAGTGGAACACCTTTATAATGATCATGCAATCAGCAGCGAAAAGCGACCGGTGCCTGTGTGCCGCCCCGCGGAGGCGTAAGCCCGAATAGCCGTGAGCGAAAAAAATCAAAACTGAATCAAAATAAAGGTGCTCTGCTATATTTGTCATTCTGCTGCTTTGGAACGGTATTTGCCTGGAATAAGAAACAGATAATCTCTTGATTTTACCCGTTTGTGACAGTCATGGCAGAATTGCATACTGTCATCGCTATCGTTATTGCTGTCGCCCAGTAATGAACCGTCCGGCATGATCATCAGATAGCGCCAGTCGCCGGTTTGCGGACTGCTTTCTGCAGTTACTTTTTCCATAATGAACAATGCACCGGCAAAAATTTCATTGCCCTCAGTCACAGTAAAACTGTCTTTGGCAAGAATAGAACCAACTGGCATCGTTTGGCCGCGGCGCAGTTTCAGATATCCCCTGGCGATGTTATTTGAATAATTGTCTAAAAAACGGTTTCCGTGTCCTCCCGACAAATAGGGTGCATTGTTTTCCTTTCTCCAGTTTCGATAATCTTTTGCTACCGGATCACCTGACTGGGCATACCCTGCAGCCATTTGCTTGATAATGCTGTCAAATATTGGCATCGGATGATTTGAGCTGTGCAGGCCGCTCGATCTTGAAATGCTCTTTGGGTTTTAGAGCGTCCTGAGCAGTTATTGGTGAACCGGACAAAG
>JAAEMP010000303.1 GCA_024225445.1 Hyphomicrobiales bacterium | reverse complement strand
GGTGAATAGGCGTTGCTCTCACGAATTCCATCAGGGCCAGCGGTCACAAATACCGCAACAAAAGGCCGTATAGATGACTGCAAACCAAATGCCAAAAACTTCAAAAAAACCCTTGCAATCAAAGGGGCGTCCATAGATGACAGTTTACCAAATACACCTAATTATTCACCTTTGCCCTGATCCTGGGTTCGCGCTTTTGGGCCTTTGCCTTATTCTGAGCTATCTTAACTAGTGTATTTGCTAAACTGTCACCATAATTGCAACCAGTCCAACAAGCTTGGCGCGGGAAATATCAGTCAGTGTAGCGGGCCGGGTTATCAGCAAGTTTCCACTCCACTTGAACGGCAGATTCTGTTATTGTGGTGAGATCTGATGTGGAAATCTGGCTGACTGGGACAATCAATGATCAACGAAATTATTATCTATTTGATTAGCTGGACAGTCGGGATTGGGGTGGTCTGGTACTTCAAGGATCGCAAAGATGGCCTCTCACCTCGTGCTACCCTGCTCGATCCGCAAGCTTGGGTTATAGGTGCAATTATTGGATTATTCATTCTGATATTTGTCTACGCCACAACCTGAAAAAACCTTTGGGTTACGGTGGGGTTACGGCGCCAGCTTACTCTCATGTCCCTTTTCAAGGTTTTAGGTAATATTTCCCGTTCACCGCTTACCACTCACAGCCTGTCCAGCATAGCATGATACAGCATCGCCAACACCAGCAGCGGTGAGCGAAGCGAGGGGCCGCCAGGGAAATTTGCAGATTTGATTGACTGGAAAATCTCGAAACTCTCCTTATCCCCACTAATCGAATCCGCCGCAAGCTTGCCTGCCAGGGTTGCCATCCCTAATCCGTGGCCGGAATAGCCGGAAATTGATCTGACATTGGCATGTACTTTAGAAAAATGCGGTAACCGGCTCATGGTGATTGCCAGTGTGCCGCCCCAGCCGTAATCCAGTTGAACATCGGCCAGTTGCGGAAATATCTTTAGCATTGGTTTGCTGACGAATTTTTTGATGTCGGAGGGGAAACGGTAGCCATAACTTTCCCCACCGCCAAACAGCATCCTGCGGTCTTCACTGAGGCGGAAATAATTGATGACGAATTTGCTGTCTGCAACCGCCACATCATCGCGAATGAGAGAGGTGGCGAATTGCTCTGATAGTGGTTTTGTCGCGACAATAAAATTGTTGATCGGCATCACCTTCCTGGCCACAAAAGGCTCCAGGTCACCCAGATAGCCGTTGCAGGCAAAGACCAGATGATCAGCCGTTACCGAATATCTGTCCGTATTTATTTTAATGGTATTGCCATAATCGACAGATAATGCGCGGGTTTGTTCGAATATTTTGGCTCCAGCGCCCAGGGCTGCCGTTGCCAGGCCCAGTGCATATTTAAGCGGATGCAAATGGGCAGCGTCTGTATCAATGGTTCCGCCAAAATAGGCCGGGCTGCCAACCATTTCCCGGCATTCTTGCCTATCCACATAGCGGATTGCAGAATATCCGTATTCCTCGTTCAGATGCTTTGCTTCCATTCGGCTGTGTTTATTGAAACGTGCGCGGTGATTGGCATGGATTATTCCCGGTTTTAACCCGCAATCAATCCGGTGGGTATCAATCAGCGATTTAACCAGGATCTTGCTGTCCTGGGCCAGATGCCAGAGTGTTCTGGCAACATCTTTTCCTGCCAGTTTTTCCAGCTCCATCTGATCCAGTCTCTGACCGGAACCCAGTTGGCCGCCATTGCGCCCGGAAGCGCCCCAGCCAACCCGGTGGGCATCAATAACACAGACATTTTTACCTGATTGGGCAAGATGCAGCGCACATGACAGGCCGCTATATCCCGCGCCTATGACACAGGTATCAACACGAATATTGTCCCACAGCGAACCGATATCAGGAACAGCGCCGACACTGGCTGCATACCATGACCCGGGATATTGTCCGCGAACGTCGTTAGCATCCAGCAGATTCATCTGGATACCTGCATCAACCCCTGCTGTTTCAAATCCGCATAAGCCTGATCAAGTGATTTGTGGGCCATCTCCACCAGTTCATCAATCTCTGATCTGGATATTACCAGTGGTGGCGAGATAATCATTTTGTCACCCACGTGGCGCATCACCAGTCCATTTGAAAATGAATGCTCACGACAAATGAGACCGGCGGCACCTTCCTCGCCGGCAAATGGTTTGCGGCTGGATTTTTCCGGTGTCAGTTCGAGCGCCCCCATCATGCCAATAATACGTGCCTCGCCGACAAGCGGATGATCACCCAGAGACAACCATTTTTCCCGCAGATATGGTGCGGTAACATTTGCAACATTGCCGACAATATCCTCTTCTTCCAGAATTCGCAGGTTTTCACACGCTACCGCGCAGGCAACCGGATGCCCGCTATAGGTATAACCATGATTGAATTCGCCGCCACGATCAGCAAAAACCTCGGCAATTTCCTCACGTATGATCGATCCGCCAATCGGCTGATAGCCAGAGCTCATCCCCTTGGCGATGGTGATGATGTCCGGGCGGATATCAAACGTTTGGCAGCCGAACCAGTTTCCGGTGCGCCCAAATCCGCATATTACCTCATCGACTATCAGCAATATCTCATGCGCATCACAAATGCGCTGGATCCCGGGCCAATATGTTTCAGGCGGAATGATTACCCCCCCTGCCCCCTGAACCGGCTCGGCAATGAAAGCCGCGACATTTTCCTCACCCAGGCGTTCAATGGTCTCCTCCAGCTCGCGAGCGCAGGCCAGACCAAATTCTTCCGGTGAACTGTCACCGCCTTCGCGGTACCAGTATGGCTGGGAAATATGTTCGATACCGGGGATCGGCATTCCGCCCTGGGCGTGCATGGCGCTCATCCCGCCCAGACTCGCCGCTCCGATGGTTGAGCCGTGATAGCCATTCTTGCGGGCGATGATGACGGATTTATCCGGTTTACCCAAACTGGCCCAGTAATGGCGTACAAAGCGAATATTTGTGTCATTTGCCTCTGATCCGGAACCGGCTAGAAAAACCCGGTTAAGATCACCCGGTGCAAGACGCGCCAATAATGATGCCAGTTCAATTACCGGCGGATGGGAGGTTTGAAAAAACGTGTTGTAGTAAGGCAGTTGCGACATCTGGCGAGCAGCGGTATTTGCCAGCTCTGTCCTGCCATAGCCGATATTGACACACCACAGGCCAGCCATGCCGTCGAGTAATTTGTGGCCGTCGGAATCCGTCAGATAAACTCCGTTTGCCTGGGTAATCACTCTTGTACCCCTGGCATTTATCTGCGCCGTATCGGTAAATGGATGCAGGTGATGGGCGGCATCAAGGGCCTGCAATTTGGCTGTCGGCTGGTGGTTGTCAATTATGTTCATTATTCACTCCGTATATTTTCTACGATGCAGGGCATATTTCGTGTAATTTCCAGATCACTTTATGGGTCTATGACCTAGACATTGAGAAGCAGGTGTTCACGTTCCCATGGACTGATGACCTGCAGGAATTCCTCGTGCTCATGTCGTTTGATCGACATGTAGATTTTTGAAAAATCCTCGCCAAGCACCTTTTGTATTTCCGGGCACTCATCAAACAGACTGAGTGCGGTTAAAACATCACGCGGCAGGGAATGGGGAAGATCATAGGCTTCGCCGGTCACCTCTTTGCGCGGTGCAGTGTTGTTTTTCATGCCAAGATAACCGCAGGCCAAACAGGCGGCCAGCGCCAGATAGGGATTTGCATCCATCCCGACTACACGATTTTCCACCCGCCGTGATTGCGGTTTGGAAACCGGTATTCGCAACCCGGTGGTACGGTTATCCCGGCCCCATTCCAGATTGGTGGGAGCCGATGCATCTGGTACCAGACGGCGATAGGAATTTACATATGGTGCGAGAATACAGACCACTGATTCAAGATAACGTTGCTGCCCGCCCAGAAATCCATAAAACAATTCTGTGGCGTCTCCGTTTGATTCACTAAACAGGTTATCTCCGGTTTTTATATCGACAACGCTTTGATGAATGTGCATGGCGCTGCCAGGTTGCCCCTCCATCGGTTTCGCCATGAAAGTTGCGTAACAATCGTTGTTCAAGGCTGCTTCGCGAATACTGCGCTTGAACAGAAATACGTGATCCGCCAGTTCCAGCGGGTCGCCGTGTTCAAGGTTGATCTCAAGTTGCGCCGCCCCACCCTCCTGCATGACCGTATCGATTTCCATTCCCATGGCTTCGGCGTAGTCATAAATGTCATCGACAACCTTGCCATATTCATCAACACCGGTGATTGAATAGGCTTGCTTGCCAGCACTTTTTCTGCCGGTTCTGCCGATCGGCGGCACAACCGGATTATCGGGATCAATGTTGCGCTTGGTCAGATAAAATTCCATTTCCGGAGCAACGACAGGCTTCCAGCCTTCCTTGTGGTACAAGCCAAGTACCTTTTTCAGAACATTACGCGGCGCGATGGCAAATGGATTGCCATCCTGATCCTCAAGATCACAAATCACCTGTATGGTCACATCATCGGCCCAGGGCACCGCACAAGCGGTTTTCAAATCCGGTCTGAGAACGATATCGGTTTCAGTCCAGACATTCTCGATATCGACATCAGCATAATCTCCGGTAATGGTCTGATAAAAAATTGATGAAGGAAGAAACATGCGCTCGGAACGAAAAAACTTGCGAGCGGGCATTGCCTTGCCGCGGCCGATGCCAACGACATCGGATACGACACATTCGATTTCTTCGATAGGACGCCCGGATAGCCATTGCTGTAATTCCGTTGGAAATTTACTGATATGTGCAGCAATCTCGTTATGGGTATTCATTTTTTCACCTTTGATTCACCGGGCCGCGATATTTCGGCACCCTGAGGCATCCCATCATTTGTACCAAACTGCGCAGTTTTCTCTGGACTGTGTCATGCCCAAATATATCAACTGCACCGGGATGTACTCACATCTGGATTGAAATCACATCCCGGCCTCAATTTGTTCAAGCAAAAAAGATTCAGACGATTTGCTGCCAAGCCTCACGATCCAAAATATCAGCATTTATCAACCAGTCAACAAATTTGATCAAATTGTGGAAAAATCTACATTCTGTAGCGACAATTCTTCAAAAATGATCTGACGCCCCTGAAGGATATCATCAAGGATGGCCTTTTGTGCCGCCAGAGGATCTTCGTCCCGCAACGCCTGGATTGCTTTCTTGTGCTGGTCGCTCAGACCGGAGGTCCCGTAGCGGCCACAGACCACGCGCAGACTTGGACCGAGTTGCAACCATAGTGTCTCGACAATTGGCAATATGATTTCAGAATGCTGCATCTGGTATAGCTGTTGATGAAACAGAAAATTGAATTTAAGATAATTTAACGTGTCCCCTTCACTGATCGCCAAATCAAGTTGATGGTCTATGCTCTCCAAAGCCGTCAATTTCTCCTCTGTTATCCCGTTAACAGCTCTTTTTACCAGTTCTCCTTCCAAATTCAAACGGGCCGTGTAAATCTCTTCAAGACGACCCTGGGTCATTTTTGGTACAGAAATTCTTCGGTTACCGTGAAATTCCAGAGCCCTTTCGGCAATCAATCGCCTGACAGATTCCCTGATTGGCGTGAGACTTACCTGAAGTGAATCAGCAACGCCCTGCAGCGTTACAGCCCCACCGGGTTTGAATTCTCCATACAGAATTTTCTCCCTAAGCTTTTGATAAATAACTTCGTGAGCAGGAATTCCCACGCGCCGCGGCACTGGGGCTTGAGAGATGTCATTGTTTTTATCAGATTCTGCCACTCACCCTATTACCATTATTGACTTCGATAGAATTGAATGATATTTGATCAAATTAAATATTGCCAGTAAAAAATGGCGCCAATTGTCAATTTCATGAGCCAAGGGAGAGAGCTATGAAACGCAGATATTCACCAATGATGACCAGTCGTCGTAAATTTCTTGCCGGATCCGGCGCAGTTGCTGCGGGTCTTACTTTTGCACCCTACAAGTCTTTTTCAGCCGAGGAAAAGAAGATCAATTTTTATAACTGGGACACTTATATTGGCGAGACAACGCTGGATGATTTCAATAGTGCAACGGGCATCGAAGCAAAGATGGATCTGTTCGCGGACAATGACGAGTTGTTTGCCAAACTGAAAGAGGGAAATCCGGGTTATGATGTCATCGTACCGACCAATGATTACGTCGAGCGTATGATAACGGCGGATATGCTGGTTCCAATTGATCACAACAAGATTCCCAATTTTTCCAATATCGAAAAATCATTCCAGGAGGCGACATTTGATCCGGGACGCAAATATTCCTTGCCTTATATGTGGGGCACAATCGCCATGGGTTATCGTAAATCGAAAGTAAGTGCCGCAGAAGCCGATACCTGGGCAACAGTATACGAATCCGACAAATTTGCCGGACGTATTGCACTGTTGGGTGATGCGCAGAATGTAATCGGTCATGCACTGAAACTTCTTGGTTTCTCTCTCAATTCAAAAGACCCTGCAGAAATCAAGCAGGCCGAAGAACTTATCATTGCGCACAAGAAGAATTTCAAGGTTTTTGCCGATGATAACGGCCAGGATCTCCTCGCTTCGGGAGAAGTGGATATAGCGCAGGAATGGAATGGTGATATTTTGCAGGTGATGGAAGAAGATGACGACATCACACTTAATGTACCAAAAGAAGGCGGATTGTTGTGGCAGGATTGCCTGTGCATTGCCAAAGGTGCACCGCATCCTGAAAATGCCCATGCTTTCATGAACTATTTACTGGATGCCAAAGCGGGTGCCGCCATTGCTGACTATATCCAGTATGCAACACCAAATGGTGCGGCAAAGAAATTGATGGATAAAGAATATATCAACAACACAGCGATTTTCCCCGGCGAAGCAACGCTTGCCAACTGCGAATCTGCGATATTCCTTGGAGCAGAGGCAACAAAACTCTATGATGATGCATGGACGCGAATAAACGCTGCCTGACTAACGTGATGAAATGATATTCATCTTTGCCCTGACTGATATGCCGCTGAAGAGATAATCTGAGCGGCATATTTCACCAAGCCAATGCAATGGCATTCTCGATCAACCGGGAACCTTGCATCAGGCGGTTAATGTCCGGAATGAAATTTGGAAAACTGGAACGAAAACAAATCCACCTTCTGGATATTTGCCCTTCCGGGCACCTTTTGGCTGGTGGTTTTCTTCATGATACCACTTGCCATCATCTGGGCGCTTTCATTCGGCGAACAGGTGTCACTGACGAAAACTGAAGTTACCGGTACACTGGAACATTATATTCGTGCGCTCGGGGATCCGGTTTACCTGAAGATCATCTGGAAATCGATCTGGATGTCTGCACTGGCGACATTCTTCTGCCTGCTGATCGCCTATCCGATTGCATTTCTGATTTCTTTTGTGCGCGGACGCTTGAAAATGATCCTGCTTGCCGCGGTGATCCTGCCCTTCTGGATCAACCTGTTAATCCGCACCTATGCGTTGATCGCCGTGTTTCGCAGCCGTGGCTTTGTCAATTTTGGTCTGGAATGGGTTTATAAAACTCTCGCGATGGATCGACTATTTGGCCCGTTCCAGCCGCTGGAATTGTTATATAATAATGGAGCAGTCATATTGGGCCTGATCTATGTTTTCATGCCTTTTATGGTTTTACCGTTATATGCTTCCATCGAAAGACTGGATAAATCCTATCTGGAGGCCAGTCTTGATCTGGGAGCGAGTCAATTCAAAACCTTTTGGCGCGTCAGTGTTCCTCTGACCATGCCCGGTATCGTTTCCGGCATTATTCTGGTTTTCATTCCCATGCTTGGCTCGTTTCTGATCCCGGATTTACTGGGCGGCACCAATGCCCAGATGATTGGAAACGTAATCGAACGCCAATTCAAAGCCGCCAACAATTACCCGTTTGGGGCAGCCCTGTCGTTCCTGTTGATGTACGCCACTTTCGCAGCACTAGCATTGCGAGCCTGGCATGCATCACGATCAAAAGGCAATGATGTGTAACCATGGCATTGTTATCAAGAACCCGTTTGGAACCGTTGGAATTCAGCCGACGCTGGTGGTTGCGCCTTTATGTGGGTGCGATTTTCCTGATGCTTTATTTGCCGATAATCACGCTAATCGCATTTTCCTTTAATGAGTCAAAGCGCAATATTGTCTGGCGTGGTTTTACCACCAAGTGGTATTGGAAAGCCTGGAACAACGACTCCCTGATTGATGCATTTGTCAATTCGATTACCATCGCGGTAATTTCCACTGCAATATCAACGATAATCGGCGTCATGCTTGCGGTGGCATTGTGGCGTTTCCGGTTTCCGTTCAAATCCGCCTATGAGGGGTTGGCCGCATTGCCAATTGTAGTACCGGAAATTTGCATGGGCGTTGCGATGCTGGCGTTCTTTTCCCGTGTAACCGGCTTTCCAACTGACTGGATCTGGCCGCTGAACCTTTCGGCGATAACCGTAGCCCATATCGCTTTTTCATTTCCCTTTGTCACGGTTATCGTTCGTTCGAGATTAAGCGGGTTTAATATGGAACTGGCTGAAGCCTCCCAGGATTTGGGCGCAAGCGAATGGCAGACATTCTGGAACGTCATCTACCCGTACATGAAACCAGGCATCATTGCTGGCGCTCTTTTGGCCTTTACGCTTTCACTGGATGATTTCGTCGTAACATTTTTCACTTCCGGCCCGGATACCCTGACTTTCCCGGTCAAGGTTTATTCGATGGTTCGTTTTTCCGTTACCCCGGAAGTAAATGCTGCTTCAACAGTGCTGATATTGATAACGGTTGTGACAACCCTTTTCGCCATGCGGTTCCAGTCACCTGATAAAATTGAACCGGAGAATTAGAGGCTTTCATGATGAGTACTCCAATTATTTCAATTCGCGAAGTTACCAAATCTTTTGGTCGGCTAAAGGCGGTCGACAACGTCTCCCTTGACGTAATGACCAATGAATTCTTCGCCTTGCTGGGTCCATCGGGATGCGGCAAAACCACGTTGCTTCGAATGATAGCCGGGTTTTCCAACCCAACATCGGGCCAGATATTGATTGATGGCCAGGATATGGTTTCAATTACACCGGACAAACGGCCGGTGAATATGGTTTTCCAGTCCTATGCGGTATTTCCTCATATGAATGTCATGCGCAACGTTGGTTATGGCCTCGAGGTTACCGGAGTGGCCAAACCTGATATCAAAAAACGCGCTGAACAGGCGCTCGAGCGGGTTGGTCTCAGTGATTTCACTTCTCGTATGCCCGACCAACTCTCCGGAGGTCAGCGCCAGCGCGTAGCCCTTGCCAGAGCGCTGGTAAAAGAACCGAAGGTTTTGCTGCTTGACGAACCTTTATCCGCACTTGATGCCAAGTTGCGTGAACAGATGCAAATGGAATTGGCGGGATTACAGGCTGATGTCGGCGTTACTTTTGTCATTGTTACACATGATCAGGACGAAGCTTTATCGATGGCAGATCGTATAGCGGTAATGCGTGATGGCAGTGTTGATCAAATAGCCAGTCCGGGTGAATTATATGAATACCCGAAAAACCGGTTTGTTGCGGACTTCATCGGAAAAGTGAATTTGATCGAGGGCGAAGTCACCGGGCAAAAGGGTGATAAAATTTCGATCACCACCGAAATGCTTGGTAAAGTCGCAATTCCGTTTGGCGGGGATGACAGGGGCGAATTCAATGGCAATGTATGCCTTGCCATCAGACCCGAGAAAATCAATATCTCCAAAAGTGGCGTTTCGAAAAATCATCCTGCAGGCAAAGACTATATTGAATCAGAAGGCAAGATTGTTGACTGGGCCTATTATGGTGACTGCTCTCACATGATTGTTGCCAGCAAAAATAACCAGCGTTTCGGGGTCGTTATCCAAAACTCGCGACGTGACAGCGTTGATGCGCTCGATATAGGTGATGATGTGAATCTGTCATGGCTTGCACAAGATACTTTGGTGTTAAATGACTGACGAAGAATCTTCCCGGATTACAGATTTTATGTCTGCAAATCCAGATATCGAGCGCGTGGAAGCAGTATTTCCCACAATCAACGGAATATATCGGGGAAAATGGATCCCTGCCGACGACATTGCCAAATTGACAAATGGCAGTCTGCGCCTGCCGGTGTCGACCTACGCACTGGACAGTTGGGGAATTGATGTCGAAGCCAGCGGATTGGGAATCATCAATGGCGATCCTGATGGCATTGGCCGGGCCGTGCCGCAAACCATTTCGCGTGTTCCCTGGTCAATAGCTCCAACAGCACAAATAATCATGACAATGACAATGCGCGATAGTGATAACAGCCCCTGCCCCTATGATCCACGTCAACAACTGGCGGCAATGTCGAGACGTTTCAGCGAAAGAGGCCTAACTGCGGTAATTGCCACCGAGCTGGAATTTTATCTGATCAAACCTACCGGGCCGAGTAATCCACGCCCCGAACCATTCAGGGAAATTACCACCGGAAATCTCAATCACCTTGATCAGATGATGGAATTTGAGCCGGTTCTGAATGAAATTCGTGCTGCCTGTGAAGCACAAATGGTAGTTGCAGACGTGATGATCGCGGAAGCCGGCATGTGCCAGTTTGAAATCAATTTCAAACACCTGGCCGATCCGCTTCGCGCCGGCGACCAGGCAATGTTGTTCAAACGGATTGTCAAAGGTTGTGCCAGGATGCATGGCATGGAAGCGACATTCATGGCCAAACCATTTGGCGAGGATCTCGGCAGCGGGCTGCATGTCCATGTCAGTGTTGTGGACAAAGCAGGAAACAATATTTTCAATCCTGCCACAAACTCCCCTGCTTCTGCTGACAATCTGCGTCACGCGACCGGTGGTCTGTTATCATCGATGGCAGAATTGCAGGCGATATTTACCCCAAACCAGAATTCTTACCGCCGGCTGCAAGCCGGATTATTTGCGCCTGATGAAATCAACTGGGGCTTTGATCACAGGGCCGCAGCCATCCGTCTTCCGGAAATCAAAGGTCCCGCTTCCCGCCTGGAACATCGCATATGTGGTGCGGACGCAAATCCATACCTTACGCTCACGGCAATTTTAGGGGGCATATTACATGGCCTGGACAACAAGATTGAACCCGGAGAACCAATTACCAGTGAAAACGAGCAAGTTCGCAACCATCTCAGCAAGGACTGGGCTGGATCAGTCAGAAATTTTGCCAATTCCGACCTCGCCAAAAATATATTTGGCGAACAATTTCATCATGTTTATGTAACCCTCAGACAGCATGAGATTAGCGAAATGGCAAAAATAGTCAGTGATGTGGAATTCGCTGTCTATCTGCAAGGGGCATAAGCAACTGACCGGACAAATTAAAGTTTTTCCCAGACAATATACCAGGATTCAACGTCACTGCTGGAACTATAATTGCTGTTCTCTTCGCTTACTATGGTTTTGAGGAGTCCGTCAGCGGTCATCTGACCGACTTTTTTGGCAAAACCGGCCGGGTGCCAGTAGTTCTTGCGTATCGCTGTTACAAACTTGCCGTTTGGTTTTAAAATTCTGATCAATTCATCCAAACAGTCTGCGCCAATATGGCCATGTGTGAAGGTACCAATGCATATCAATGCATCATACGTCGCATCATCAAGGGCCAGTTGCTGGTTGAGGTCGGCCTCAACAAGCTCATTGTAAAAACCGGTCTCACCTGCTTCAGCCAACATAGGTGCTGAATAATCTATGCCGTCAATATTGGTAAAACCCAGCCTGCTCAGCTCTTTGCCCACCAAGCCGGTACCCGTACCGACATCCAAAATCCGTGCTGATTTTGGCAAAGAGCAACGCCCCATCAGTTCAGCACCCTTTTCCGGAGATAGATATCCCAGGCCATCAATCATGGTCTTGTCGTAAGTTTTCGCCCAATCGCGATAAAGTGTTTTTGTCTCGGCTTCGTTTTCAAGAGAATGTGCGCGCCTTAGTAAGGCTTCCGCATCGGCATCAATTTGTTTGTCATGGGTCATGTTGTCTGGAGCAACTTTGGCAAAATCTATGTCGATATCAGTGTCACCGGATTATTTCTTGATAGTGTCATACCTGACAGACACGGCCAACAAAGCGGCAAACTGTCAGATTAAGTCGAGATTTCCACAATTCGTATTATCTCAAATGTAAATTCCAGCTACCACATTCTCCAGCTGTCTATATTACAGAATACTATTACAAACACCGCTCATACAGCGCTCTTGTGTTTTGCCGGGTCATTTCAACAGGATTGCCTCCACAACTTGGATCTTCCAGTGCCATTAAGGTCAGCTTGTCCAAGTCCGGGTTAGTAACACCCAGTTCAGTAAGGTTGGCAGGAATGTTCAACGCTGAATTCAGTTCCCCGACATAGGCGTAAAAGCCATCAAACCCGCCTGCAATTCCAAGATATGCGGCTGCCCAGCCGATACGCTCTTCAATTTCTGCCCGGTTAAAATCGAGCACAGGCTGCATGACAACCGCATTGGTGGTGCCATGATGACAATGATAAATTGCACCAACCGGATGAGAAATCGAGTGAATTGCACCCAGACCCTTCTGGAACGCTGTAGCTCCCATTGCCGCAGCACTCATCATATGCGCGCGTGCAACCAGATCAGAGCCTTCATTATAGGCACGTAACAAATTCTCTTTCACCAGTCGCATGCCCTCAACAGCTATACCCTGGGACATGGGATGATAATGAGGAGAACAAAATGCCTCCAGACAATGAGCGAACGCGTCCATGCCTGTTCCAGCAGTGATCACTTTTGGCATACCAACAGTCAGTTCAGGGTCACAAATCACCACGGCTGGCAGTACTTTGGGATGGAAAATGATTTTTTTCATTTCTGTTTCAACATTGGTCAAAACACCGGCACGTCCCACTTCCGAACCGGTTCCCGCCGTCGTTGGTACGGCAATAATTGGAGAGATAATATCGGCATTTGCACGCGTCCACCAGTCACCGACATCTTCCAGATCCCAGACAGATATGTTTTGGCCCGCCATCAGGGCGATCAGTTTACCTAGATCAAGACCCGATCCCCCACCAAAAGCGATTACGCCATCATGGCCGCCATCCACAAAAACCTTGATTCCCTCGTTCAGGTTGGCTTCATTGGGATTGGGATCGACATCGTTGAAAATTGCCCTGCCAAGGCCAGCTGCATCCAATATATCAAGCGTTGATGCAGTCACCGGCAGCGTTGCAAGTCCCCGGTCAGTAACCAGCAAAGGTTTTTTCATACCGGCAGATGCGCAGGCTTCCGGTAGTTCCTTAATACGTCCGGCACCAAATCTAACAGTGGTCGGATAACTCCAGTTTGCCGTTGGGCTCTCATTCTGATTCATGATCGTATACCTTCTAGATGGATCAGGTTTTTTTCAAGTGATAGGATTTTGCACGCGTGACACTGTCATAACCAAGTACAGATAGCGAGGCTCCACGACCGGTGGATTTGCAACCGGTCCAGCACAATGCAGGATCAAGATAATCACAACGGTTCATGAAAACAGTCCCGGTTTCGATCCTGCGCCCAATCATTTGTGCTGCTTCAGCATCATTGGACCATATAGAAGCGGTTAATCCGAAATCGCTGTCATTCATCAATTCGATTGCTTGTTCATCGCCGGACACTTTCATGATACCCACCACGGGGCCAAAGCTTTCATCCATCATAATTCGCATGGAATGATCTACGTCGATCAGTATTTGCGGAGCCAGATAAGCGTCTTCTCCGCTATCACATGGAAACAGCGATTGATCAATCAATGGTGTAGCACCCATTTCAATTGCCTGTTTGATCTGGCTTCTTACTTCATCAGCAAAGCGCTTATGTGCCATTGGTCCCAATGTTGTTGCTTCCTCAAGTGGATTGCCCAGTTTGTAACCTTCAACAATAGCAACCGCTTTTTCAACAAAGGCGTCAAACAGGGATTCATGCACATAAATCCGCTCTATCCCGCAACAACATTGCCCGGAATTAAACATTGCCCCGTCTATCAGGGTATCTACCGCCGCATCCAGATCAGCATCTGCGCGAACGTAACCCGGGTCTTTGCCGCCAAGCTCAAGTCCAACACCAGTAAATGTGCCCGCAGCAGCGGTCTCAACAGCCTTGCCACCGCCAACTGAACCGGTAAAGTTGATAAAATCGAAGCTTTTGTCATCAATCAATTGCGAAGTCATTTCGTGGCTGAGAAAAAGGTTGGTAAACAGCCCATCAGGCAATCCAGCCTCACCAAACGCCTGTTGAAATCGCTCGCCCGCCAGAATTGTCTGGGTCGCATGTTTTAGCACCACCGCATTGCCGGCACATAGTGCCGGTGCAATTGAATTTACTGCCGTCAGATAAGGATAATTCCAGGGTGCCACAATAAACACGATACCCACCGGCTCCTTCTCAATATACCTGTGAAATTGGTCACTGTCTTCGATTACAATTGGTTCCAGCGTTTTTTCGGCAATCGAACACATATGAAAAGCACGTTCCTTGACCCCACCAATCTCACCACCATAACGCACTGGTCTGCCCATCATCCGGGCAATTTCAATGACAATTTCATCGTTCTTCGCTTCAAGAGCGGTGATTGCTTTTTCAACAATTTCCACCCGTTCACTGACAGGTCTTGCAGCCCAGAGTTTCTGTGCATCGCGGGCCAGTGACAACCGTTCATCAATTTTGGTTCTGGCATCCATCTCGTGCTGGGCAAATACTGTGCCGTCGATGGGGGAGATACAGGTTAGTTTGGTCATTCTTGTCCAGTTCCTTAAATCATCCTGCAACCGGGCTATTTCTGGTTCACAGGAAACTTGGTTCCTCATTCAGATAGATAAAGCAATAAATGCTGTGAAATTCGGTCGTGGCAACTGACAGACGTTCGATCACGCCCGTTCAAAACCTCTGGCCACTTCCCAGTCAGTAACACGACGGTCATATTCTTCCTGTTCCCATTCTCCCGCCCGCACATAATGGTCAACAACATCATCACCAAATGCAGCCCTCAGCATTTCTGAAGCATTTAGCGCCGCAGTTGCATCACGTAATGTTTGCGGAATTCCACGAGCCTTTTCAGCTTCATAGGCATCTCCGGTAAATTCCGGTTCCAGTTCAAGTTTATTCTCAATGCCGTCCAGGCCAGCGCTCAGCAACGCGGCAAGGGCCAGATACGGGTTGAGATCCGAGCCACCTACCCTGCACTCAATTCGAACAGATTTGGTATCTGCCCCGCATAAACGATAGCCGGCTGTGCGATTATCCAGCGACCAGATGGCTTTTGTCGGCGCAAATGTTCCTTTGGCAAAACGCTTATAGGAATTGATGTAGGGCGCCAGAAAATAGGTGATCTCACTGGCATGGCTCAACAGACCTGCAAGATAGTGGCGCATCATCGGGGACATTCCATACTCGCCGTCAGGATCATAAAACAGGGATTTTCCTTCCGTTGTCCATAAAGACTGGTGGACGTGGCTGGAACTTCCGGCGGCATCATAATTCCATTTGGCCAGAAAGGTCAGTGCCCTGCCTTTCGACCAGGCGATTTCCTTGCAGCCGTTTTTGGTAATAACGTGATTGTCTGCACAATCCAGCGCATCTGAATATTTGATGTTTATTTCTTCCTGCCCACTGTCGGCTTCGCCCTTGGACCCCTCGACAGGCACCCCGGCTCCGTAAAGACCGACACGTATTGCCCGCATTACGTCTTCTTCTTTGGTTGTCTGGAAAATGTGGTAATCTTCATTATACGAACTGATCGGATCAATATCGCGATAGCCCGATACCTGCGCCTCTTCAAAGCTCTGTCTAAACAGGAAGAACTCCAGCTCTGTCGCCATCGTAGCTGTCATACCCAGGGCTTCAAGGCGCCCTGTCACTTTTTTCAGAATGGCTCTGGGAGCATGGGGAACTTCCGCATGCGTGTTATGGTCAATCACATCACATAACACCATTGCCGTGCCCTCAAGCCAGGGCACACGACGAAGTGTGGCTAAATCCGGCACCATGGTGTAATCACCATATCCAGCCGACCAGCTGGTGGATTTGTAGCCCTCAACGGTCTCCATCTCCATATCAGTTGCCAGCAGATAATTGCAGGAATGGGTCTCATTCACGGCGCTCTCGAGGAAATATTCGGCCTGCAGGCGCTTTCCCATCAAGCGACCCTGCATATCAACCTGTGCGACAAGCACCGTATCTATTTCACCCGTGGATACAGATTTTTTCAGTTCTTCCAAAGTCAGATTGCCGGGCATGGCTCGCCTCATTATTCAGTTTTGAAACAGGTTCCCCGCACTTGATGTGCGGGGAATATTGGTCACGCAAAAAACTGTTCTAGCCAGATCAGACTACATTCAAATGATGTCATTGAATGTGGCATATTTTATCAACTTCAAAGTAACAGAATGGCCGATCAGAGACCTTTCGGTTACAGATTGCCCTAGCTGTAGCGATAAGGCTTACCAGCTTTTTGCATGGTTTCGTTGTAATGCTTGAAAATCTTCACAACTTTTGCTTTTGTCTCGGATTCTGCGGCAATCTCATCCCAGAATTTCAAGGCAGCGGTTTCCACTGTTGCCCATTCCTCGTCAGGAATTGATGTCAGTTTCATTTTTGGTCCGCGCACGCGCAGCTCTGCTTCACCGCCCCAGTACCACCACTGGCGATAATAATGTGACGAATCCATAGTGAGTTTCAAGAGTTCCTTTAGCCGGTCCGGAAGCTCGTTGTACCGGTCCATATTGGCAAAAAATGAGCCTGACCATGCGCCAGAGATGTTGTTGGTCAGGAAGTAATTGGTAACATCGGCCCAGCCAACCGTATAATCTTCAGTGATTCCGGACCATGCGATACCATCCAGTTCACCCGTCTGAACGGCAACCTCGATATCCTCCCATGGCAATGTTACCGGTACTACACCAAACTGCGTCAGAAACCGTCCTGCGGTCGGGAAGGTAAATACCCGTTTACCCTTTAGATCCGCCAGGCTGTGGATCGGGTCTTTGGTAGCAAAGTGGCAAGGATCCCAGGCACCGGCGGACAGATGCTTGACACCTACTTTCGAATATTCAGCATCCCATATCTCAGCCAGTCCATACTGGTTAAACAGAACCGGCACATCCAGTGAATAACGACTGGCGAACGGGAAATAACCTCCAAACACGGTTACTTCGGTTGGTGAAGCCATTGAGTCATCGTCAGATTGCACGGCATCAATGGTGCCCTTTTGCATTGCCCTAAAAAGCTCACTGGTTGGCACCAACTGGTCACCATAGAAAAGTTCGATTTCCATCTCATCGCCGGCAATTTTGTTAAAGCTGTCAATCGCGGGCTTGATAACATGCTCAGCCAACGCAGCGCCTGCATAGGTTTGCATACGCCATTTGATTTTGGATTGCGCATGTACAGCAGGTGCAGCCAATGTTGCTGCCCCGGCGATACCTGCAGCTGAAGTAGTTAAAAATTTACGTCTTGAATTCATGATATCCTCCTAAAAGATAAACTAAGTTACTCGTCTGTCAGTCTCTGCTCCTATTGGAGTTCTTGTTATTTTCCGTATACATAATTTGGCAACCAAAGGGCAATTTCCGGGAATATCATCACAATAGTCAGCGCTCCAATCATCACCAGTACAAATGGTCCAACTGACCGGTAAATATCATGAATGGATATTTCCGGAGGTGCCATAGCCCGCATCAGAAACAAATTGTAACCAAATGGCGGTGTCATATAGGCGATCTGCGTCGTTATTGTATAAAGAACGCCATACCAGACCAGATCAAAGCCGAGTGCTTGAACCAGGGGAACATAAAGCGGCGCAACAATCACCAGCATTGCCGTATCATCGAGAAAAGTTCCCATTACGAGAAATGACAATTGCATCAGGATCAGGATGGTCCATGGGCTGAGACCCATTTGCTCGGTGAACAAGTTATCAATCGCGCGTACCGCTCCCAGACCATCAAATACCGCCCCAAAACCAAGAGCGGCAACAATAATCCACATGAACATGCAGGAAATGGCTAGCGTCTGGCGAACAGAAACTTCGAAAACCTGCCGGTTCATCCGTCTCTTGAGAACCGCGGCGCAAAATGCTGCCAGTGCGCCAATTGCCGAACTTTCCACCAGCGATGTCCAGCCATTGATAAATGGCACCATCATTGTCGCAAATATCACAATGGGCAAAATGCCGGCCCGCAAAAGCCGCAGCTTCTCCACCCTGGAAACATCACGTTCATCTGCCTTCAGTGCCGGTCCCAGCTCAGGCTGAATTCGGCAGCGAATAACGATGTAAATAACAAACATGGTTGCCATCATCAGACCGGGAAAGACGCCGGCCAACCACAATTGCCCAACGGGTGCCCGGGCTATCATCGCATACAATACCAGAACAACTGACGGCGGCACCAAAATTCCCAGAGAAGAACCAGCCTGAATCACGCCTGTTACCATGCGTTTGTCGTAGCCACGCCGCAACAGTTCCGGCAAGGCAATCGTCGCACCGATGGCCATGCCAGCCACAGACAGACCATTCATTGCGGAAACCAGAACCATTAAACCTATTGTACCAACCGCCAATCCGCCATTTAACGGCCCCATCCAAACGTGAAACATTTTGTAGAGATCATCAGCAATTTTGGATTCTGACAATATGTAACCCATAAAAATGAACATCGGCAGGGTCAGCAATGGATACCATGTCATTAATTTCATGGCTGAAGTAAACGGAATATCGGAACCGCCGGTTCCCCATAAAGATATTGCCGCAATGGCAGCAACTGCGCCGATTGCACCAAACACCCGCTGGCCGGTCATCAACATCAACATCATGGAAGAGAACATGAATATAGCAATCAGTTCATGCGACATTAAAGTTCTGCTCCCCTGATCCTGGCAATATCCTTGAACAATTCAGATATTGCCTGCAGTAACATCAGGAAAAATCCCGCCATCATCACAAATTTGATCGGCCAAAGATAAGGTCTCCATGCAGTCGGACTACGCTCGCCATATTTCAGTGAATAGCTGGTCGAATCCCATCCTCCGTAAAACATGACTCCCAAATAAAATATCAGGAAGAAAACGGTGAAAACATCAAACCACGCCTTCTTTCTCACAGACCATTCGGCATAGAACAGATCCATTCGAACATTAGCATGCAGTTGTATGGAATAGGGTCCACCCAAAACATAATATGCGACCATGGCGAACTGGGCGGTTTCGAGACTCCACAGGGACGGTACAAAAAATGTTTTGGATATCGATGAATAAAATAATACACCCATCAATACAAAGAGCAGATACATGGCAAAGCGCCCGACGCGATAATTTATCGCATCTACAATCCTGACATATCTGACAATTATTCCCGGCATTTTCGCTAGTCCGCCCTGTTGTTCAAATTCTCGGCGGCAAGATTCAATGCTGATGCTAAAACTTGACTAATTTCAAGTTGATCTTCAAGCGTAACTACCAGATCATTTTTAATCTCGATCATCACACTGGCAATACCTCTGCGATTACCGTGCTCTTTCAAGGTATGGGTTACCCCATCGCGCGGTCCGTATGGCTGATTACGTTCAATATTCATACTTGAACCCGCAAGAGCATTGAGCATTCCATCGGCCATGCGATTGTCTGAATCATGCACAATACCAAGATCAACCTTGCGTTCGCGTCCGTGAAATACCGGCGTAAATGTATGAATGGTGACTAAAATTGAAGATTTGACACGACGCGAATGTAAGCCAAGGCATTCAATTAACGCATTTCGAAAAGGGAAATAGTATTTTTCCGCCCTTTCACTGACTTCATCCTTGTTGAGATCAGTATTTCCCTTGATGTTGAAGGTTTCGCTGCGCTCGGGAATGGAGCTTTTGGCGGTTGGTGGGCGATTGCAGTCATAAATCAGGCGCGAGATTCCCGAAGTAACAAGAGGAGCATCCAGAATTTTTGATAATCCGACAGCAACATCAAATGCTCCCGGGTCCCAGGCCACATGACTTTCACGTGCCTTTACCGAGAGGCCAAGATTATTAAATTTATCTGGAATGAATTTTGATGCGTGCTCACAAACCAGTACAAATCGGCCGTTACCTTTTGGATTTATTACCTCAACGACGCTATTTTCCATATCTTTGACATTGACTTCTTTTACTGAAATATTCACAAATTCTGACTTTCACTTATTCCTGATCCGCCAAAATTCATCATAACATGGCTACCAGTCAAGCGCTTTTTGGAAATATATTTGCAATAATGGTCCTATCCAATGTGCAAAAATAACAACTCAACGCTTTGGTCGTGATATGAAAATTGAACAGACAGTTGCTTCACTAATTCAAAAAGGGCAAAAGAAATTCACACGTTCGGAGCGCCAGTTGGCCACTAAAATCCTCGAGAACTACCCGGTTTCCGGTCTTGGTAGCATCACTTCGCTGTCAAAAGTCTCGAAAGTGTCGAATCCCACTATTGTTCGTCTGGCCAAAAAGCTTGGCTTTTCGGGTTTTGCACAATTGCAGAGCAGGCTGAGGGCTGAAGTGGAAGCAACAATATCAAATCCAATCATGCGACATGACCGTTGGGCGGAAAGTGTGCCGGATACGCATTTGCTCAACCGGTTCGCAGATGCCGCGATGCAAAATATTCGTCAAACACTGGCGCAAATCAATCCAGGTGAATTCGACACCGTCGCTACGTTATTATCCGACAAATCGCGACACATACATATTGCCGGTGGACGCATCACCCACTCACTTGCAGACTACTTGTTTACACATTTGCAAATGATCCGTGATGGATTGACATTAATTCCACCCAATATGAGCACCTGGCCCCACTATATTTTGTCGATGAAACCGAATGACATACTTATCGTGTTTGACATTCGCCGTTATGAGCTTGAAATTTCCAGACTCTCCGATTCTGCCAAAACTGGATCTGGATATAGTATTGTTTACCGATCTGTGGGGCTCACCTATCTCCAAATTTGCGAACCACTCATTTCATTCCAGAACAGAGGCGCCATCCGCATGGGATTCCAATATGGTGATCATATTTATTGTCGAGGCCATTATTGCCGCAGTGCAAAACGAAACCTGGGATGATACTCACGAACGGATGAAAACCCTGGAAGAATTATTTGACAAAACCAGGCAGTTCAAAAAATTTGTGTAGGAATTAGTCGATTTCCTAACCTACAAAGGTTATTTTACGTTAGTGATTCGTAATACAAGGATGCCGATAATCGATGGATAATTCCAACGACCTTTTTTCAATGAGTGAAAACAATCCAACGAGTGCCGGCGCAACCGGCAATAAATCGGGAGGTAATCCACCGCCCGCCCGAAAATCATCGACCAAAAATAGCGATAGTTACAAGGCTTCTGATATCGAAGTTCTTGAGGGACTTGAGCCGGTTCGACGTAGGCCGGGTATGTATATTGGTGGCACAGATTCCAAGGCAATGCATCATCTGTTTGCAGAAGTGATCGATAATTCAATGGATGAGGCAGTTGCAGGCCATGCCAGCTGGATTGATGTGGAACTGGATGGCGAAGGATATTTGTCAGTTACTGATAATGGGCGTGGTATCCCGGTTGATCCTCATCCCAAATTTACCGATAAATCCACCGTCGAGGTGGTGATGACCATATTGCATGCCGGTGGTAAATTTGACTCAGGTGCCTATGAAACCTCTGGTGGATTGCATGGAGTGGGTGTATCGGTGGTTAATGCACTATCTGAACATCTTGAGGTGGAAGTAGCGGCAAACCGGCGGTGTTACAAACAGGAATTTTCCCGTGGCGAAGCTTTAAGCAAACTGACAGACATTGGTGAAATTCACAATCGTCGCGGCACTAAGATCAGGTTTACACCAGATCCCGAAATATTTGGTAAAAACTGCAAATTTGTACCATCCCTGCTGATGAAAATGGCCCGTTCAAAGGCTTACCTTTTTGGCGGGGTCAAAATTCGCTGGAACTGCGACGCCGCATGGATTGATGAAAAAGACGAAACTCCCACAAAAGCCGAATTTCATTTCCCCGGAGGACTGAAAGAATACCTGATGGAAAAGGCAGATGCCAAACACCAGGTGACACCGGAACCATTTGCCGGAAAAGCGGGTAAATCCGGCGGCCATGGCGCATTGGAGTGGGCCGTGACCTGGCATGGGGATGATGGATTTGTGAATTCCTACTGTAATACCATACCCACCGGTGACGGTGGCACCCACGAAGCAGGATTGCGCATCGCATTGGCACGCGGTCTGAAGTCTTACGGAGAAATAACCGGCAACAAGAAAATATCGATGATCACAACAGATGATGTAATGACATCAGCCGCTGCAATGTTGTCGGTATTTGTACGCGAACCGGAATTTGTGGGCCAAACCAAAGACAAGCTGGCTACGGTTGAAGCACAGAAAATTGTAGAGAACGCCATTCGCGACCCGTTTGATCACTGGCTTGCCGCATCACCCCAACAGGCGGATCGGCTGCTTGAATGGGTTGTTGACCGTGCCGAAGAACGGCTGAAACGGCGCAAGGAAAAGGAAATCAACCGAAAATCGGCAACACGTAAATTGCGCCTTCCGGGTAAACTCGCCGATTGTTCAAAAAATGCCAAAGGCGGCACTGAACTTTTTATCGTCGAAGGCGATTCTGCAGGTGGTTCGGCCAAACAGGCACGCAACAGAAAATCCCAGGCAATTCTGCCGTTGCGAGGAAAGATCCTGAATGTTGCCAGCGCCAGTCGTGAAAAAATAATGATAAACCAGCAGATAGGCGACATCATTCTGGCACTGGGTGTTGGAACCCGCACAAAATACCGCGACAGCGATTTGCGCTACGACCGAATTATCATCATGACCGATGCCGATGTTGACGGTGCCCATATCGCTTCGCTGCTTATTACGTTCTTCTTCCAGGAAATGCCCGACCTTATTCACAACGGACATTTATATCTGGCTGTGCCACCACTTTACCGCATCACCCAGGGCAGCAAGACACTTTATGCCCGCGACGAGGCGCACCGGGTGGAATTGCTGGAAAATGAATTCAGCGGCAACAAGAAAATTGATATTGGCCGGTTCAAGGGCCTCGGTGAAATGATGCCGGCACAACTAAAAGAAACCACCATGGATCCCGATAAACGAACATTGTTGCGGGTTGAAGTGCCTGATACGGAGCTGGACCACACAAAATCCAAAGTAGACCAGTTAATGGGTAACAAGCCGGAAGCCAGATTCAAGTTCATTCAGGAAAATGCAAAATTTGTCGAAGAAGTGGATATTTAGAGCACATTCAGCATCTACAGCTGAAAATTTGCATCTCAATTAATCAGTCAATTCAGTTGACACCATTTTTGCCAGTTTGCTGACAATCGCGGCGACGCCTT
Organism: Hyphomicrobiales bacterium; assembly: GCA_024225445.1. Classification (GTDB taxonomy): domain Bacteria; phylum Pseudomonadota; class Alphaproteobacteria; order Rhizobiales; family Rhizobiaceae; genus JAAEMP01. Next base: position 17,974 of record JAAEMP010000303.1, on the reverse strand, counting down.
TCAGCTGTTTTTCAGTACTTGAAAAGTCTCTTTGAAGAACGATACTTTGATCAGGCCTGATTTTTGCGAGCGTTCCTTGTTCACCGATCCAGCCAATCAACCCGGCGGGATCAGCGAATTCCTGATTTCTGAATGTTATCACCAGTCCTTTGGGGCCGGCATCCAGTTTCTCAATATTGGCAGTGACACACATGCCCTTGACATAAATAATCTTCAGCAGATGGTTTACTTCACTGGGCATTGGACCAAAACGGTCAATTAATTCTGCTCCAAAGGCTTCAATGTCCTGCAGGTCTTTCAAATCAACCAGACGCCTGTAAAGATTGAGTCGCAACTGCAGATCACTAATATATGATTCAGGAATGAGAACCGGCGTACCGATGGTAATTTGCGGTGACCATTTGCCATCTCCAACAAAATTGTCACCACCCTTTAATTCCGCAACGGCCTCCTCCAGCATCTGCTGGTACAGTTCATAGCCGACTTCGCGGATCTGCCCAGATTGCTCCTGGCCCAGCAGGTTTCCGGAACCGCGAATATCCAGATCGTGACTGGCAAGTTCAAAACCCGCACCAATGGTATCCAGAGACTGAAGCACCTTCAGGCGTCGCTCGGCACCAGGCGTGAGGCGTTTGTGAAGCGGCAGCGTAAAAAGCGCATATGCACGGATTTTAGAGCGCCCCACCCGGCCGCGCAGTTGATAAAGCTGAGCCAGACCAAACATATCGGCGCGGTGTACAATCAGGGTGTTTGCTGTTGGAATATCCAAACCGGATTCAACAATTGTTGTCGAAAGCAAAACATCATACTGGCCATCGTAGAATGCGTTCATCGCCGAATCCAGATCACCCGGTGTCATCTGGCCATGGGCAACGGCAAATTTCAGCTCCGGCACATGTTGGCGGAGAAAGTCGGCACGCTCTTCCAGATCGCTGACCCTTGGACAAACATAAAAACTCTGCCCGCCACGATAACGCTCCCGCAACAGAGCTTCACGAATTACCAGCGGATCCAGCGGTGAAACAAATGTTCTGACAGCCATTCTGTCCAGCGGAGCGGTTGTTATCAGTGACAACTCGCGAACACCAGTCAGCGCCAGCTGAAGGGTTCGCGGTATTGGCGTTGCTGATAATGTCAGAACATGAACATCGGTTTTCAATTCCTTCAGATGTTCCTTGTGCTTAACCCCGAAGCGTTGCTCCTCATCGATCACCAAAAGTCCCAGTCGTCTGAATTTGACAGATTGACCAAGCAGCGCATGGGTGCCAATGACTATATCAATATCACCGCTTGCGAGGCCTATTTTCGTATTTGCCAGTGCTTTTGCACCAACAAGTCTGGAGGCATGAGCAACCTTGATGGGCAGACCCTTAAAGCGCTCCGCGAAGCTCTTGAAATGCTGTCGCGCCAGCAGCGTTGTGGGAACCACAACAGCGACCTGTGTACCGGCCATCGCCGCGACAAACGCGCCGCGAAGAGCCACCTCGGTTTTACCAAAACCCACATCGCCACATACCAGCCTGTCCATAGGTGTGCCGGCAGCCAGGTCATCAAGCACCGAATTGATTGCAGACATCTGGTCTTCGGTCTCGTCATAGGGAAATCGAGCAGAGAACTCATCAAATATCCCTTGTGGAGCAAGCATTTTCTCAGCTTTTCGCAAAGCCCGTTCAGCCGCAATTCTGATCAATTGCCCGGCCATTTCAAGGATGCGTTTTTTCAGTTTAGCCTTGCGTGACTGCCATGCGGCGCCGCCAAGTCGATCAAGAATTACTTCTGTTTCAGATGAACCATAACGCGACAGCAGTTCAATATTCTCAACGGGTAAATACAACTTGTCATCGCCCGCATAAATAATTTCCAGACAATCATGAGGAGCGCGCGCCACATCCAGTGTACGCAATCCCCTGAAGCGCCCGATACCGTGATCAACATGGACAACCACATCACCTTCACTCAGACTTGAGACCTCGGACAGAAAATCAGCCCCACGCTTGCGCCGGGTTGATTTTCGTATCAGACGGTCACCAAGAATATCCTGTTCGGCAATAAAACAGAAATCATCTGCGATAAATCCTGCTTCGATCGGGATGATAGCAAGGGCTGTTTCACCAGATTTGAGCGAAGCCAGTTCTCCAGGGGATGAAATATTGCGCAGTCGCTCCATGCCATGTTCGCCCAATACCTGGCCGAGACGCTCGCGCGAGCCTTCACTCCATGCGGCAATGATGACAGTTTTGTGTGCTGCGCGCTGATCTGCAGCATGTTCAACCACGCAATTAAATACATTTTGCCCGGATTCGCGCTCAGCAGCGAAACTGTGGCCAGTAGAAGCACCCAGTGAGATTATTTTCGATTTGGAGGATGGTGGCAATTCAAACGGTGATACCAATACTGGCCCGATTTGCGCCAATTCGGCCTGTATCTGCGACAAATTCAAGTAAAGTGAATCGGGTTCAACGGGTTTATACGGCGCACCCTCGCCCGCCGACATGTTTAAACTTTCCCGGCGCGCCTCAAAGTGATCCTGAATCTGTTCAAGGCGTTCTTCTACCGCCTTTTCAATCTGGTGATCACATATCACGCAAAAACCATCAAGATAGTCGAACACACTATCCAGTTGCTCATGGAAAAGTGGCAACCAGTGTTCGATGCCGGTATATCTGCGTCCATCGCTGACAGCCTGATACAGTGCATCATCCCTGGTCGCAGCACCGAACAATTCAAGATACCGGCTTCTGAAACTGGCAATTGATTGAGGGTTCAGGTCCACCTCGCTCATCGGAGATAATACAGCACTGGTCTTTTGTGCAATTGTACGCTGGCTTACAAGATCAAAACTTCGGATCGATTCCAGGGTATCACCAAAGAAATCAAGGCGTACAGGATCATCTTCACCCGGTGCATAATAATCCAGTATACCGCCACGAACAGCGAATTCTCCGCGATCATGAACGGTTGAATTGCGCTCGAAACCATTTATTGCAAGCCAGGATGCGACAACATCCATGCTGATGGTTTTTCCAGGTACCAACTCAAGCACGCAATCAACCATTTTGCCTATGGGAACCTGGCGCTGAACTATTGCATTAGCAGTAGTTAGCACAAGCACCGGCAGACCCGCATTACCTGCGCTGTTGTCACTACCGGTCGCAATTCTGGCCAGTTCAGCCAGAGTGGCAATGCGCTGTGCCGCAACTTCACCAGATGGTGATACCCGGTCATATGGCAAGCAATCCCATGCCGGCAGCTCCAATATGCGTTGCTCGGGAGCAAAAAAGCCAAGCGCCGATTGTAATTCATCTAGTTGACGACCATCACTTGCAACAAATACCAGACCAGGCATCTTGCTTTTTTGATCAGCCAGCTGTTGCAATATTTGAGAGACCAGCAATGGTAAGAACCCACTCGGGACACCCCCCAAACCAGTTGGCAAATTTTCTTCAAATAATTGCTTAATATCAGATAGTTTCATCAAATTCATAATCAATTACCTGAACGGGAAAAATTTATCCCTGTTTTGGCGTGCGTCAGAATATTGACGAACAGATCTGTATCAAATTCGCCCGGCGTATCCAGCTCTCCGGTAAACCACTGCAACAAATCCCGGTCATTTTGGTCCATCAGTTTTTCAAAAATATCCAGTTGTTCACTATCAAGCTGCTCTATAAATTTGTCAGCGTAGCCACCCAGAATAATGTCCATTTCCTTGATTCCACGATGGTTGGCGCGGTAGCGCAATTGCCGCCGGCGTTTTGTCAACAATTCAATTTCAATCATTTTCCAGAGCTTTCTTGCACGACGGTTTGTTGATGATTAGACTTTGAAATACATTTGGCTGATCATGGCGTTCAGATTGCCCGCAGATATCAGGCGAACTTGCATGGTAATTAATATCATAGCACTTCTGATAACAGTTTTGACCTTTTCGGTTTGCCAATGCATATTCCAGGCTGTGGCAAATAGCCAAATCAATACAATCACAGAAACAATTGAAATACAGATGCGCCCAACAATTCTCAACCCCTTATTTGTTCCGGTATCCAACCTTTCCGGCATCGGACCAAAACTTGAAAAAGCACTAACCCGTCTGCTTGTTGGAGCCGAGACGGGAGAAATCGCACGCATCTGCAATCTATTGTTTCATATACCCCATTCAATTATTGACCGGCGCAATCAACCCGATATCGCCTCGGCAACCCATAGCTCGATCGTTACTTTGAAAATTCACGTCGATCGCCATCAACCCTCACCGCCGGGTCGAAAAAATGTACCCTATCGTATCCACGTTCATGATCAAAGTGGCGAGATGACCCTTGTATTTTTTCAAGGCAGAGCCCAATGGCTGGAAAAACTGCTGCCAGTGGGTGAGACCCGCTTTATCAGCGGAACTTTTGAGTGGTATAACGGCCAGGCTAATATGGTGCATCCCGATCATGTGGTCAGCGAACAGGAGTTTTCTGATTTACCCCTGGTTGAGCCGGTCTACCCGGCGGCAGCCGGCGTTTCCCAAAAAGTTCTTACCAAAGCGATAAAAACAGCGCTTGAAACATTGCCGCAATTACCGGAATGGGGCAATGCTGCGCTTATTTCCCGGGAGAAATGGGATGATTTCAATACGGCGCTTGCGGCTTTGCACCAGCCGCGTGATTTGATAGACCTTCAACCAAATTCGCCTTCGCGTCGCCGATTGGCCTATGATGAATATCTTTCCGGCCAACTTGCATTGGCATTGTTGCGAATGCGGCTTAAGAAACTTGGTGGTCGTGCGAGAAAGCCTGGTCATCGGTTCAGTGCGGCAATTCGCGAAGCATTCCCCCATCAACTGAGCCATTCACAAAATCAGGCATTTTCAGAAATTCAGGCCGATCTGCAAAAACCGGAACGAATGCTTCGTCTGCTGCAGGGCGATGTGGGCTCAGGCAAGACCATTGTCGCATTACTGGCAATGGCAGAAGTGGTAGAGGACGGTGCGCAGGCGGCGATAATGGCGCCAACTGAGATACTGGCACGTCAACATTTTCAGTCAATTGGAGAAATCTGTAAAAAAGTTGACCTGCGGGTGGAAATACTCACGGGAAGGGAGAAAGGCCCGGCAAGAAAAGACATCTATCAACGCATGAAATCCGGAGAACTTCAAATTATCATTGGTACCCATGCGCTTTTTCAATCGAAAGTCGAGTTCAACAATCTTGGTCTTGCGGTCATTGACGAACAGCACCGTTTTGGCGTCCACCAACGCCTTATGTTGAGTGACAAGGGCAGCGCCACGGATATCCTGGTGATGACGGCAACTCCCATTCCACGTACATTGGTGATGACCGCTTACGGGGATATGGATGTTTCAAAACTAACAGAAAAACCGGCTGGACGCATTCCTGTCAAAACCAGTGCAATGGCAACTGACAAACTGGATGTACTGGTCCAACGCATCGCCAGGGCAATCGAAAACGGGCAAAAAATCTTCTGGATTTGCCCTTTGGTGGAGGAAAGCGAAGAACTGAACCTGACTTCTGCCACCCAGCGACATGAAACCTTGTCCAGACAGCTGGATACTCGCGTTGGCCTGATCCACGGACGTATGGTTGCAGCTGAAAAAGACAGTGTCATGGAGGCATTCAGGAATGGGGACACCAGATTGCTGGTTGCCACAACCGTGGTGGAGGTTGGTGTTGATGTGCCCGATGCCACGATCATGGTGATTGAACATGCGGAGCGGTTTGGCCTCGCCCAGTTACACCAGTTACGCGGCAGGGTCGGGCGTGGCCTGGATGCCTCTCATTGCATTTTGCTGTATAAATCCCCACTGGGAGAAATTGCCAAAGCCCGTATCAACATCATGCGGGAAAGCGAGGACGGGTTTCGCATTGCAGAAGAGGATTTGCGCCTTCGCGGTGAAGGGGAATTATTGGGTATTCGCCAGTCCGGCACTCCGGGATTTTCAATGGCCAGCAGTGAGCACCATTCCGACATCCTGGAAATGGCCCGTGATGATGCACGGCTGATGGTCGAAACCGACCCTGCTCTCGAAGGCCCACGCGGTGAAGCGCTCAGGGTATTGCTGTATCTATTTGGTCAGGATCAGGCCGTGCGGCTCTTGCGCTCTGGATAATTGACGTGCTTCCGGTTTGTTCCGGGTCAATCGACCTTTGACGGTTTAGCTGACACCGGTTGGCGCCTTGTCCGGGGAGCTTTCTTAGCGCTAATCTGCTTCTCCTTGTCGGCAATTTTAACCGTGTCCGGAGACACGAGACCAGCTGAAATAACCAGTTTTGCCGCTTCTTCAACACTCATATCCAGGATAGTTACGTCCTTTTTGGGAACAAACAGCAGGAAACCTGAAGTCGGGTTGGGTGTGGTGGGCAGAAATACACTCACCGTATCCTGTTTGATTTTCTTCAGGCGTACATCAACTTCACCGCGCGTGTCAGTGGCAATAAAAATAATTGCCCACAATCCCTTGCGTGGATACTCAATCAATCCAACTTCCTGAAAAGACGAACTTTTATCCGACAACACGGTTTGAAATATCTGCTTTAATCCAGAATACAGGTTGCGCACAAGTGGCATTCGGCCCAGCAGCACTTCTCCATAAGACCAGATTGTGCGGCCGATATAATTCGCCGTCAAAAATCCGACAACGGTAATGACAGTTACTGCTACCACCAGACCAAATCCGGGGATTGAGAATGGCAGATAGGTATCGGGATTATAGACAATGGGAATATAGGGAATAATCCATGAATCTATCCATCCGATCAGCGACCAGACGAGATAGATGGTAATGCCAACCGGCGCACAGATGATCAGTCCGGTCAGAAAATAGTTTCTGAGCCGTGCAAAGGCGCTAATTCTTGTCTTTAATTCGTCCGACATCAATCAACCAGTTTCCGCAGGAACCACCAATTCCAATTCAATAATACAGTGATGCACTATATGGACATTATTATCGAATTTTGAAAGGCAAAATTACTCGACAGTTACCGATTTTGCCAGATTGCGCGGTTGATCGACATCGGTGCCCATGAATACCGCCGTGTGATAGGCCAGCAGTTGAGCGGGTATGGAGTAAATCAGCGGTGTGAGGATTTCCGGCATATCCGGCATTACCAGAATATGTTCCGCATCAATAGCGGCTTTTTGAGCCCCGCTTTCGTCAGTGATCAGAATAATTCTGCCGCCTCTTGCGGCAACCTCCTGCATGTTCGACACGGTTTTATCGAATATACGATCATGCGGTGCAATGACGATCACCGGCATATCCTCGTCAATCAGTGCAATTGGCCCGTGTTTCAACTCACCGGCTGCATAGCCCTCGGCGTGAATATAAGACAGCTCCTTCAGTTTCAGGGCACCCTCCATCGCCAGCGGGTAACTGGTATCGCGCCCCAGATACAAAACGTGTTTTACTTTTGCCAGATCACTGGCGATGGTGCGGATCTGCTGTTCAAGTTTCAGGGCCTGATTGGCAAATTTCGGCGCTTCAGACAGATTTCGCACCAGTGCAATTTCATCTTGCTCATCCAGCACACCTTTTGCTCTGCCCACCGCTATTGCCAGTGAAGCCAGTACCGATAGCTGACAGGTAAATGCCTTGGTCGATGCAACACCTATTTCAGGACCGGCAAGGGTTGGAAAAATCACCCCGGATTCACGCGCCATCGTCGATTCACGCACATTAACAATTGAGCCGATATGCTGGCCCTGTTGTTTACAGTAGCGAAGTGCGGCAAGCGTGTCGGCAGTTTCCCCCGATTGTGAAACGAACAGCGAAAGACCACCTTTGGCCAGTGGCATTTCGCGATAGCGAAACTCGGAGGCAATATCAATATCTACGGGAACCCGCGCATAACGCTCAAACCAGTATTTGGACACTAGACCCGCCAGATATGCGGTGCCGCAAGCGGATATCGCGATACGCTCAAGACTGGCAAAATCAAAGGGAAGTTCTTCGGGAACTCTGGTGGTGGCTTTAACAAAATCCAGATAGTGCGAAAGCGTGTGGGAAATCATTTCCGGCTGTTCATATATTTCCTTCAGCATGAAATGACGGTGATTGCCTTTATCCACCATCAGACTGGAAGCAAGGGTCACCTGTTTTTCACGTTCTACCCTTTCACCACCTTCATCATATATCTCAACCTTATCAGCGGTAATGGCCGCCCAGTCACCTTCTTCCAGATAGGTCAGTTGATTGGTAAACGGTGACAGCGCAATCGCGTCCGAACCCAGATACATTTCCCCCTCACCATAACCAATGGCGAGCGGAGCGCCTCTTCGGGCGGCAATAATCAGGTTTTCAATGCCATTGAACAATATGCCAATGGCAAAAGCTCCCTCCAGACGACCCAGACTTTGGCGAACCGCCTCCCGGGCATCAAGCCCGTTATCCATCGCGCGGGTAATCAGATGGGCGACAGCTTCCGTATCAGTTTCGGTCTTGAATTCATACCCTTGCGCAATCAGCTCTTCACGCAATTCACGAAAGTTTTCAATGATGCCATTGTGAACAATGGCCAGCTTTTCGGTTTGATGGGGATGGGCATTGGTTACATTGGGGATGCCATGCGTCGCCCATCTCGTGTGGCCAATCCCGGTATAGCCACCCAGAGGATGTTCACCCAGCAGCTTTTCCAGATTGACAAGTTTGCCTTCAGCACGGCGGCGATCAATCAAGCCACCATCCAAAGTGGCAATTCCGGCTGAATCATATCCGCGATATTCCAGCCGTTTCAACGCATCGACAAGCAGCGGCGCGACCGGTTGTTTTCCAATGATACCAACGATTCCGCACATGGAGTATTCCTGATTTATGAATTGAGTCCGAGTACCAGGGACTGATAATCCCTTTTAGGAACCACGCATACTCAATTACCGTGTCAAATTATTACCTGACAATTGATAACATGGCCGGGTTACTATCGGTTTAAGAACCTGAACTGAAAACAAATCAATAGGCAGCACAGATTCCGAGAAAATCTTCAGCTTTCAGGCTGGCGCCACCAATGAGTGCCCCGTCGACATTGTTGATCCCCATCAGTTCTTTGGCGTTACCGGGTTTTACCGAACCACCATAGAGCAGACGAATGGTGTTACCGTCCTCGCCAAAACGCTCAACCAGTTCAGCCCGCATGAACCGGTGCGCTTCTTCGACGTCTTTTGCGGTTGGGGTCAGTCCGGTGCCGATTGCCCATATCGGTTCATAAGCAACAACAATTTCACCGTTTTCAGCCGAATCTGGAATCGATCCTGACATCTGCTTTTTCAGCACATCAAGGGTTGATCCCAGTTTACGCTGTTCGTCTGTTTCGCCGATACAAATGATGGCCATTTGGCCCCAATGGAGCACTGTCTGGGCTTTTTCACGTACCTGCTCATCACTTTCCCCATGATCTGTGCGTCTTTCCGAATGGCCAACGATTACAGCCGTAGCGCCACAATCTGCTATCATTTCAACCGAGATATCTCCAGTATGAGCACCTTTCAATTCCCTGTGACAATCCTGGGCCCCAATTCTCATCGGCGACCGGGCAACAAAATCGCCTGCTTTGCCAAGCATGGTGAAAGGCAGGCAAACCAGCATATCAATTTTTGCACTCAATTCCGGCCTGAATTGATCGCGCATGGTTTCCAGCTCACCGATCGAGCTGTTCAAACCGTTCATTTTCCAGTTTCCTGCAACCAGCGGCTTTATTCCCGGTGTCATATTCGTTCCTTATCATTAATATCAATTTGCCATGAGCTGTAACATATTTGGCAGATTGATCAATTGATGTTGAGGTCGCAGATAAATGTCTTTATACCCTCAAAGTTGAACACATTGATGCACGTATTAACTTCTACGGTTCCAGACAGTTAATGACATCCGCAATAACCCGGAATAACCGGAACGAAAGTCACAGGAAGAATTAATGCTAACACTACTCAGAAAATCAGTCGGCACATGGGTTGCCAAAATATTTATTCTGCTGCTTGTGGCAAGCTTTGGTGTCTGGGGGGTTTCGGGGGCGATCATCGGCGGGCTTTCCGGTTCGGTGATACAGGTCGGTAAAACATTGGTATCGCCCAATGATTATGTCCTGGCATATGAACGGGCGCGCTACGGATTATCCCGTCAGTTTGGCCGGTTACTGACGCGCGAGGAAATTCGCGCTTTCGGTATTGATGCCAATGTCATGACGCAATTGTTGAGCGGCGCCGTACTTGATGAAAGTGCCCGCAAAATGGGTCTTGGACTGTCTGACAAGAATCTGGCAAGTCTGATTGGTGAAGACGAAACCTTCCAGGATGCAAGCGGCAATTTTGATCGCAGGGTATTAACCCAGCAATTACGACAATTGGGCATGAGCGAATCTGACTATGTGGAAAACCGACAGGCAGTAGCTGTGCGCAATCAATTGCTTGAAGGTATATCATCCAATGCAAAAACACCGCAGGCTTTCATCGATGCCTATGATTCGTATCGAAATGAAAAACGGGTTTTTGAATATGTAGTTTTGTCTCCTGACCTGTTGATGCAATCCCCCTCGCCCACGCCGCAGGATATCAGCTCTCACTATGATGAGAACAAAACTGATTATGTGGCACCTGAATACCGTAAAATCATTGTCGTAAAACTTGAAGCTGAAGACATCAGCGACCCTGATTCCATTACGGCTGAAGAAGTCGCCGAAGAATACGAAGCCCGCAAATCAGGTTTTACCGTTGAAGAGAAAAGATCAATACAACAATTGGCGCTTGATGACGACGCTCAGGGCAAGGAGATCTTGAAGCGGCTCGCCGACGGGGAATTGTTTGTCAATATCCTGCAGGAGTTGGGCAAAACCGAGGAAGAAGTCAATATTGGTGAATATGCGAAAAAAGACCTGCCTGATGCCAATGTGGGTGAGGCTGCATTTGCTCTGAAACTGAACGAAATGAGTGATGTGGTAGAAGGTGTGTTTGGACCAGTATTGCTCAGAGTCACCCAGATATCCGATAAAAGTGTTAAACCCCTTTCAGAGGTTGAAGATGAACTGCGAAAACGCCTGGCTTTGGCAAAAGCTTCCGAGGAGCTGTTTGAGATTCACGACAAGCTGGAAGATGAGCGTGCTGCCGGTGATAACTTGAGTGAAGCTGCCGCCAAAGCACAACTCACCCCCAGAACGCTTGAAAAAATTGATGCCGGTGGCCGCGATGAAAAGGGCAATGCGGTAACAGATCTGCCGGAATCGACAAAACTTCTTGGTGAAGCTTTCAAAACTGCCGAAGGGGTGGAGGCCGACCCGGTTTCAATCGGTAACTCAGGATTTATCTGGTACGAGGTCAAAGAAGTATTCCCCGAGCGTCAGAAAAAACTGGAGGAAGTAAAAGACGAGGTTAGCCGCAACTGGGTGGAACAAACCACCGCCAGTTCTGTGGAAAAGATTGCCAGTGACCTGCTGTCACGCCTGAATTCCGGCGAGGAATTTGCTGCCGCGTATAACGGCATATTACCCGATGCCGATGGAGAGCAAAACAAAGGCAAGATAGAAAAAAGCGCTGAATTATCGCGGGAAGATACCAGTGATGATCTGAGCACAGCGGCAATAAAGACCGGATTTGCCATAGCGGGACAAAAAACAGCAATGGCCGTTGGAAACAAAAAAGGCAGTCATATTGTTTTAAAGGTTGTCGATATTATTGGCAGCGAAGGTAATTCTGCTGGCCCTGATGAAATCACACGTCTGGATAACGCTGTGGCGGATGATCTTCTCAGTCAGCTGATTGGTGATTTGAGGGGAAAGGAAACGGTTACCATTGATCAAAATGCTATCATTGCCGCTCAAAATCTTATCAGGTAAAAGCTAAAAGTTATTAGCCGCACATCGATTTTGTTGACTATTAAACACTCGTTTCCATGTGAAAATTCAGTACGGGAATCTATCGAAAATGGGGGAGAAAATTGAGTAATCTGAAGGAATTCATTGCCATTGTCGCCGATGGAAACCCGCTCAATCGCGAACAAACCCAAATTGCCATTTCCATCCTCATGTCAGGTGAAGCAACTCCGTCACAAATTGGCGGATTACTGATGGCAATGAGGGTACGCGGCGAGAGTGTCGAGGAATTCGTTGGCGCCGTGCTGGCGATGCGTGCCAAGATGCTGAAAGTTGATGCCCCTATCGATGCCATTGACATCGTCGGTACGGGTGGAGATTCATCAGGATCATACAATGTTTCAACATGTGCCGCTATCGTTGCGGCGGGAGCTGGTCTGAAAGTTGCCAAACATGGCAATCGCTCTTTGTCTTCAAAATCCGGTTCAGCAGACGTTCTGGTCGCGCTGGGTGTTAATCTGGAACTCTCACCGGGCCAGATTTCCGACTGCATAGAAGATGCCGGCGTTGGCTTCATGTTTGCCCCCGCTCATCATTCTGCCATGCGCCATGTGGGACCGACCCGCATCGAACTTGGCACTCGCACCATATTCAACTTGTTGGGACCGATGTGTAATCCGGCAGGAGTGAAGCGACAATTGCTTGGCGTATTCTCACCGAAATGGTTGCTGCCGGTGGCTAAAACCCTAGCCGAACTTGGTTCGGAAAAAGTCTGGGTAATGCATGGTGAGGGGTTGGATGAAATAACAATCACAGGCACCACCCACGTGGCGGCCCTGGAAAACGGCAGGGTAAACACTTTTGATATCACTCCCAAGGATGGCGGACTGCCTGAACATGATCTGAAGGAAATTCTGGGCGGCGATGCGCAATACAATGCTGCGGCAATGGCTCGGGTGCTGGATGGTGAACCCAGCGCCTATCGTGATATCGTGTTGCTCAATGCGGGAGCTGCCATGGTCATCGCCGACAAGGCCAACGACCTGAAAGAAGGCGTCGCCCAGGCAGCCAGTGCCATTGACAACGGTCATGCACGCGCCACGCTGGATAATCTTGTTCGTATCTCCAATCAGGGCAAGAGTTAAGGCTACGGGATATGATTGATATTCTTGAAAAAATCGAAATCTATAAACGCCAGGAAATTGCGGCTGCCAAAGCAATCATTTCACCTGAGGAGATTATTCTGATTGCAAATGCCAGTGATAAGCCGCGTGGTTTTATTAGTGCGCTGCGTGCCAGGCATGAGATTGGCGAATATGCCCTGATTGCGGAAATCAAGAAAGCCAGCCCGTCCAAGGGACTAATTCGTGATGATTTCAATCCTCCTATTCTGGCAAAAGCCTATCAGGAAGGTGGTGCTGCATGTTTGAGCGTGTTGACTGATAAACCGTCATTTCTGGGTTCCCCGGATTTTTTGACTGCTGCCCGCAATGTGGTTAGCCTTCCCGTCCTTAGAAAGGATTTCATGTTCGAACCCTATCAGGTATATGAGGCGCGAAGCTGGGGCGCCGATTGTATTTTGATTATCATGGCCTGCCTAACCAATGAAGAAGCAGTTTTGCTGGAACAAACCGCAAAAAAACTTGGTATGGATGTTCTGGTTGAAGTACACAATGAGGAAGAACTGGAGCGGGCAATCGACTGTCTGGATTGTGAAATGATCGGCATCAACAATCGCAATCTGAAAACATTTGAAACCAGTCTCGAGACCAGTGAACTGCTTTCGGTCAAAATACCCCCGGGCAAACTGATTGTCGGCGAGTCAGGATTATTTACACCAGAGGATCTGGCGCGAATGAGTGCGACAGGCATCCGGACATTTCTGATCGGTGAAAGCCTGATGCGCCAGGCAGATGTGGCGGCTGCTACCGCCAGTCTATTGGCTAATCCGGCGCAGGCTGCCTGAAATCAACCAGATATAAAGAGTAAACAGATAATGGCCAATCTCACGCATATTAACGAAACCGGCGAAGCCCATATGGTGGATGTCGGCGACAAGGAAACCACTTCGCGGATAGCTATTGCCGAAGGCCAGGTGAAAATGCAAAGCGAGACCATGGATATGATAAGATCCGGCAATGCAAAAAAGGGTGATGTAATTGCCACCGCCCGAATTGCCGGAATTATGGCGGCAAAAAAAACCCCGGATTTGATCCCGCTCTGCCATCCAATAGAGATTTCCAAAATAACACTGGATATCCAGCCGGACAGTTCCCTGCCCGGATATACCGTGCGTGCGACCACCAAAGTTGAAGGCAGGACTGGAGTGGAAATGGAAGCATTAACCGCCTGTTCAGTTGCCTGTCTGACGATTTATGACATGGCCAAAGCGGTTGACAGGGGAATGGAAATCGGACCGGTGAAACTGGTTGAGAAATCCGGTGGCAAATCGGGACATTGGAAAGCCGGTGAAGGTAAAGCAACTGATGGAACGTAAGTCACGTAAAATTCTTATCATATTCTGGTTAGCCAAAATGGAATTATCATGATTGAAGGCCTGATCCCAGCAACGGATGCTTTGCAAATGATTTTGCAGGATGCAAATCCACTTGAAAGTGAAAAAATTCCACTGCGCCAGGCCAATGGCCGTGTTTTGGCTGCCGACCTTTACGCGCTGCGCACCCAACCACCATTTGATGCCAGTGCCATGGATGGCTACGCAGTACGCCAGCAGGATATCGGCAACACCCCAATTTCCCTGAAATTGGTTGGCCAGTCGGCAGCCGGTCACCCGTATGACGGAAATATTGGCAAGAATGAAGCAGTACGCATATTTACCGGAGCGCCAGTGCCGGAGCAAACCGACACAATTATCATCCAGGAAAATACCGTCAAAGAGGGAAAGAACATCCGCATTTTGACCGGGAATCCGGCAGGTAGATTTATCAGAAAAGCCGGCCTGGATTTCAGTCAGGGTGAAATGCTGATGAAATCCGGACGCGTCCTGGACCCGCAGTCGATTTCTCTTGCTGCTTCGATGAACCACCCGCAACTGGAAGTCTGGCAAAAACCGACGGTGGCGATATTGGCAACTGGCGATGAACTGGTATTACCGGGCAATTCGCTGGATGCAGGCGAAATTGTCTCATCCAACACATTTGCTCTGGCATCTATCGTTGAGAATGCCGGGGGGGAGGTATTAGACCTGGGAATAGCAAAAGACCGGTTGGAAAGTCTGATATCCCATATCCAAAATGCCCTTGATCACGATGCTGATATGATTGTTACTATTGGTGGAGCCTCCGTCGGGGATCATGATCTTGTATTACCTGCCATGCAGGAAATGGGATTTGAATTCCTGTTCTCAAAAATCGCAATGCGTCCCGGAAAACCATTTTTGTTTGCCCAAAACAAATCCAGTGGGAAAATTATTCGAATGCTTGGATTGGCCGGAAATCCGGTATCCTCGATAATTGCCGGACAAATATTCGTCCGTCCACTAGTGAATTTACTGGCTGGACTTCCTGCGGAAAAATCAAAACCGGTGCCAGCCATTTTAGGCTGTGATTTGCATGCCAATGATGAACGTCAGGAACATATGCGCGTTCTGATAGAAAGAAATAACCAGGGAGAGCTGGTTGCCCTTCCTTTTGAGACCCAGGATTCCTCAATGCTGGCGAACCTGAACAGGGCCGATGCACTTCTTGTTCGCCCGGTCAATGCACCAGCGGCAAAATCAGGTGAAACTTGTGAAGTGGTGCTGTTGAGATAGCTTCAGCCACATTCCAGGCTGTGACAAATATACGCCAATCCGGTATGTCAATCATTGGCGTCAGCTGTATTGTTCACAATTGCCTCGGATCAAAAAACCGCCTTCAAGGCATTTCCGGTTTATTCCAATTTTTTAAAAAAGTCATGAAGCAATCCATAACCAATCCTGGTAGTGTCGAAAAAATACCAATAATCGGGAGGTAAGTCATGAAGATTACAGTTGGCAATCTGGTTTGATGGTTCCGCCATTCCAGCGAAATGTGATCAAGCAGACCGTAAATTTAACAAATTTCACGCCGGAGTATATTTAAGTGCATTTTGCGATAATGTATTATGAAGGCACAGCCATAGCGGGCATTGATTTGAAGATTCCGAGAGAACAGCGGCGGAACGACGAGAACAGTTTTTTCAATATCCTACAAACACCAACGGGTACCACAAATTCCCGGATTTAGAAGCTGCAACCATAAGTATTGCTTCACCCGGCGTTAACCAAATATTTATCTTGATGAGTGACTCTAATCAACACGGCGGCATGGATTACAGTTATCCTTGGGCATGATGCTTCGCAACCGTTTTGGCATTGATCCAAAATTCTCCCTTGAAATAAATACCGAAAATTTTTTACCGTATGAGCGGTATTAAATGGTCTTTTTTGATACCGGATATTCTATCCAAAAGTATTAAGAAAGGCGACTTGACAGGAACAGTCATGCCTAAAAAAAGAAATGTATCCGCCCTTTTCAAAAATCGTATATGCGTGGGATTTCCGGTCTCTACATCACTGTTGCAGCAACCGCCTGGCAGGTATCGACCATGAAAAAGTCCCGGGCCGGTTCACATGGCTTCACATTAACAACTATGCAATTTAGGTGCATCACTCATTTTCACCAATATTTGACAGGGATAACAAATTGAAAAAATTCAAAATTGCAACTATTGGGAAAGTGATTTCTCTTTTGTTAGCGGCAACTACTTTGCTAATTTTTGCTTCCTCAATCCGTACGGGATCAGGCTTTACCGGATTGAATGACAACTGGGAAAAATATTCAACCGGCCCCGCAATAAAGATCGACTATTTGCAAAAGATAGGCTCATCAATTGGATATGGTGGCATGATCCACCAATTCAAGAATTACGTATTGCGGCAAGACACCAAGCGTATCGAGAAAGTTCAATCAAAAGTTAAAGCAGCGCTTCAACAGATTGAGGCCTACAGAGCTATTGGTGTAAACACAAAAGAGAATGAAGCGCTAGACACGATAACCAGCACAATTTTAAAATATAGCAAAGCGGTTGATATCGCAAAAAACCTGACACTGGAAGGACAAGACCCGCGCCAGATTGACAAGGTGATTAAAATAAGTGATGGCCCGGCCCTGAAAGCAATTTCCATCCTTAACGAGGAACTGAGGATATCCCTTAAGTCGCAGTCTGAAGATGTCAAAGCTGCTGCTGAGAAAGCAATTGATTTCGCAAACATTTCGGCGACGGTCTCAATCGTAGTGTTATTGATCCTGCTTGGGCTTGTTATCTGGTTCACGACTTTCCATCTTGGCCGTCCCATTGGTCGACTTGTTCAGGTAATCAAAAAACTTGCTGATGGTGATTTGAATGCCGAGATTGAAACTAGTGATCGCAAAGACGAGATAGGAGAAATAACAGACGCGATAACTGTCTTCAAGGATAATGCCATACGCAACAAGCAGTTGGAAACTGAACAGGAAGAATTAAGAACACAAAAGGAATTGAATGTCGCAGAGCAGAATGAGGCGGAAGAGATAATTTCAAGCCAACGCAAGGCTGTTGTCAATAACCTCGAAATTGCGATAGGAAACATGTCAAACGGAAATCTTGAATACAAAATTACCGATGATTTTCCGGAAGAATATCAGAAGGTGAAAGACAAGTTCAACCAGGCCTTGTCGCATTTGTCCGTATCATTGGGTGAGATCAGAAGCGCTTCCAGTCAAATCCTTACAGGCAGCGGAGAAATCCACGATGCTGCAAGTAATCTCGCCAAGCGCACCGAACAACAGGCGGTCACTGTTGAACAAACAGCAGCGGCTCTGGAAGAAACCACTACGGCTATGAAAACCTCAACGGAAAGAGCGCAGGAAGCTGGCAATCTGGTGGCAGGTACCAAGGATAGTGCCGAACATTCCGGTGAAATCGTTGTAAAAGCCGTTTCAGCCATGGGCGAGATCGAGAAATCATCTGAAGAAATCGCAAATATCATTGGTGTGATTGACGACATTGCCTTCCAGACCAATCTGCTGGCGCTAAATGCGGGTGTTGAGGCGGCTCGAGCAGGTGAATCGGGTAAGGGATTCGCAGTTGTCGCCCAGGAGGTTCGCGAACTTGCACAACGCTCTGCCAGTGCTGCCAAGGAGATCAAGCAGTTG
>JAAEMP010000302.1 GCA_024225445.1 Hyphomicrobiales bacterium | reverse complement strand
TCGCCTGTTATAACGGTGCAACTTGCGCGGTTCGTGACGCCGTATTCAAGCATTGCAAAGGCTAGCGAGTGCGAACGCCCCCAATAAAGAAAACTAGGATCCGGCAATATTGTAAATGGTTTGGAATTAAGGCCGTAGTACGCTTCATACATAAGTAATACCCATTCACAAAATACACGCTGAAGTAATACAGAAACAGTTGAGTGGAAGCAAGTCCGCTTGCTGGATGTGGTTAATATGACATATTGTTATTTATCAAAATTCTTCAAGCGAAAAAAATGTGATTACAGGCGTATTACACGCCCGATCTGGGTTTAACAAATTTACGCGTTTTGCCCGCTGCCAGATGAGACAAGAGCGGCTTGATCAGGTCAAACTTTTCATCTGGAAGCCGATATTTTCTGTTCATGATTGAAATCTCCTCATTTGTGTCCATGTCATTGAATTGTTATTGGTTAATTGAGTTCCGACCCTAACTGACAAGCCAAACTCAACTCTCCCCAGATCAATACCTGTCTCGTTACACAAGAAGACCGACAGCCAACTCAACTAAAGGTTTACAAATTATTAACAAAACAATTGACATTTTCTCAATATCACTATTTAATAGTCTGTAGTTTGATATTTCCCGCGCCACACGAGGGCTGTTTGGGAAAATGAACGATGAACCTAACATCGAAAAAGTAGTGCGAACTTTTTTGGCAACAAGGGAGTTTAAACATGTGTAAACGGAATATTGTTTCTAGATGTCGATCTCTGATCGGGGTGATAAATACAGCGAATTTGAAAAAGACTATCGCGTTTGGGTTGATCGCGGGGTCAATTCTGGTTTTGCAACCCCAGAAGGCTGAGGCGCTTACAGCGACCTGGAATTTCGGGGATATTGCGGATGCTCTTGATCCGGCTGGATCAAAGTTGGGAGAACTGAATTGGGGTAGCACACCTTTCGCTGCGGGCCTTTTGAATACCGACGGCACAGGCACGATTGCTGTCGTTGCTTCAGGTTTTAATCAAAACGCTACAGTCGCCGACGGGTTCCTTGACAAAGACGGTGATAAAGGCGAAGCCGGGTTGGGTGTTTGCTCGACTGCTGCTGGATGTGAGACTGGGGGGAGCGGAAACCCAGGCGATGACGAAGTAGGTCAGACCGCAGGCGGGGAGACTCTCCAGCTAAACTTTTATGATAAAGTTGGTGGAAGTGCTCTGGCTGTAAAACTCGAGTCGGTTCGCCTGACACGTAGTAATCCCCCTCACGGTGCTATACCTGTAGGTGAAAAAATAGGTGTCGGAAACAGTGATGGTGTCGCGGGAGCAACGCCAACGAGTATCACATTCATTGATGGCCTGTTGGATCTGTCGTCTCTAACTACAGCGAACGCAATTTGGACATTGACAGCTTTGTTGAACGAAACGAGTTTTTATGTTAACGCAATTACCGTTTCTTTTGACACAAATGATTGTGGAGCTACTAACTGTGCTAATCCTCCTGGTGTTCCAGTTCCGCCGGCATTGCTTCTGTTCGGCAGTGGATTGTTAGGCTTGGGTTTCTTGTCTGCACGTCGTCGCAAGAAATTAGCATCATAGTGGTTTATGAATGAGCTTCGACCCTGGTAATGCGGGATTGGCGCTAAAAAGCAATCATAAAAAGGGGCATTTTGTGCCCCTTTTTTATGTCGATGTGGATACCTGTTCTGTTGAACGCGACAGACTGCTAGCAGGTTGCGCTTTTGGTGCTGAAAGTTGCGTTGCGTTTTACTCTCGCCATCTTCACCGTCACTATCGTCAGAACATTCAATCAGGTGAAAGCCTTTGTTGATGCCCAGGCTTTTGTCAGCGTGCCATCAATCGAGAAGTGCTCACCCGTCAACAGTTGCCTGAATTCTTCATTGGCAATAATGGCTTTTAGAAAGGCCAGGGCCACAACGCTTCAAGCAAACGACCACGGTTTCTAAAAACACCGTAGGCACTCAAACATCATATTCAATGCCAGGCCGATGATCCAGCGACAAAGCAAATTATAGTCCAGCTGCTCCATTAATTGCCGTTTCAAGCGGATCGAATAAAAGACCTGCAACAGTAGGGGTTCGGCAATCGCTCAGGCATTCTCGAAGGACGACCCATCGTCGAATAACTATCTGCAAATACAGGCATCAATCGATGCAAGCGAATCATTAACCAGGCAGCGAGTGGTCCGTAGCGTGTGGCTGGCAGGAACCCGCTCCTCCAATTCAACGTATGCAAAAAGAAACTCACTGTCCAAAAACCTGAAAAACTAGCCTGTTGTGGGCCAGGACAGCCCATCTCCAGCGTTGCAAATCTTGCCATATACTCCGTATCGGGCTGCGATTTACACCTTGGCGGTGAGCCGTTTTGACTCCATCAAATGAACCGCGGGAACGCTACAGGTTCTAAACCGTTTCTTGTTTACACAGAAGCATCTGACCGGTTATTCACGTTTGCTGGACTGCGTTATGTTTCGCTTGTGGCCACCCAGACCACGGCGCAAAACCTGCCTTGCCAGCAAACGCCAAAAACCGGTCAAACGATTCAATACTAATATGAAAGCCTCTAGGCGATGCTGCTGGTGTAATTGGAATCACATGTTATTGACAGGATGTTTGAAGCGTGTGGCCTTTAACAAACGTAAACTCGTACTTATATAGAAAGTCGGTATAGGGTTTGTATATTACAACGGCGGGTAGTGGGCGTTGGTTTATATGGTCAAATCCGAGTGTGTCACGTTAACGTTAACGCTAGTTAATGGTTATCAATGTATTACCATTATTGCTAAGTATTAGCTGCAAAAGTTATTTGGAAAATTAGGAGTTTGATTTTGCATTCCATGTTTATTCCTCTGCGTGTAATTAGGTGCTGGCTGTATGTTCTGGTTGTCGGCATCTCGCTGACGGGTTGCCAATCGGCCGAAGAAAAAGCGCAATCCCATTATGAAAACGGGCAGAAACTTGTCGAGAAACAACAGCTGGTAAAAGCAAAGCTGGAGTTCAGGAATGCGTTAAAGCTGAACAAGGATCACACGCCTGCATTGTTTTCCTTGGCGAAGATAGAGTTTGAGCAACAAAAATTTGCAGGTGCATTCAAAAAGTTTGTTGCGGTTGCTGATGCCGATCCAAAGCATATAGATGCACGGGTGAATGCCAGCCAGATAATGCTTTTGGCAGGTCGGCAGGCTGAAGCTCTGAAATATGCCGACGAGGCCTATGCAATTGATTCCGACAATCTTTCAGTGCTGGCAATCAAGGGTTCAATCGCTATCAGACAGAAATCTTACAATGAAGCCTTGGGATTTGCCAACAAGGCGCTGGAGATTGATCCCAATAACACTGAAGCAATTATTTTGTTAGCGGCGGAACGTATGGCGTCTTCCGACCCAAAAGGCGCTTTGGCTTATCTCGACAAAAACGCCCTGGATAACGAAAGCAATATTGGGTTGCAGTTGATCAGGCTGAGAATTCTGGAATCAATGAATGATAGTGAAGGTGTTGAGCAAATAATAATCAGATTGAGCGAGCTATTGCCGGATAATATTGAGGTTCAAAATAATCTGGCAAAGTGGTATCTCAGAGCAGGAAAAATTGACGCTGCGGAGCAGGTGGTTCGTCAATTCCAGCAAAGCCACCCCACTGATGAAAAGGCCGGATTCAACCTGATCGTTTTTCTTAGAGAGCAGAGAAGTAACGAAAAGGCAGAAGAAGAGTTGTTGTTGCTCATCAAGAAGAGTGGAAGCGAAACTCTAAATTATCAACTGGCGCTTGCAGAATTGATATTTGCCAGGGGTGGGAATCAGGAAGGTGAAGATTTGTTGAATCAGCTCATTAGTGGATTGAGCGAGACAGACGATAAAGCCAAGGCGCAACTGCTTTTGGCACGGCAACTGGTTCGCACTGGAAAACCGGATGATGCACTAGCGCTTGCGGAGATCGTTCTCTCAAAGGATGCCAAGAATGTAGATGCTCTGCTCATAAGGGCGACAATAAGCACAATTCGAAATGACTATACAGCAGCGGCCGATGATCTGCGTTTGGCCTTGAGCGAGGAGCCCCGCTCGGTCAATATTTTGCAGGCGATCGCAAAAGTATACGAGCGAAGTGGAAAAATTGAACTTGCCGAAGAAAATCTGACAAAAGCCGTTATTATTGAGCAGTTTGAACCAAAATCGGGACTAAATTTGGCACAATTCTTGTTGCGGTATGGCAAATCAAAACGTGCTGAAACTGTCTTGAAGGAAATACTTGAGAAAACTCCGTCGGATGAAGCCGCGTTGAAACGGCTAGCCAGAGTTCGTTTAGGGCAGGGGAACTGGCTTGGTGCAAATGAGGTTGCGACCTCATTGGAGCGATTAGGGGAGGGTAACAAGGTCCTGGTAGACCGGATTCGGGCACGATCTCTTGCAGGACAAAATAAGTTCGACGAGAGCATTAGTGTTCTACAGGGTTCCTTGGAACGCACTCCTGATGATAAAACTCCGGTGGTCGATTTGTTTCGCCTTTATGTCAAAACGCAAAAATATGATGCTGCGGAAGAACTGTTAAAGTCATCTCTGCGGTCTGATGAGAACAATGTGCTTACCTATATCCGTCTGGCCTCATTGTATCGATTGCAAAAACGTATCGATGAAGCGGAAGTTTTATTGAAAACTGCGGTGGAGAAGGATGTTTCCAGTATCAAAGGTTTATATGCACTATCCCAATTCTATCTAAAAGAAGGGCGCAATGCTGAGGCAGAGAGTACGGTTCGCAAGGGCCTTGAGCGCGTAAAAAATAGCGCTCCCTTGCAATTGCTGCTGGCAACCATTTTGGAAGAATCTGCGAAAATTGATGAAGCAATAGTTATTTATGAGGCGATGTATAAGGCTGAACCTCGCTCTCCTGTGATTGCAAACAATTTGGCAAGCATGCTTTCAGAACACAAGAACAATCCTGATAGTCTGGAAAGAGCCTACGAAATTGCCTATAGCCGTTTTAGAAATTCAAATACACCACATTTTTTGGATACTCTGGGTTGGATATATGTTTTGAGAGGGGAATTTGATGAGGCGGTCCCTTTCTTGAAAAAAGCCTCAGAATCCTTGCCAAACAATGGTATGGTTCACTTTCACCTTGGAATGGCCTATAAGGGGCAAGAGCGGCCAGAACTGGCTTTGGCTTCATTGAAAAAAGCTGAAAGTCTGATGGTGGGCAAGGATTTTCACAGAAAAAGTATGTTGCAAAAATCTCTTCAGGAATTATCTGAAATTTCGAAGTAAAACCAAGATAAAAATGCGAGATATCAAAATGCTATCGAGTCAAAATATATTTTGAATTGAAATGGTCCCGTCTTTTTCATTTTTCGTACTTGAAGGCACCAGTATTTTGATAAATGTGACGCCCTATTTATTTTTCTTTGGCATGAGTGGCTAAAATTCAATGGATCAAGAATTCAACCTAAGTACATATCTGAATATCCTGAAACGACGTTACGTTTTGCTGGTGGCATCTGCGATGAGCGTATTTGCAGCCGTAACAATTGTAGTATTTCTGCTGCCAGAAGAATATGTCGCGACGGCCAAAATTCTTGTTGAATCTCAACAAATTCCTGACGAACTTGCCAGATCTACAGTAACCGCAAATGCTGCGGAAAGGGTGCAAATCATTGAACAAAGGCTGATGACGCGGAACAATCTTTTAGCAATTGCTAAAGAGTTTAGTCTTTATCGTAAGGATACCCGGCAGCTCTCTCCATCAGAAATTGTTTTTGAAATGCGTAATTCCGCAAAGATCAAGCAGATTGCAGATGCTTCCAACCGCAAGAATGTACAATCCATCGCTTTCACAATTGCATTCAACTACAGGGACCCTGTTGTTTCAGCTCGGGTGGCGAACAGATTTGTTGAGCTAATTCTTGAGCAAAACATTCAAACCAGAAAAAACAGGGCTTCAGAAACGCGAAGATTTTTTGAACGGCAGTTACAAACCAATCAACAAGCCTTGGCAGGTATTGAATCACGCATTGTCGATTTCAAAAATGAAAATAGTGAATCCCTTCCCGATAGTCTTGATCGTCGACGCGAGATTTTGTCGGAACTTCGAAGTGCCATGCTTGAAATAGATCGAAAACTTGTCTTGTTGAATGAAGAGAAAATTCTTTGGGTGGCTCGGGCGACAGAGAGCCTTAATGGGACTGCGTTGGATTCCAATACAGATTCCACGTTCACCGAACTGGAAAAATTGCGCTCAAGTTTGGTTCAACTGAAGAGTCTATATTCAGACGAGCACCCGGTTATAAGAAAAGTCAAGGCTCAAATATCAGCCTTGGAAAATGCAGCGCGGCTATCTCTTAAAAAGGAAGATAAAAGTGTTGTCACCAACGTTGCTGAAGTGAATTTGGAGAACGATCCTTCACTTGATCCCAAAATTGCAAGCCGGTTGGCCGTGTTTGAAAGACAGAAAAATAACCTGGACAGAGAAAAAGAAGCGTTGGACAAACGGGCCAAGGCGGTGTTGACAACTATAATCAAAACATCAAGCGTGGAAATTTCGCTCAATGCGTTGCTGCGAGAAGCAGAAAACATGCAGAGGCAGTTGCGTCGGGCAGAGGATAAGATGAATATCGCTTCTATTGGTGAAACGATGGAAGAAGGACGTCAAGCCGAAAGATTTGAAATCATTGAACAAGCAACAGTCCCGGATAAGCCAGACAAACCGGATAGACCAAAATTACTCGTGGCTGGGTTTTTTAGTGCCATTCTGGTAAGCAGCGGATTTGTAGCAATGCTGGAGACATTAAGTGAGAACGTCCGTGGCGCTTCCGGGTTGCGCAATAGATTACAAATAACACCGATCTCGGTTATTCCATACATTACCACGGAGGTCGAAAGAAGATATAGAAGACGGAAGATCATAATTGTGATTGCGATAATAGGCGCAATGGGAATATTAGGATTGATTGCGGTTCAACTTTTCTATTTACCGCTCGACCTGGTCTTTGAGAAAGCTATGAATGCTTTGGGATTGTCTCGACTGTTGGGTATGTAGCATTTTTGTTTTTTTGTTAGTTTGAATCCGTTATCAAACCCGTTGGAAAACCAGATATTTGTTAAACAATGATAGAGGCATAAATTGGAAAGAATTAGAGAAGCTTTAAACAAATCGAAAGCAACTCAGACTTCTTCTGAGATGGGGGCATTAGCTACAGATAAAACTGTTCAGCACCAAAGGTTGCAGGAAACGGAATCGACCCCTGGCGTTCAATTGTCAAATCCCATTTCTGTGCCTATAGACTCAGCGCATCTGGAGAAAAGCAGAATAGTTTCGTATTTGATGAAAAATGTAGACCACGTGGCGTTTAATTTGTTACGAACAAAAATCCTTCAGACCATGACTGAGAATAGCTGGCATACTCTTGCGATTTCTTCGCCAAATTCAGGAGCAGGCAAGACAACAGTTGCTATAAATTTGGCATTCAGCCTGGCGCGTCAGAGAAATGTAAAAGTCGTATTGGTTGATATGGATTTGCAGCGGCCGACTGTTGCAAAAAAACTAGGTATAGACGTTTCAAAACCAATTGGTCAGTATTTATTGGGACATGTAGAGATTTTGCAGTGTTTGGTTACCGTTTCCGATAATCTTGTGCTTGTACTGAATGATTCTCCTGTTAGCGGTTCTTCCGAGTTGTTGTTGGGTCAGAGAGGAAAGGAATTATCGTCCAAAATCAATGAAGCCATTTCTCCGGATATTATTATTTATGATCTTCCTCCCATGTTGTCTAGTGATGATGCGGTTGGATTCCTTCCTTTTGTAGACTGTGGCTTCGTGGTCGTCGATGATGGCAGCAGCAAATACAGTGAGGTGGAACAATGCGACAAACAATTTTCAAAAGCGACAAATCTGATTGGGCATGTATTGAACAAATGTTCAGACAAAGCAAACTCTGGCTATGGCAATTACGGTTATTGAAGTTTGCACATGTATATTCAACCTAATGGCGCGGTTAATACCCAGTTATTAGGGCCCTGGTTCTAGGCAAACTGATCTTCCCCCACTGA
>JAAEMP010000301.1 GCA_024225445.1 Hyphomicrobiales bacterium | reverse complement strand
TTCCGGTGCAATCCGCCTGAGTAAAACTTCTTTTGTGTTCGCCTCGAAATTTCGAGCAGAGTCAGACTCTCAGATATGCAAAACAAACCAGATTCGGGGCAATGAGAATAACACAAAATTAACCGGGTCTATGACCTAGAGGCTTTCATGTTTATGTTGAACCGTTTGATGGAGCAAGATCAGCCCAGTATGCAAGGCGCGGTGCGCAGCGCGATCTGGTTGATCGGGCAAGTGCCGCAACGTAGCAGATGGGCTGATCCGGCCCACCTGAAAGGCCGATTTCTGGCGCTCGCTGGACTGCGTTATGTTTCGCTTGTGGTCACCCAGACCACGGCGCAAAACCTGCCTTGCCAGCAAACGCCAAAAACCGGTCAAACGATTCAATATAAACATGAAAGCCTCTAGACCCCGGTTCTCTGTTTGCTTCGCGTTGCTTCCCAGTCTTTGTGTGCCTGTAGAACGGATTCACTTTCGCTGACTTCAGGTGTTCCCACCTCCCACCATGCATGACCTTCTTCAGTCCAACCATCCAGGGCATCAACTTTCATGCAGATAACATAGGTTTTTTCGCTGGCTTTTGCCCGCTTAAACGCCTCGCCCAACTCAGTCGGATTTGCTGCCGATTCCGCGGTTGCTCCCAATGAAGCGGCATGGGAGGCAAAATCCACATCAAAAGGCTCTGATATTGTCGGACAATCGACAAACAGGTTGTTGAAACTCTCGTTGCCGGTGTTGTTCTGCAATTTATTGATCACCGCAAATCCACCGTTGTCGAGCACCAGAATGATCAGTTTCTTGCCCGTGAGAACAGATGAATAAATATCTGAATTCATCAGAAGATATGAACCGTCTCCAACGAAGATGATGGTATCATTGTCAGCGTCGTTTTCACATTGGGCAATTCGGGCTCCCCAGCCTCCGGCAATCTCATATCCCATAGCGGAAAATCCAAATTCAACATCCACACTGCCAATATCAAGGGTGCGCCAGTTGGCGGCAATTTCCGCCGGTAATCCTCCCGCTGATGCGACAATACGATCGCGCCGATCACACAATTTGTTGACCACTCCGACTGCCTGAGCATATGAGTTTGGCCGATTGGCTACTTCTGTATTTCTAACAATATACTTGTCCCATTCTCTGCGTTTTTGTTGTGCGAACCCAGTCCAGTCTTTTGGAGCCTGATAATCGGTCAATGCATTGCCAAGATCTTTCAATGCCAATTTAGCGTCACCGACAATTGGAAGCGACAAATGTTTGCCAGCATCGTGACGGGCTGTATTAATCGAAATAAGCCGGGCAGATTTATCAAAAGCGGTCCATGAACCTGTGGTGAAATCCTGTAAACGGGTGCCGACACAAATAATGATATCCGCCTGCTCGGCAACAAGATTCGCACTCTGTGCGCCGGTCACACCTATGGGGCCAATATTGAGCGGGTGGGTGGCAAGCATGTTGGCTCGGCCGGCGATCGTTTCCACCACCGGGATCTGATGGGCATCGGCGAAACTTGCTAATTCAGCAACGGCTTTTGAATATTGTACGCCCCCGCCTGCAATAATCATTGGTCGCTTGGCTGATCGCAGTAATGAGGCGGCATCTTCAATTTCATTTGTATCGGCTGCCTGGCGTCGGATGCGATGTGTTTTTTCCTCAAATAATTCAACGGGATAATCATAAGCCCATCCTTGGACATCCTGCGGCAGCCCAAGGAAAGCCGGACCACAATCGGCCGGGTCAAGCATGGTTGCAATGGCCGCGGGCAGGGACTGAATCACCTGTGCGGGATGGGTAATGCGGTCCCAATAACGGCTGACCGCCTTGAATGCGTCATTTATCCCCAGAGCGGGATTGCCGAAATGTTCAAGCTGCTGGAGTACCGGATCGGGCAGGCGGGTAATATAGGTGTCGCCACACAACATCAGCATTGGCAAACGGTTGGCATGAGCCAGTGCCGCGGAAGTCAACAGATTTGTTGTACCTGGTCCCGCACTCGCCGTACAAAACATAAAACGCCGACGAAGATGATATTTAGCATATGCAGCAGCGGCAAAGCCCATGCTTTGTTCATTTTGGCCGCGATATAGCGGCAATTCATCACGGTAGGAATACAATGCTTCACCCAGGCAGGTAACATTGCCATGACCGAATATGCCAAACCCACCGCCACAAAGTCGATTTCTGGTGCCATCAATTTCTATGAATTGGTTGGCCAGGAAGCGAATGATGGCTTGTGCCGTAGTCAGGCGTATCGTTGTGCTTGAAGGGTTCATTTTATTCTCCGCATGAATCGAACAAAATCCAGATAATTATCCATTGTAATAGTCGAATGCTGGTTGCAAATCCATCACCGTTGACAAAAAATGCGAACTGCGACACCCAGGTTTTATATTGCGGGTGAAATTCAAATGGCAAAATTCTCAAATTTCTTATAGTCTGCAACATTCGACTCACCAGCAGACGCCATGCCCGAAAGACACCCTCCATGTTTAATCTTATGCTTTATCTGCTGACCATTTTTATCTGGGGATCAACCTGGATATTGGCCAAATTTCAGGTAGACGAGGTTAGCGCGCTACAGTCTGTTCTTTATCGCTTCATCATCGCCGCCCTGTTGTTGCAGGGATTGATCAGCGTGCTGCGATCGCGCAAACGTCACCCGTTGCGCACTCATGGACAGTTCTTTTTGCTTGGGTCATTCATTTTTTGCTGGAATTACGTAATGTTTTATACCGCGACCGGGATGGGATTGACCACAGGTCTTATCGCCGTGATTTTCTCACTTATCATCACCATGAATATGGCAAACAACGCTCTGTTGTTTGGTGAACTGCCCGAACGCAGCACTCTTGTCGGAGCCGTCATCGGATTGATTGGTATATCACTGGTGTTTTCCGAAGATATAGGTGCTTTGCATGGGAAGGGTCTGTTATCAGCGATCGTCCTTTGTATTATCGCCACTTATCTGGCGTCACTTGGCAACATGATGTCCAAAATACTGCAACGCCAGGGAATATCGGTGACGGGTTCCAATGGCTGGGGCATGACTTATGGGGCACTCACACTACTGGTAGTGGTGCTGGTATACGATGACCCAATGGTTTTTCCGCTCACCCCGCCGTTTTTGTCAAGCCTGTTATTTCTGGCAGTTTTCGGTTCTGTAATTGCCTTCTGGAGTTATCTTACACTGCTTGGTCGCGTTGGGGCGGACAAGGCTGCTTATGCGATGATTGTTTTTCCAATCTGGTCTTTGATGATTTCATGGCTGTTTGAGGAATTTGTCTGGACGCCGGTAAAAATAGTCGGAGTGGGCGTAATTCTAACGGGTAATTTATTCATTATCGGTCGACGGCAAAAACCTGGTTTGGGCTGAATAGGGTATACAATACCTCGGAGTGTATCGATAAAATCACCATTACGACCCTCGAACGATATTTCTGCCATTTGAGCGGTTTCAAACGAGTAATAATTGTCCAAGTATATATTTACAAAAACACGCCCTAAGGCCTGTGGACAATTAGCGCATTTTGCTTGGGAGTGTTATTTTCCAGTTTCATTTCAGATTTCCTACAGCCCATCAGCATCAAGGTCACGTAAACTTCCAAAGGTGAGGTGCTTTCCCTTGGCCCGGGCTTTGTCCGCAACTCGACGGTAAAATTTGACTTCTTCGACTTCGGACCCTTTCTCTCCGACTAACGCGTAGAGTAATTCACCAAAACTGAGTTGTGCTTTGACATGTCCATGCTCAGCAGCCTGGCGCAGCCATTTTACTGCTTCTGCATAGTCCTGGGGAACACCGACTCCATCCTTGTAGCAGATACCGAGGGCATACATCGCATCAATACTCCCATGCTCGGCCTCTCGATGCCATCTGTAGGCCTCACCTTGCTCCTCAGCTACCCAGTGCTCGACTTTTCCTTGTTCCCCGATTCCCGGTTCAACTTCATTGCTGGATTCTTCGTCCGAAATTCTCTGTTTAAAGGGCCCAATGAACAATATTTGAAGCAACCACCCACCTATGGCGCCAATATCCTGAAGTGCCCCTTGCGCAGAAGCTAATTCTTTAGCCTTCACAAAACTTTGATAGAATGGGTCATTTTCACTTGGCATTTTCCCTTGTGAGGCTGCGGCACAAACTATGGCGCTTTGCACTGCTTTGTCAAAATCAGGGTCCCTCGGTTCCTGGGCAAGCAATTGGAAAAACTTTTTGCTTATGACTTCCCCATCCATTTTTGATAGTGCCGAAAATACTATTGGAAAAACAAAGTGCACCTTATCTGTTTGGGAAATTCTCACATCAGAAGTAACTACAGCATGAAAATCAATCATCATTCCAATAAAACCCAAAACAAAGGTGTCCTCCCAGAAGCCTGGAGGGAGGCCGATATATCTTTGGGTAATTGCGATTAGAGGGCTTAACGCCTTGATTGCGTGATCCGCTGCTTTTTGTTTTACACTACCGAACATAACAATACCACAATGTCATAAGCCGTCCTCTTTTCCAAGTCGCCCTGAGTTCAGTGTGATATGCAAATCAAAGGAACATCATTCTCGCACTTTCCAATTATATGTGTTCCCCGTCAGCATTCATGATCATTAAGTGAATTCAGAAAACATCATGCCGCTTCACCCGAAGATGAGGCGGTTGATAAACGGTATGCCGTTCAGCAAATCCCAGTCCCAGGAATTAGCAGACGAAGCATGAACGCGTATCTGCAATTCATTATCTTTGGGAGTTGGTTTGGGCACTTCTTTGAGTTTGAGACTATCCGGTGATCCATATCGCGTAATCCCTTCATCATCGGACTAACTGCATCCTGATCTCAGGCCATATATTCAAGTATCAGCAACCTCCATCAATGACAGGACCGCGGCATAGTTGAGCAGAATTCACTGCAGGAATGACTTATTGTCTTCGCCCTCACAGGTGGCACATGCTGGTTCCCATGGTGACCAGTTACATAAGTTTCAATTTTTCATCGCAGTCTGCTCCGGTTCCCAAAAAAAGAACCAGATCGTCTGGATTTGGTGGCATGGTCGGTCAGCCTGATGTTGATCAGATACTTGCCGGCTATCGGCGGGGATTTTATCTATTCTCTCATCTGGGTCCACCAAAATGGTTGTACAACAAATACCGTATGGTGTTGTTTTTTGATGAAGCGCGTTGTGAAAAACATACACGGCGCTTTCTACGAAACAACAAATTTGATGTCACTTTCGACAAGTCATTTTCTGAGGTGCTGGATGCCTGTGCGGCTCCGCGTCCCGGCAAGCTGCCCCTTACCTGGATTACCCCAAGAATCAAGAAACTGTTTTTACAATTGCACCATGCGGGCAACGCTCATTCCGTTGAAGTCTGGGATAAGGATGGACGCCTTGTGGGTGGTCTGTTTGGCATTTCGACGGGTAAAATATTTTTCACCGAATCCCAGTTTCATCTTGTTTCTGACGCTTCCAAGGTGGCGTTTGCTGTTCTCAACTGGCATTTGGCCCATTGGGGATACGCCATGAATGACGGAAAAGACTGGACGCCGTATCTCAACGCTCATGGTTTCCGTTTGCTGGATAATGATGATTTTCTCGAAATTATGCGCCAGCATGCAGATGGGCAAGCACCCAATGAACACTGGAAGTTGGATGATGATATTCAATGGCAAGGTTGGCAGGGTGAGTTTGAATGTAGCTATCCCGGTGAAGAGTTGGCTGCATTCAAAAAAGACATCCGGACAAATTACCCAATCGGGGGAGGATATCAAATGGTAGAGATCACGAGCGGACAAATGGTTGACACGCCAGCACATGGTTTTTATGGCGCACCGATAATTGAAAACAAACAGAATTTCGTATTGGTAATCTGGCTGGCATCGTTCGCGGTGATCGCCCTGGGGATTGTTCGCGAGATATTCATTGCCTATATCGGCGTTGATAGTCCTTTGCAGGATTTGCGGCATTTTGCTCTTGACAGTGAAAACAGTTTACCGGTTTGGTATTCTTCGACATTGATGACGCTTTCAGCCTTGTTGTTATGGATTATCAGCCGCAACGAGACGATCAAATTCCGACAACGCATTTCTCTGTGGAGTATGCTCAGTATTGTTTTCCTGGCAATGTATATTGATGAGATGTCAAGTTTTCACGAGGCATTGATAACACCTCTGCAAAACTCTTTGGGGGCTACCGGAATATTTCACTTTTCATGGGTAATTGTTGCGATACCGCTGCTGGTGGTTCTCGCAATTTATGTATAACCCGATCTGTTCAGGTTGCCCCAGATCTGGATTGTCAAATTTGTTGCCAGCGGTGTCGTTTATGTGACTGGCGCCCTGGGGATGGAGATGGTTGGCGGTTATTTTGCTTCCTCGGTCGGCTGGGAATCCACCTCGTATATTGTTATCGCAACCATTGAAGAATCGCTTGAGATCATTGGTCTTGCCATGTTTGCTGGTTTCCTGTTTGGCTATCTGGTTGAATTGGTTCCGGGGACATCCGCGCGAATTGCCCGCTGAAATATATTTTCACTGTGTCTGACTTATACGCCTATGGAACCAATTAACGGCATTTGATCAAGAGAGGTTTTTTAGCTCATCGTAACCACCAAGGAGTGAAGATGAGATCAAAATCCGGAACCCGGTGTCGAGCAACACAATCAAAGACATTCGTCGCGTGACGCGCAAGCAATATTCCACCCAGGAGAAGACCCGCATTGTGCCGGATGGCTTGCGTGGTTGAGAAACCATTGCCGAATCACTGAATTCGGCTTTGAGTGCTTTGATTGTATCCTTTTTGC
>JAAEMP010000300.1 GCA_024225445.1 Hyphomicrobiales bacterium | reverse complement strand
TTGAAGTCAAGGGCGATTTGAGTTCATGGGAAACATGATTGGCAAAAGTGTTGATATAGTCTGTTCGTTCAAAGAGTCTTTTGGATGTCATGAGCATAACTTGAGAAAGTTCTGCTAATTCCCGGCTTCCATGTTTTTTCAGTGGCTGTAATGCAGTTCGCTCACCAATTCCGATTTGCTCAGTGCGAAATTGTAAATTCTCAATTGGTTTTTTGATCAGACGAACGAAAATAAACGCAATCATGCTTGTCGCCAACAGAATGAATACCACGGCAGCGAATACCTTCCAGCGTTGCTGATAAAGCTCTTTCAAAATATTACTCGGAGTTCGGGACAAATAAATTACCCCGGCTACACGGTTCTCGACAATTACTGGCATGGCAACAAATACCCGTATTCCCGCGCCTCTGCTGACTGAGGCAATTGGCGGAACCGGTTTGTCAGAAATGCGCTGGCGAATTACCGATTTGTATTTGCCAACAAGCGCTGCTTCAACTTCCATAATATGCGCAAGGGATTGGCCAGTTTCTGAGCGTCCAGTAATTATCTTGCCGAAGGGGTCAAGAATTCTAAAACCTGCAAGCGTTATTTTCTGAGTATCTATGACCACCGGGGCCATTTGTTGTCCAAGCGCCTGATATTCTTTCGCAGCCACTTGTTTTGGTGGTTTTGAGTCAGGGCGGGGTTCAAGAATATCGTCAGAAGCGAGGTCCAGTGTTGGAATTATGGGAGTGTATTGATTATTTTTTTTCGGTAACAAACTAGCATCAACCTCGTTACCAAAAAGCACGGCAGGAATTTCATTCTTGCGAATAAAAAATTTCATTGAAGCAGCTAACACTGCACCTTGTGAAATGAGTTCGGTCTCTGTTTCACGAACGAGTTGGCTATCGTAAAATCTGAAAAGCAGCAAGCTTGCCAACGGCAAGGTTAGAACAATGGCCAAAACCGCAACTACAACCATTGAAAGCGACGGGCGCCATTTTATGGGAGTATTCACACTCATGATGCGTTGCAATTTCCCAGGCGAAAACCAATGCCGTGAACCGTTTCTACAACATTATCGCAACCGACTTCTTTGAGTTTGGCCCTGATATTGCGAATATGGCTATCGATGGTGCGATCGGACACATGAAGATTGTCGGGATATGCCACGTTCAAAATCTGCTCCCGCGAAAAAGCCATACGTGGACGGGAAAGAAGGGTTTGTAAAATGGCGAATTCCAGCGCTGTCAGGCTTAGCGTGTATGTGCCGAACTTCGCGGAATGGTGTTCTGCATCAAGCGACAATTCACCTTTTCCAAGTTGCATGGTATCGGTTGGTGGAAATGAAGCAGCGTTATTGGTTCTTTTCAATATGACGCCAATTCGGGCAACCAGTTCGCGCGGGCTGAATGGTTTGGTGACATAATCATCTCCTCCGATTTCCAGACCCAGAATACGGTCGATTTCTTCGTCCCGAGCAGAAAGAAAGAGGATGGGTACTTCCGAGGTTTTTCGAAGTTGGCGGCAAACCTCAAGTCCATCCATTTCCGGCAGGCCCACATCAAGGATGATCAGATCAGGTGATTGTGTGTGAAATGCTTTGATTGCCTCCGCACCATCTTTTGCGCTTGTAAACTGATGGCCTGTCTTTTCCAGGGCAAAGCCAATAACGTCTACAATATGAGGATCATCATCTACGACTAGAATTTTGTTCATATCTAAAGAAGTACCACAGTTTCATTTACAAATTCTGTTTGGAACAGACTTCTATGTATCAATCCACCAGGCATCTCTGCGAACACTTCGTGGTAGCCGTTTGTCAACGGCTACCGGGAGAGAGGAACGGCTAAGCGCCCTGGATTTGAGACTGCTCCATATTTTGAATATTGAGTTTCTGACATTTTTCCAAAACCGCATCATGGCTATCATAAATACAACCATCATGCCCATAATTGTTTCGGGTTCTGGTGTGGAACTTCCACCAAGATTTAGACTTGGGTAAGCGTTTGTGGAAATTCCTGAAACCTTGGGCAAAGGCACTTGTGCCGGATTGTTGTTCGCAGGAGCATCGTTGTAGACTTTCTGTGAGACGGCAACAAATGATGTGAACCGCGACTGCAGGGAAAATTTCAAACCCAGTTCAGTGATTTGCTCTTTTAGTGATTTGTTTTGATTTCCGCCAATTGTGTATGCCCGGTTTTTATCAAATATCTGCTCACGAGCCCATAATAAGGGTAATGCCTCGCTGTTTTCTCCTGATTGTTCAATACTGCGGTCTTTCAGGTTGATATCAATAGGCATCGAGGCTTTTCGCCCGTTCACAAGACCATTGAGAAATATCTGGTGTTGTCCTGATTTCTCATAGCGGGCTAATACATTGATACTGCCTCCCGCAAATAGATCAGGAATGCGGGCTGGGGCTTGATCGGTTGTTTCCAGGCCATTCCAGTCAATGGATATATCAGTCAGTAACGGAGCCTGAATATCAGCAGCAAGCGCTTCTGCTGCTTCTGTTTTGGTTTCGCCGACACCAACATAGCGTGCTTTGCCACGACCTTCTTTTGCAATGCCATCAAGCAGAAACCGATTGACTGAATTACCAATTCCAAAAGCATATACCCGTGCATTGCCAACTCGGTCTGCTACAGTTTTGATTACCTGTCTATCGCGACCGATATAGCCATCGGTAAGAAACACAACAATCCTCATTGTGTCTTCTGGCTGATTAACATCAAAAGCTGCATTCATTGCACTGTTGAGTTCAGTTCCTCCATTGGCAGAAAGCCCATTGATAAAATACTGGGCACGCTGAAGGTTGCCTGGTGTTGCCCTAAGGGATGTCTTAGCAAAATGAGATGTGTTGTTGGCAAATCGCAAGATTCTGAAGTAGTCGTCAGAACGCATGTTTTTTAAGGCCGTGCGCATAAATGTCTTGCTCGCATTCATAGGTGCACCACTCATTGATCCTGATGTATCAAGTACGAAGACCAATTCCCTGGGGATAATTGCTTCTGCTGCCGGAAGCTTGGGAGGCTCAATGGTAAAGGACAAAAACCCGCCTCTTTCATCTTTGTGCGAAAGAACACCCGCAGCGATTTCAAGGGATTTTGACAATTCGTACCGCAAGATTAAATCGCGGTTATCAATATCCTTTCCATTTTCAAACGTGATGTCGAATTTGTTTTCATCGCCACTTTTTTTCAGGGCATGAGTAGAACTGTGCACACCTGAAATCGGTGTTGCAGCATCCAGTGTCATGTTTAGAGTGATACGGTTTTGATCAATGGTTGATGGGGCATTAAAGCCGATTACGTTCGGGTAAGCGGGCAGTTTGTCAATATTCCATCCTGATACCTGTACTTGTTCACTGGCGATACCCTCAATTGTGGAAGTTGAAGTTTCAACCGTAGTTTCCTCCTCCATGCCCAGGGTAGCAGCAAGCCCTGGTTCAAGTTTTCCCTCGTAACGCGGTCCCACAACCATCGGAATTACCAGTTCGTAAGCATCATCGATTTTCGGGATTAACTGCAAATAGCGAAGGGTAATGGTAACAGGTTTCCCCGGCATCAGATTTGCAACATCCTGAGTAAACATATTAGGGCGATGCTGATTTAACAGGCTTGCAACTTTTCCTTCACTCTTTGCCTTTTCAAAGACCTTCTTGGCTTCCTCCTTGCGTTTGATAATTGCCTTTACGATTTCGTCTCCAACTTTCATTTCCATCCCGTAAACGGCAGCTTTCTGATTTAGCGGAAACAGGTATTTTGCATTCAGGGGAATGGAGCCAGGATTGATGAAGGTTTGCATCAAGCTGACTGTTGCAACATGCCCGTTGACATCCACATCGTAATCCATTTTCAGGAGCGGAAGAGATATTTGCCTGCCATTGGCATTTGCAATGATTTGACCGGATTGTATTTCATCTGAATGAGCGTTTCCAGACGCGTTAGCCAGCGCAGCGGGTGCGTGAATGATCAGTATCACTATTGCTAACGAAGCTGCCAATGCACAGCCAAGTGTTTTTGAAAGGGCAGTATTTTTTAAAATGGGCATTTTGTACCTCATTGAGTGTTGGATGTTGGTAGATCAAGTGCCGCGATAACCGCGGTTTCATAGATTTCGCGTGTGCTATCATCGAGTTGCCACGGCGTTATGCGCTGAACACTGTTCCACTCGCTGTTTGGAAATTTCAACCAGTGCCAAATGGCTTCGGCAACATTGGCGGTTGCATAACCGGAACTCGAAACAAACGTCACTGAAACACGCCATTTTGTTCCCTCACGACCAACAGCGCGATAAATTGCTGACGGCGTGGGTTCAAATTGCGTTCCCACAAAATCGATTTCATACCCAAGTCCGCGCAGGCAATCATCGGGCGAATGAAGATGGCGCAATGGAGAGGTGGTCTGCACCAGCGTTACAGCCATGGGGCCATATGCTGCTTTTTGAGCGGTACCGCCATACTGGCTGAAATAGGCTTTTTCCATGGGGGCAAGTTCCAACGCCTGTTTGCTGGAATTTGAAAGAACATGCGGTAGTTCGCGAACCGGAATTTTACGTGACACGTCCAAAGCTTGACGCGGCAGCAAGATTATCACGGCTGCCAGCGCAATAAATCCAGTTGACACAAGGTTGACTTGCCATTGTTTCAATTTTGGCAATGAAAATTGAATTGCTTTGGATATCTGCCGGTTGTTGTATTTCGCAACCGGCTTATAAAACCAGAACAATGGTACCAGTGATATCGCTATGGTCACATAACCAATCACATCATGCATTGGCTGGTCCATCATATTGATACCCGTT
>JAAEMP010000299.1 GCA_024225445.1 Hyphomicrobiales bacterium | reverse complement strand
TGAGCCGCGGCCGGAAGAACGACGGCCCACTCCACCTGGTCATCGACTCGACCGGCCTGAAGATTGTCGGTGGCGGGCAGTGGAGCTCGGACAAGCACGGCGACTCGAAGAAGCGCCGGCAGTGGCGGAAGCTGCATCTCGGGATCGACGTGGGCGGCTTCATCGCCGTCTCGGCCCTGACGGGAAGCTCCGAGGACGACGGATGCGTCGGCGTGGATCTGCTCGGCAGGCTGGTTGCGCCGGTCGCGTCCTTCCGGGCGGATGGTGCCTACGACACCAGGGCGGTGTACGCGGCGTTGGACGAAGTTGGGATGCCGGGGATCGACATCGCGATTCCTCCTCGGCGGACGGCGTCGTCCTCCGGTCCCAGCGTGGGCACCTGGCAGCAGAGGGAAGCCGCCCTGCTGAGGATCGATGAGGTGGGGCGGCGTCAATGGCGCAAGGAGTCCGGCGCGCACCAACAAGCTCGAGCCGAGAATGGGATGTATCGATTCAAACAGATCCTCGGCCCCCGACTCCGCTCACGGTCCGAAGAAGGGCAGAGGAGGGAAGCGATGATCGGTGTGAACATCCTCAATCGCATGACCGAGCTCGGGATGCCGGAATCGCACGCTGTCCGAAGCTGAAACTCCGAGAGAGCCGCTCAGTGGCCCGATCCGGCCTCGCTCGGAGCCGTGCAACAACGCCC
>JAAEMP010000298.1 GCA_024225445.1 Hyphomicrobiales bacterium | reverse complement strand
TCGTTCTAACCAGTACTCAGTCGGTGTTGGGTTTAGAAGATTTTTCGCTTTCTATGCCGCTCAAGTGTCAGCCGGGAGAAACCTGTTTTGTCCAGAATTATGTCGATATCGATCCGAGTAGTGCGGTTGGAGACTATGCCTGCGGGTACCAGACCTATGACGGGCATAAGGGAACGGATTTTAGACTTTTATCGACAACGGCAGCAGAGGACAGCGTTCCGGTGGTTGCGGCTGCCGCCGGTGTTGTTCTAGCGTTTCGCGACGCGATGCCGGATCGACTAATAGCTAGAAGAAATGACCCGCAAACAAGAAACCTGGAGTGCGGCAATGGTGTGCTTCTGGATCATGGTTCGGGCTGGCAAACGCAATACTGCCATATGCACAGGGGAAGTTTGCGGGTTAAACGAGGCGAAAGGGTAAAGCGCGGCCAGGTTCTCGGTGAGGTTGGATATTCGGGAGTTGCTCAATTTGCCCACCTTCACTTCGAAGTCAGGCGCAACGGACAATTCGTCGACCCGTTCGCACCGGATTCGAAAGACAATCACTGTAACCAAACATCAAAACGCTCTCTTTGGCTGCCAACAGTTCTGCGTTCGTTTGCCTATTCCAAAGGCCAGTTGATTGAAACAGGTTTTTCAGGTGCGCCAGTGACAGCGAAAGACCTGGAGAGGGGAAAAGTAACTGCGGCCAGAAGTGATGCGGAGGCGTTATTATTTTATGCCCGGTTTATCAACCTTTCGAAAGGTGATCGTATCCAACTCGAATTGACTGGACCGGGGGGGCTTGCTGTCAACCACAACAGTAAGCCATTGAACAGGAACAAAGCGCAATGGATTTCCTTCGCCGGCCGCAAACTGCGCAGGACAGCCTGGCCAAGAGGACAGTATCGAGGCATTGTGCGTCTGGTTAGAGGCGGGAAGATAGCATTGGAAAGATCCCAGATAGAGAAGATTGAATAACTGTGATTTACACCAATATTTTTAATTTGGTGAGTACCACAATCACCCAATTTAAGTGTCTGAGAGTAAACTCCTGAATCGGACTCTAAGTGTCCAACCCGAAACTTTGAGCAGGGTTTGACACTAAGACTGCGTTAAATAATTGAACCAAAAATTATGACAGGGGATGATAACAGGAACTGCACTTGAATAGGTGAATTGAGGGCGACGCGGTTGATAGCGCGTATTATGATAGAGCTTCAGGCGGAGTTCAGGTCTATCTGAATGCAAACAGGTCTCGCGGCGCTGACGGTTATGACCGCCTTTACAACATCGAAAATGTGACCGGATCAAACTTTGACGACCGGTTGATCGGGGATGCCAATGATAATGTGTTGACCGGTGGTGATGGTAACGACCTTTTGAAAGGCAAAGGCGGCACCGATACATTTTACGGGAATGATGGTGATGACAAGATTATCGGTGATGCGGGTAACGACACCATGTATGGCGGCAAAGGCAATGACATACTTTCCGCCCTTGCCGGACTTGATACGCTGAATGGCGGTGCGGGAAATGATGTGCTTACCGGTGGAATAGGTTCTGGTGTGCTGGATGGATCCATGGATACATTTGTATATGAAAATACTGCCAATGGCGGTGGCGGCTTTGACCGCATCAAGGACTTTGAGGACGGTATTGATATCATCGATCTGCAGAGTTTCAGCTTTGCCAGCTTTGCCGATGTTACCGCTATATCCAGCGACACAGCAACCGGCCTTCGCATTGATGCTGGCGGTGGCGATGTGTTGCTCATCGAGAATTTTTATCTGGCCAGTTTTGATGCAGGCGATATGGTGATTTGATGGAGAGCATCTTCTACTATCCACTTTTAAGGATTAGATTCCCCATCTTCAGACGGGCAGCATTTGCACGAATGTGAAGAAGAATAGCCAGTTGTCAATTATGTGGGTGTTGGCAGGATAATGGAACAGACGTGGAGGCTAATTTATAAGCTTGGAACGTTACTCAGTTGGAGACAGTTTATCCGCATGAGGCACGTGCTACCATGATTACAGAAACCTATGAAGCAGGCGTTGCAAGTGAAGCTAGCACGGTGAGTGTGATGACATGATCGAGGAGGAAATAGGAATTCTATATAATGAGTACAGATTACATGTGTTCGTCCGGGGAACCCCACCTAACATGATCGCCTTTCCCGCGTTAGTGTCCGCTAATAGATAGTGGACACTTAATGGGGTTATGACTTTGGCTAAGAAACGGGTACGGCGGACTTGGAGCGACGATGAGAAGCGCTCGATATGTTTGCAAACGCTAGTGCCGGGTGTGTCAGCAGCCCAGGTGGCACGACGTTATGCGATGAACGCCAATCTGATCTTCAAATGGCTCAAAGACCCGCGTTTCCAGTCTGATGAGCAAGAGACAGAGGAATCGGCGTTTCTGCCGGTTGAGATTTCTACTGCAAACACGTCGTTGCTCCATTCCGCAACTGACAATTTCCCGCCATGCCAACCTGGTGGCAGCATTAAGATTGAATTGGCGTCTGGTCATCACTTGACGGTTGAAGGTGGTTTTGACGGCACCGAGTTGGCGCGTTTGTTGAAAGGGCTTGTATCTTGATTCCGGTGCCGAGCAATACGCGCGTCTGGCTTGCTGCGGGTGTAACTGATATGCGGCGGGGATTTAACACACTTGCCGCGCAGACTGAGAATGTTCTAGCTGAAGATCCGTTCTCCGGTCATCTGTTTGTGTTTCGTGGTCGTCGCGGTAATTTGTTAAAGATTATCTCCCTCTCATGGTTTGCATGCAAACCACTGCCGGGCAGCGGCTGGGATAGCCAGGGAGCTTGTCTATTCTCCAAACGCCTTGAGCGTGGACGGTTTGTCAGGCCTGCTGCCAGAGATGGCAAGGTAAGTTTGACAGCGGCGCAATTGGCGATGCTTTTGGAAGGCATTGACTGGCGCATTCCGCAACGAACATGGCGACCACTGAAGGCCGGTTGAGCGGATGGTAAACAGCTACATCTTTCTCAATAAATACGAGCATTTCTGTCGATTTTGGATTCCTTTACGGGGGTGTTTCTGGTAGAGAATATACCATGCTGAATGATCTTGAATCGCTTCCCAATGGCCCTGTTGAACTTCAGGGTATGGTGACGCTTCTGGCGAAGGAAGTAAAATCACAGGCACTATTTATCGAGAAGCTTCAGCATCAATTACACGGGGCAAACCGCCATCGTTTTGGCAGCTTATCAGAAAGTCTTGATCAACTTCAATTGTTCGTGGAGAACGACGAGATTGCGGTGGCTGCGCAGCCTGACACTCAGGAACCTGAAGTTAGCGAAGCGAAAGATAAACCACGCCGCAAATCCTTGCCTGAACATCTGGAGCGCAACGAGCAGGTTCTCACCCCCGGAGATAATTGTAGCAAGTGCGGCGGAGGCCTGAAGACACTGGGTGAGGATGTTACCGAAGAACTGGAATATGTGCCGGGCCGTTTTGTCGTGAACAAGAT
>JAAEMP010000297.1 GCA_024225445.1 Hyphomicrobiales bacterium | reverse complement strand
TCGTTTGCCGGTTACCGGTTCCCACCCGAGGTGATCTTGCTGGCCATGTGCTGGTAGTTCCGCTACGGACTCTCGTACCGAGACGTGGAAGAACTAGCCGCCGACGCGGCATCGACGTCGACCATGTCACCGTTCACCGGTGGGTGCAGCGCTTCACCCCTCTACTCATCGACGCCGCCCGCCCGTGTCGTCACGCGGTCGGTTGTCGTCCGCCAGCTGCAAGGGACCGATGGTTCGTCGACGAGACCTACGTCAAAGTCGCCGGTGTGTGGCGCTATGTGTACCGGGCTGTCGACCAGTACGGCCAGGTGATCGACGTCTTCGTGTCGAAACGACCCAACATCGCCGCCGCCACACACTTCTTCGAGACCGCGTTGGCCGGCCAGGGGCGACCCTGTCGAGGTCACCACCGATCTGGCTGCACCCTTGCTGCGTGTGATCGATGAGCTGATCCCCGAATCGGCCCATGACACCGAGCAGTACGCGAACAACAGGATCGAGTGGGACCACGGCCGACTCGAGGCGAGACTGAGACCGATGCGCGGTCTGCTGACCGATCGGACCGCATCAGTGGTGATCCGCGGTCACGCGTTCGTCCAGAGTCTTCGACGCGGTCACTACGAACTCGGCGCCGAAGCCGACCGCAAGCGTCTACGCCTGGCGGCCGCTTTCGATGAGCTCGGCGAGGTGATCTGGCCGAACCCCGACACCAAACCGGC
>JAAEMP010000296.1 GCA_024225445.1 Hyphomicrobiales bacterium | reverse complement strand
CACGGAAGCATTTGATGGACCAATCCAGTTCACTCAGCAAGGCGCGAAACCTGGAAATGTTTTTGGGCGATCTGGTTGATCGGACAAGTTTTGCGCTATTACATAAACTGGGCAGATGGGCTGGATTGGTTCACTAAAGGCTTCCGTGTAAACAAGAAACGGGCTAAGATCTACAAAGGCAGAATTTGGCGGTTATTGGAATCGAGGATTTGACAATTCTGGGTAGCTTTCCGGCCTACTGTGGCCTCGGTGAAACAGTTCAGTGCTGTTTATTGTCTCACTCAGATTGTGGTTTGGGGGAGTAGGCATAAGGTTGACCCGGCGGTAGTAAATCCATGCATCATGGTGTTGCCTGACGGCATCCTCCCGCCATTTCGGCGATGGGTGGTTTGGCGCTTTGCGGGAGTACTGGAACATAGCCGCATTTTCCCAACCGAGCTGTATGATCAGACTTCGCGCGGGCTTGTAAATCAGGATCGAGAATGGCATCGACACCGGTTGCTGCCATCACCTTGGCCGCGTGAATCATTCCCTTGATTGCTGGCGCACTCTTGCCTTGTGCGACCATTTGCCAAGAGTGGAATGGTGTCCCAATCGCATAATTTGCTCCCCAGAGCTGCACAGTGGGGACTACCCAGCTGACGTCTCCCACATCTGTTGTTCCAGGCAATGGGACAATCGGTGTATCGGCTGGCACCAAGAAATCGACCAGGGATTTACGTTCACCTTCAGATATTCCAGCCATGGCATAAGCCGAGGCTATATCGTCTTCGCTCATTGTCGCCTGCATAGCAGCCGCATAGTCTCGATCGGCATTTGTAAAAGGTGGCGGGCCCAGCATTTCCAGGTTTTTTTGCATTGCCTCGCAAAGGGGACCGTTAGGCACTAGCTCAGCCGCTGCGGTAACCAAGTTCGCGCTCATCTGCGTCTCGGTCATCATCGCCGCACCTTCCGCCACTTTGGTGACCCGCTCAAGCAGTTTCTTCATTTCACGGGAAGTAGGTTCTCGTATCACATATCGCACCTGCGCATTGGCCTGGACTACATTGGCAGAGATGCCGCCCGCGTTGATATAGGCGTAGTGTATGCGCGCCTGATCCGGTATGTGCTCTCGTAAGTAATTGACTCCAACATTCATCAATTCAACGGCATCAAGCGCCGATCGCCCCAAATGCGGACTCGCGGCTGCGTGTGAGGCGCGGCCTAGGAAGGTGAAATCCACACGACAGGAAGCAAGTGAGCTGCCTCGCAACACATTGGCGATCGAGCCTGGATGCCAGGTGATTGCGATATCCACTTCTTCAAATGCACCAGCCTTGATCATAAAGGCTTTGGCCGCGCCG
Organism: Hyphomicrobiales bacterium; assembly: GCA_024225445.1. Taxonomy (GTDB): domain Bacteria; phylum Pseudomonadota; class Alphaproteobacteria; order Rhizobiales; family Rhizobiaceae; genus JAAEMP01. Next base: position 664 of record JAAEMP010000296.1, on the reverse strand, counting down.
CCTTCTTCAGCAGGACAGCCATAGTAGCGCACGCGGCCCGGTGTTCCGGTTGCCTCCAGCCAGTCTCGAACCGCGACCGCTGCGAGCATCGCTGCCGATCCCAGCATGTGATGACCGCATCCATGCCCGTTTCCACCGGCATGCAGCGGCTTTGGCTCTGTCGCATCTGCCTCCTGGCTGAGAGACGCCAAGGCATCAAACTCGCCGAGGAACGCGATTATTGGGCCACCGTTGCCTGCTTCGCCGATAACTGCGGTAGGAATATCTGCAACATTGCGGGTGATGTGGAAGCCTTGATGTTCCAATTCAGCAATATGCGCGGCTACCGATTGCTCTTCACCATAACAGGTTTCTGGCGTTGCCCACACCGCATCGGAAAGGGCGTGAAACCGCTCCTGAGAAAAATTTACATGCGACCAAACGGGATGCTCGTTCATTCCTGCTACCTTTCTATATCTACACCATCATTGCGCCAAACTCATGGACCGCAGTGCCATGCTGTCCGCTATGACAGATGTGCATGCTTTGCGGTCCGCAATCCATCTTGCAGCAAGCGAAATCTTCCGCGTATGGGTCCTGAGCCTAAACCTTTCGCTCAACCATCATCTTCTTGATGCCGGCGATTGCCTTGGCGGGATTAAGATCCTTTGGACAGGCCTGGGTG
>JAAEMP010000295.1 GCA_024225445.1 Hyphomicrobiales bacterium | reverse complement strand
CACGTGAGTTTACCACAATACCGGTCTCGCCGCTGACCGTACCGCTGGTTGTGATGTTTATCGCACCTGTGCCGCTAACTTTTGCATGAATCGCTTCATTTTTAAGGGAGGTAACATTGCCGGTGCTGGTTATGGTCATATTGCCATCGCCATTAACACGGCCATAAATGCCCTCTGCATTAACGCCCTCAGTGGAGATATTGCCGGTGCTGGTAATGGCCACATCGCCATTGCCCAGAACAAAGCCATTAATACCAATACCCATAAAGCCCTTGGTGGAGATATTGCCGGTGCTGGTAATGGTCACATCGCCAGTGCCAGCAACAATGCCTTTAATGCCAAAATCAATAAAGCCAAAGCCCTTGGTGGAAATATTACCGGTGCTGGTAATGGTCACATCGCCAGTGCCAACAACACGGCCATACATGGACGTTACATTGCCGGTACTGGTTATGGTCACATCGCCAGTGCCAACAACACGGCCATAAATGCTATTTGAATAACTGCTCTCGGTGGAGATATTGCCGGTGCTGGTTATGGTCACATCGCCAGTGCCAACAACAATGCCTTTAATACCAATACCCATAAAGCCCTTGGTGGAAATATTACCGGTGCTGGTAATGGCCACATTTCCATTGCCATCAACACGGCCATAAATGCCCATTGCATTATCCCAATTCGGGAGGGTAGTGGAGATGCTGGTTATGGTCGTATCGCCATTGCTACTAACACCGTCAACAATGCCCGCTGCAACATAATGATAAAGACTCTTCGTGGAGATATTGCCGGTGCTGGTTATGGTCACATCGCCATCGCCATTAACATTGCCATAAATGCCATCTGCACCAGCGCCCGTTGTGGTAATGCCCAATGTACCGGTGGTATCGGCGTTGATGGTGACATTGTTACCGGTGTCGACCGTGAAATTGATACCACCGACTCCGGTCAAAGGAGTAATGGCGGTTGTAAGATTATTGACATTGAGGGTATTGACCGGTGGGGCGAGAAAATCTGTGCCCGATGCAATACCTTCGGACTGATCACCCGTACAGGTGGCGACGGTGCCTGCGGTAGTACACGAACCGGCAAGGGCAGGGTATGTGCCCGCCACCAGTCCAAGCCCGGCAATGGCCACAGGGGTAACGACCACAGGCGTAGCAGCCATCATCGCAACAGCCAGAGCCCCAGCCGAGGTTGAAGCTGCCAGCCTGGAAACCATGTGGCCAATAACAGAGCCTGTAGCGCCTGCAAGACCTGTGGAAATCACCCCGGCAAAGGCTGGTGCGTACGAGGCAGCCTGACCATTAACCTTGGTCATCCGCCCGCCGCGCAGCAAAACACCCCTGACGTGTTTAACAAAGTGATTTACACCATGCGCAGGCATGCGGGTGGAACCTTCACTGCCGGAACTTTCACTGCCAGAATGAGGATTGCTGCTTGTGCGGACTGCATCGACATGTTTCATTTGAAAACTGTTCTTTCCGTTATTCCCCTGATCATCCCATTGCTAGAGCAGGAAGTTGTTATCCGATACTAATTTCTGACCTGAATGAAATTTGGGAATGAAATTTGGTTACCAAATTCCGGGTCCGACCCATTCCTGCCCCAATAGCCCTTGCCCTGATAGTCGGCATGGTGGGACTATTACTTGTTCACAGCTGTAACTGCCACCCGGTCTCCCGAAAGATACTCCTGAGCACTTTGCCAGGTTGAAGTCTGTCGAACGCCTGCAACTGCAACTTGAACCAGTTTAACCGGTGGCATCATTTATGCGATTAGTCTACCCCCCCCCGGCGGGAAACCGGAGATATCGCATCAAACTGCGGTTCAACGGGGCATGTTGCAGTTTTTTGTCGCCGGTGTTGCCAAATTGACACACCTCGGGTCAGGCAGGGAAGCAGAAAACGGCCGTGCGATCATCACTCTTTTACAAGCTGCGCTACAAACGCCTTGATAGTCCGGCGCTCGCCGATACGCTTGAACAAAAACATGCCGATGCATGGTCTGGAGATTATCTCGCTGATGAGCGGCGATGAGCGGTGATGTTGCCCATTGGACACGCTTTGACGCACTTGTTGGCGAGCTGTTCGACATCGGCCTGCCTCACTGCCTCAGGAACCAGTTCACGCCTGATATCAACTCACAGGAAATCCATGACTTTATTACCATCGATAACCCGGGTTGGAATACCTGAAACCAGAGACCAGAACCAGGCTTCGCAATGGTGGCTGTCGGCAGACGATGTCGATGGCGGGTGTGTCGCAGATTGGATAACAAACATAGTTGAAAACGGTAGTTTGCCCGCATTGCTGCCATTAAGCTTGAATTTGACAGGGGCAGCTTTTGGCACTTTGCGGTCCGCAATCCATCTTGCAGCAAGCGAAATCTTCCGCGTATGGGTCCTGAGCCTAAACCTTTCGCTCAACCATCATCTTCTTGATGCCGGCGATTGCCTTGGCGGGATTAAGATCCTTTGGACAGGCCTGGGTG
>JAAEMP010000294.1 GCA_024225445.1 Hyphomicrobiales bacterium | reverse complement strand
CTCAGGTCAAGATGAGTGGTTAAGGTGAAAATCAGGGTGTCGGGGAGTTTCGAGGACATTGGATGATCCCGTTGTAGTTGACAGAATCCTCCATTTCATCTGATTCTCTGGCATCTTGGCAACTGTGTCGTGTAGTGTGTACTACGTGCCTAATCAGACGGTACTGCATTGATTAATAAAGGGATTTCATTGCTCTCTGGATCCTCGGATCGAGTCAGAGGATGACGAAACATGATTTGCGACCAATAATATAGAGTCCATTCTTATCCCGAATTGGCGTTATTTGTAATCCAAATTTCAATAAAGTGGAGAAAATATTCAGCGATTGGAAAGCATTTTACCCCATAATATAGCGTGGAGGCTATATCAGAGGAAGTGGAATGTCTTCCAAACAGCGGAAAACTGACAAGCGAATTGGAAAGTTGGACGAGGCAAAAGGGATACTAATTGTCCTTATCGTCTTTGGGCACATTATCGATTCCAATCAAACCGATAGTGTTGCGCTCCAGGCAATCTATTTGTTTGTCTACGCCTTCCATATCCCAGCTTTCGGGTTTGCAAGCGGATATGTCTCGCGCGCTGCGAATTCGCCCCACACACCACTGAGGACGCTTTCATCGTTCATCCAACCATTTATCATATGCCAAATAATATTTTGGCTAATCGAAACGAACTTTAACAACGCTCCGGTGAACTGGTTTCGATTGCTGTCGGTGCCCTATTGGACTCTGTGGTATCTTTTTAGCCTCGTTATGTGGCGGGTTTTACTGATACCCTATAGTCGCTGGTCACACCCCCTCATCATATCAATTTTGGTCGCATTGACCGCTGGACTTGTGGATAATTGGGGATATGCCTTTTCCATCTCGAGAACACTGGTCTTTTTCCCGTTTTTCTTAGCTGGACATATCTATGAAAAATATAATAGTTCGGATTTCCTTTCACCGATACGTTCCCAACCAATTGCAGTCGGCGCGTTCATCGCCGCTGGTTTTGCCGCATATGTACTGGCGGTGAATCAATTTGATCCAAGACTGCTTTATCACGCACAGAGCTACTCAAGAATGGGCCTTGACTGGCAAACAGGCGTAGTATTTCGGATAGCGGCTCTGACAACCGCAGCGATATTGGTTTGCAGCTTTTTTGCCGTGATGCCACTTCGCCTTAAATTGTTCGGCGATATTGGGAGAAACAGCCTGTACCCATATCTGAGCCACGGGCTGATTATCAAGATTTTTGTTGGCCTGGGCTTGTTCAATCAAGTGCAACAGTTTTTGGCTCCTGAAACAATCTTGCTGGGTAGTATTTTGGCCTCGTTATTCTTCGTCTATGTTTCTACGCGACCAACTGTTCTATCCTTTCAGAAGGCAGTCTTTGCGCCCTCCAGTTTGCTCGAAGTGATGAAAACTCTGCGGCGGAGCCCAAATTCATAAGCATTAAACTTGGAAGCATCCCTATTCCCGATTATTTTCCAAATACCCCCCAGCCTACACCTTTAATACGCAATTACGGAGTTGCAGAATTACGGTGATGAACAAGAGAATAACTACGATGAGCAACAGAATAAAAAGATTCGATGAAAAGATTCGATGATGCGATGATTGACATATCCAAGCAATAATACTATTATTACTGTTGGCCGAAGATTTTATGGCGTGTTTTCTGGCAGCTGTATTTTGAGATATATATAAAAAGGAACATTTTGTAGGTATTAAGGCGACGCAGATTAAATATAGCGCGGCCGGTTGGAGCACGGAACATCGACTCTAACAAAGGAGTTTCGCTTATGAGTGAAGCACTCGACCTCAGGTTGTTAACAAAAGTACTGGAAGATGAAGGGTCGCCCTGGGAGATGGACGAATCGACCAGCATGGCGCGGATGAATGAAGACCAGCGGCGGATGCGCCTCGGCTTCACTCCGCCGCCGGGCGAAACCTCCCTTCAGGAAGCGGTAAAGCTGGCGGCGGCGGCCGAGCCGGTAAGCGCTGCCGAAGCCGCAAGTGAGTCGATCACGGCACCATCGGCCTACGATTTGCGCAATGTCGGTGGCAAAAACTACACCACTCGCGTCAAGAATCAGGGCAGCTGCGGTTCCTGCGTGGCGTTCGGCTCGAACGCCGTCATCGAAACGACGCTCAAGCGCAGCCGCAATAATGCCAATCTGGCGATTGATCTTTCCGAGGCGCACATGTTCTATTGTCACGCCGCAGAGGAAGGGCGCAACTGTGGAAACGGCTGGTGGCCGCATAATGCCTTTATAAAGGCCAAGGACAAGGGAGTGACGTTTGACACGTTCTTCCCCTATACGGCGGGCGACCAAGCCTGTAATCTCGCCAGCGGTTGGCAAAACAACCTCGCCCGCATCAGCGGCGACACTAAAATGAACTCCCGCGCCCAGATAAAGGAATGGATTTCCACGCGTGGCTCTTTGACCGGCTGCTTTATTGTCTATCAGGATTTCTTCTCCTACCGTTCAGGTGTGTACAGGCACGTGACGGGTGATTCCGCTGGCGGCCATTGCGTTGAAATCATCGGATATTCCGACGCGCAGGGCTGCTGGATCTGTAAGAACAGCTGGGGAACCGATTGGGGCGAAGGCGGCTATTTCCGCATCGCCTATGGCCAGGCAAATATCGAAACCTGGGCTGGCCCATACGGAGTCAACTCAGTTTCGTTGAAAGCCTGGAACAGCAACAAAAAGGTTACCGCTTTGTGGTCCAACAGTTCCGATGGCAACGCTTATATCTATCTGAGTGGAGTGGGATGGAGGCGCGTGTCGACAGCCAATGCGGCCACCCATCACGCGATGCTCGCCGAGTTGATCGCCGCAAAGGCCGCAAACCGCAGCGTCAACACGCTGGAGGAAAACAATCAGATACTGGAGGTCTACGTGCTCTGAGCACGTTGATTCCATTCAGTCCATATCTTATGAGAAAGCGAGAACCGCTATGGCAAAGCAAAACAAATCCAAAAACGATGGCCCGACAATGGACGCTCCGATGAGCGAATCTAGCAGCCAGCAGGGTGCCGGAGCGCCTGAAGACCTGGCTGACGTGATGTCGGTCTCAGGAACCAACGCTGTGAAAAGCTCGCTAGCACCCAGTCTAACTCCTCCGGGAGAAGAAGTGCTGGAAGCGGATGAAGGCGCTGGAGCAAGCGCATGGCACAACGGAAAGAAAATCACAGCAATGTGGTGCAATTCATCGGCCCGAAATTCATATGCCGCGGTCGAAGGTCTTGGCTGGCGGCGCATAAACAACGCAAATGATGGGTCGTGGATCAGTATGACCATGCTTTGCAGTCACGCGGAGCAGACCAATTCAAACTGCAACATCCGCACCGAGTCCGACAACAAAATTCACGAAGTTTACGTGTGGTGAGTGTTACGTGGACGACAGAATAGAACTCGGGCCGGACGACTCGGGAAAAGAGATCATTGTCAACACGGGCGATCGGATTGTAATCAGGCTGCCTGAGAACCCGACCACCGGTTGGCGTTGGCAAACTTCTGGTGCTCTTGGACCGGTCGAGTTGACCGGCGACGATTACGATCACTCCGCCGGTGGCGGCATTGGTGCCGCCGCCACGCGTGCGCTTGAATTCAAGGCCAAGTCCGCTGGCCAGTTGGCATTACAACTGGTCAGGATGCCTGAATGGCAAGATGCCCAGGAGCCCGACGCACGCTTTTTGGTAACGCTCGTCATTTCTGCGACGGCGCAGCCGTAGAGGGTCAGACGGATAACCTTCGCAACTTTATCGCCGACTCCGAGCGCGTAATCGTTATTTCAACGAATCACAGATATTCCTGATGGACTGTCCTGACCCGGTGCCCTGATCCGCGCCACTTATGTATAAAATCCGTTCACTTAAAAATAGACCCATGACCTTTTTCTGTGAGTCTATGATCTTACCCCTCAATCCTGATAACTCGTTACAACTTTTGCACCATGTTCCAAGGTGCGATGCACAGGGCATTTGTCGGCGATCGTCAGCAATTTGGCCCGCAATTGCGGATCATCCAGACCCTCGATGTGAATTCTGCGCTCAAACCGGTCAATTTTTCCACCTGATGCGCGCTCTTCACCAGTACATTCAAGGCAATCTTTCGCGTGGATCTTGTTGTGCTCGACGTGAACGCTGATTTTCCCCACATCCAGTTTCTTGAAATCCGCATACATGCGCATGGTCATATTTGTGCAGGCACCAAGAGCAATAGAGAGAAAATCATAAGGTGTGGGTCCCTGATCATTTCCGCCAACGGATTTGGGTTCATCGGCAAGGAGCCGGTGTTTTCCGGCCGTTGCGAGGTTGTTGAATTTGCCTTTTCCGGTTTCGGCAACTGTCACTCCATTATGCCGTTGAGAATCATCCAGGTCTTCTTCCGATTTCAAATATCGAGAACTCCATGCAGCTATGATTGAAGCAGCAAAATTGGCGTCGTGTGAACCGGACAGGAGATGGTCAGAATTATCCAGAGAAATAAAACTCTTGGGATGGCGGGCAGCAATGAATAATTCCTGGGCATTTTCAATGCCAACGGTTGCGTCGGTTGGAGAGTGCAAAATCAGCAATGCTTTTTTGAGATTTTTGACACGCTCGGTGACGCTTACTTTCTTCAAATCATCAAGAAACTGCTTTCGAATGGAAAAATTTCTGCCGGCCAGTGTTACTTCGGCATCCCCGACAAATTTTATCTCGGCAATCTTGTCGCCAAAATTTTGAACGACATGTTCGGCATTTGCCGGCGCACCAATGGTGACGACAGCGTTGACCTCGGGAATGCCGGCAGCGGCAGATATTGCGGCTGCACCGCCAAGCGAATGACCAATGATGATTTGAGGTGCCTGGTAATTATCTCTCAGATAACCGGCAGCAGCCAGCAAATCTTCGATATTTGACGAAAAATTAGTCGCGGCAAATTCTCCCTCACTGGCGCCAATACCGGCAAAATCAAAACGCAATACGGCAATTGAGCGTTTTGCCAGTTCTATCGCGATGCGCTTTGTGGCGTTGATGTCCTTGGAGCAGGTAAAGCAATGGGCAAATAGAGCATAAGCCTTGATCCCGCCCACCGGCAGATCCAGTTTTGCGGATATCCTGTTGCCGTCACTGCCGGTAAATTCCACGCGTTTTGTGATTGTGTCCACACCCATACTCCGACTTGAGAAAATATTGTCAGGGTAAAGATAGTATCTGGTTCAATCACCTTTGCCTAACAATTCTGTGATGCGGGCATTTTCTTCATCGCTAAGGGTTCGCGCGTCTGTTCTGCTGCGATTCTTAAGCTTGAAAAGCAGAACAAGAAATCCTGTCAGGATCAACACAACCGGTAATGACCATAAAACCAGCGTGTGCATACCGAAACGCGGCTGGAGCAGAACAAATTCGCCATAACGTGAAACAATGTAGTCAATTACCTGTTCATCGCTGTCACCGGCGACCAGTCGTTTCCGCAAAAGGATGCGCAGATCTTTTGCCAGCGAGGCATCTGAATCATCAATTGACTGATTTTGACATACAAGACATCGCAGTTTCGACGAAAGATTGCGGGCGCGCTGTTCGAGGGCAGCATCCGACAATACCTCGTTGGGATTTACCGCCAGAGACCGGGTGGGATTGAGAAAAGTGGCAATCATCAATGCTGACAGGGCTATCACAACATAGCGGCTTAAGATTTGCAGTTTAACCATTTATCGTCACTTCGCTTTCAACCTTTGATGCTCTGGCCGCCCTCTTCGGTGCCCCGACCCTTAGGCGACGGTCGGCGAGCGACAACAATCCGCCAAATATCATGAACAATGAACCCAGCCATATCAGGGTTACCTGCGGCTTCCACCACATTCGTACTGTCAGAGAGTTATTTTCGCTGATTTCGCCAAGCGAAACATAAAGTTGGGAAAATCCCGAGGTATTAATAGCTGATTCGGTCGTTGGCATGCGGCGGGTGGTATAAATTCTTTTCGCTGGCTGCATGACAAATTTTTCACCTCCTGGCGCCAGAACCTCAAAATTGATGATGTCTTCATTGTAGTTTGATGCCTTGCGCGGGCTGATATTCTTGAGAGTCAGCTGATATCCACTGATTGTCGCCTTATCGCCAATTTTCATTTCCTGAATTACTTCTGTTTCAAATACTGAAACCGAGACAATTCCCAACAGGGTGACCCCCAGTCCAAAATGGGCAAAAGCCGTGCCCCAGAGTGATCCCGGCAGACCAAACGCGCGAGCGAACGCTTTGGCAATTCCGTTTTTTCTGATATCGGTTCGCACAGATATTTCGGCAAATGCCCCCACCATCACCCAGAAAGCCAAACCGATCACAAGTGCTGCCAAAACTGGCGCGTCGGTGGTAAAAGCAAGGGTGATTATCACAGCCAGCAACGCCGCTCCCGCGGCAAGATAAAGTCTTGAAAGTGCCGCCAGCAGATCTCCTCTTTTCCAGGCCAGCAGCGGACCAAACGGCACCGCCAGCAGCAGTGGCATCATCAATGGCCCGAAAGTCAGATTGAAAAATGGTGCACCTACCGATATTTTGGAGCCGTTGACTGCCTCGAGCAGCAGAGGATAGAGGGTGCCGACCAATACCGTGGCCAGCGCCGAGGTAAGAAACAGGTTATTGAACACCAATGCGCCTTCGCGCGATATAGGAGCAAACAATCCACCGGACTTCAAAACACCGGCGCGCAGGGCAAATAACGCCAGGGAGCCACCAATAAACAACACTAAAATAGCCAGAATGAATACGCCACGTTCCGGATCGGTGGCAAAAGCGTGTACCGATGTGAGAACTCCCGAGCGCACCAGAAATGTTCCCAGCAACGACATTGAAAATGCCACAATAGCCAATAATACCGTCCAGATCTTCAGTGCTTCGCGTTTTTCCATTACCAGGGCGGAATGCAGCAAGGCGGTCGCCGCAAGCCAGGGCATGAAGGAAGCATTTTCAACCGGATCCCAGAACCACCATCCGCCCCAGCCAAGTTCATAATAAGCCCAATAAGACCCCATGGCGATGCCGGCGGTGAGAAAAACCCAGGCAATTAATGTCCACGGACGAACCCACCGCGCCCAGGCTGCATCCAGACGGCCGCTGATTAGAGCAGCTGTGGCAAATGCAAATGTTACAGAAAGGCCAACATAACCGAAATAAAGCAGCGGCGGATGAATGGCCAAACCCACATCCTGCAGAATTGGATTAAGGTCATTGCCTTCCAGCGGCGGATTGGCCAGACGTTCAAACGGATTCGAGGTAATCAGGATAAACAGCAGAAATGCCACCAAAATCCAGGCCTGAACGCTCAACACATTGGCTTTCAATTCAGGCGGCAGATTTTTTCCAAACACAGAAACCAGGGAGGCGAATATCGCTAGAAACAACACCCATAACAGCAGTGAGCCTTCATGATTACCCCAGACACTGGAGTACTTGTACAGATAAGGTTGCAGCGAATGCGAATTTTGCCAGACATTAACGACCGAGAAATCGGAGTTTACATAGGCCCAGGTCAAAGCTCCAAATGAAAAAGAAATCAGCAACGCCATCATGATCGATGTCTGGTTGGCAAGGCGCATCAATCCAAAATGGCCAATTCTGGCACCTATAATCGGAACAACCGACTGGACCAATGCCAACCCGAGAGCCAGAACGAGTGTATAATGTCCCAGTTCAACGATCATTTTGACTTACTATCCTCATCAGGATTTTGTTGCCAGTATCCCTGCTTTTTCAATGAATCGGCGACTTCCTTGGGCATATAAGTTTCATCATGCTTGGCCAACACGGAATCGGCAATAAAAACCGAAGACGAATTCAATACACCCTCAGCAACGACGCCCTGCCCTTCCCTGAACAAATCCGGCAATATGCCAGTATAGCTGACTTCAATTTCACTGTTTGTATCGGTGATGACAAAAGAATTTGTTGTTCCCTCTTTTTTTACGCTTGCCGATTTTACCAAACCACCAAGGCGAAACCGTTGTCCCGATTTGGCCTTTTGCTCCTGAATGATTTCCGTGGGTGAATAGAAAAATACGATTTCATCTCGAAGGGCCACCAATACCAGGCCGACCGCGACTGCCAGAACCAGTGCGATGAAACCGATACCCGCAAGTCTTTTCTGCTTTCTAGTCATGTAATTGTACTTCCAAACTGTCTCACTGATTTAATACCGATTTGTTTTGCTCAAGCTCCCTGATGAATTCCTTGTCATCCTTGAATAATTGCTGAGCCTTATTTATGGCGGCAAGCGCATCGGACTTACGATCAAGGACCGTATATGAACGGATAATACGTTGCCATCCTGGTTTGTTAAGAGGATTTTCCTCCAGGTCGCCTGCCAGTCTCTCAACCATTGAATTGATGAAATCCTGTCGATCATTGACGCTTAGCTGTTTGGCATTCTCAATATCCCTGGCAGTTGGATTTTCCGGCAACCTGGTACCCAGTTTGGTCTGGGCTAATTGTAATTGCTGACGGGCAATCTTTAACCAGGGAGAATTATCAGGTGATTTCGCAATCAGATCATTCCACGCAGTTACCGCTTTTTTGAATTCACCAGCCTGATTGAACGCCAGTGCTATAAAAAACAATGGCTTGATATTATCCGGATTGGCTTTTGAAGCCTGGCGAAACAGCTCATTTGCCTCTTCTGGAACCACCCCTCCTGCGCTGACCGTCAATGCTTCGCCCAAGGAAGTTTGCAGCTCTGAAGTGGGCCCAAGTATTCTGATTGCATTGCGATATGCCTGAACTGCATCCCGTGACCGACCCAGACGCATATATACCGGTGCAATGACCAACCATCCCCGTCCGTCATCCGGATTTTTTATCAGCTGGCTTTCTGCCCTCTGCAATAAAATTTCAACAGACTGCCCGCGCGGGTCCGCATCAAGGCGCGCCTGCAAAGGTTGATCGGGTGAATTGAGCGAGCCCCATTGATAGTAACCTCCAAACGCAACCGCCGGAATTACTATGATTGCAAAAATCGCACCGATCAGTGCCGGCTTCCCTGATTGCAAAAAGAGTTGCGATTTGGGCGCAGCAGAGGTGTTGGCCAGAGCCAGGAACCGTCTGCCTTCTTCAGCCAGCGCATATTCGTAACGTTTTTCGTCAATGGTGCCTAACCTGCGCTCCTCTTCAATTTCCCGCAAACGTGCTTTGTATACCTCTTTGTCAAAATCCAACGCGGAACCTGGTGCCTGGCTGCTGCCAAACACCGGGTAAATGGTAATGCCAATCGTAATAAGAGTCACCAAACCGGCGATAGTCCAAAAAATCATACGATACTCATAGCGGTAAATGAAAAAGAGGCAATCGCCTCCTTTTAATGTGATTGAAATTTACACATTTGTCACAGGTCAACCAATGTCACTTTTTTTGAAAATAACGGTCACTAAACCAACTTTCAACCACATTGAAGCATTTTGATGGGATAAATCGACTCATTCGGCCAGGTGCAATGTGCAGCGCGATGTAGCGCATCGGGAAAGCACCGCAACCTCAGGTAAGCGGTGACCAGATGCCTTCGTTGTTTCTGCACGCGGTTCCGGTCGCCCGATTCGTATTTCCTTCTATGGATACGGTGTGGATATATCTTCTGCAATTTGAAGAACCAACCTGATAGGGCGGAAATGAGGTGACATTACCATTTTGCTCATCGGAATATTGCCAGCGGATAATCTCTCCTGAGCGGCTATTCTCGAGCGCTCTATATTCAGCCTCCAGTGCCTGTTTCATGGCCGCGCCGGACAGTTCCGAACCAAGATCACCGGCAAGTGGGCCTTTGGCAAGCTGCCTGTATTTTGGGTTCGTTCTGATCCAGACATTTTTGAAACCGGGCATTGATATTTTTGCGTTTGATGAATTTCTGGTTTCATTGCCGTATAATGAGCAGGCAGCCAGCATTGCTGAGACCAGAACCGGAAACGAGAAAATCCGAATTTTGGGGAAAATTTCACGGAAGAAATACATACAAATAACCATCAATTCATCAATCAGCTGCAATGTGGGCAATAAAGGTAAACAATGACCAGAGATTGGCAACAGTATCGAATATAGCCACATCTGAGCGTATATCCACAGCTAACAGCCTGAGCGGAAAGTCCTGACGGCTTTCGACCGGTTACCGGGTTACTGTCCTGCTGGTAATTGTACTTTTACCTTTAAGCCACCTATGTAGGCGGCATCGATATGCAGGGTACCACCATATTCTTTCAATATGTCGCTGACAATAGATAAACCCAATCCGGTTCCAGGATTGTTTTCATCAAGTCGGTTACCACGCTTGAGAACGTAATCGATTTCACTTCGGTTAAGGCCAGGACCATCATCAATGATCTCGATTTCGACAAATTTACCTGTATCATCGATCTGCTTTCGAGACTTTATTTCAACACTGTGCAAGGCAAATTTTCCGGAATTTTCCAATATGTTTCCAATAATTTCCTCAAAGTCCTGTTGTTCGCCAGCAAAAACCGCGTCAAAATTCTCCGGAGGCATTTCGTATTCAAATGAAATACCGGGGAAAAGTTTGTTAAAAGTGCGCACCAGACGTTTGAGCGTTGAATGAACATCTGTTCGCGAGGTTATTGCGCCGTGGCGAGCCGAAATCATCGCCCGATTCAAATAGGATTGAATTTGCGAATTCATCGCCGCCAGTTGTGAGAGCAATTTTTGCTTTACCGTTTCTGGCAGGTTTTTTACCTCCAGCGACAAAACGGACAGGGGTGTTTTCAGGGAATGCGCCAAATTTCCGACCTGAATTCTGGAGCGCTCGACAATTGCCTGGTTTGACCTGATCAACGCATTTGTCTCTTCGATCAGTGGCATAATCTCCTGAGGAAAATCACCTTTGATTCGATCGGTCTTGCCATTGCGAATATCAGCCAGTTGACTGGTGGCAAATCTGATTGGTTTGAGACCGAAACGCACGATAGCCATTGAAGTTGCGATCAAACCAATTCCAAAAATGGTCAAAAACAAAATCAGTCGCTGGCTAAATCTCGAAATATCCGCATCAAGTACTCCCATATTTCCGGTTGCCCGAAATGTGTAGATGTCATTACCCTCACCCAGATAAACACGTGCCTCCACAGCCAGAATTGTATTGCCAACCTCATCATCAATGCGATAACTGCGCTGAAAATCAGAATCAAATTTTGTGCTTTCAAGAACTGGCATATCCGATCCGGCCAACGAGGAAGACGAAAGATTGATATCCTTGTCTCCAAGCAGATTGACCGACCAATACCAACCCGAATTGTATTGTTGATAGCGCCCATCACCCAACAGCGGTTTTCCCTGCAGTTTTCCATCTGCTTCGCGTGTTATCGAGCCCATCAGATTATAGAGATTTGCACTGATCAGATCTTCAAACTGTCTCTCAACCGTGCGGCGATAATCCTGCAATACAAGAATTGCAACAACAATCAGCGAAACCAGCATCCAAATTGATGTAAACAGGAATATCCTGAACGAAAGAGTATTAGTCTTCATTTTCCGCTGCTTGCAAACGGTAGCCCATGCCGCGGACTGTTTCAATCAAATCAACACCCAGCTTCTTCCTTAGTCGTCCAATAAAAACCTCTATAGTATTGGAATCACGATCAAAATCCTGATCATACAGATGTTCAGTCAGTTCAGTTCGCGAAATAATCTTCCCCTGATGATGCAATAAATAGGTCAATAGCCGCAATTCTAATGAGGTGAGTTTTAATTGGCGCCCGGCAATCTGAGCCTTTGATGTTCTGGTATCAAATGTCAGTGGACCACAGGTGATCTGGGAAGAGGCCAGTCCTGACGAACGACGGATCAGTGCACGTATACGGGCCAGAACTTCCTCGACATGAAAAGGTTTGGCTACATAATCATCCGCGCCTGCATCAATTCCGGCGACCTTGTCGCTCCAGCGATCGCGGGCTGTGAGCATCAGTACAGGCATATTAAGGTCTTCTTCACGCCATTCCTCCAGAATCGTTATGCCGTCTTTCTTAGGTAACCCAACATCCAGAATAACCGCATCGTAGGGCTCTGTAGTGCCCAGAAAATGCCCTTCTTCACCATCCAGCGCCTTATCAACGACGTATCCGGTCTCCTCCAGCATTTCCACTAGCTGGCGATTCAGTTCGATATCATCTTCAACTACAAGTATTCGCATAATAACTGGAAAATCCTATTCAACCGCCTTTTTCAGCCCGAAACCTTTTTTCTGATAATCCTGGGAGGTTCACCATTATTGCCGTTCACTTTGATTACAATTGTGCATGAATTTCCATCTTGAGTAACAGATAAAATCTGGGCATTTGAATAAGATGAAACAAGCGAATTTGCCTTGGCTGCACAATTCCCGGCAGCAAGTGTCATCGCCGAATTGGTCGTTCCAGCATTGACATTACCCGAAAACTGGCCACCGGTGTTTGCAACTGCCATATTTGCTGATGCCAGAATTAGGCAAACGATGCCGTAAATACACAATAAATATTTCATGGCGGTATCTATAGCACAAATTAAATGAACCTAAACTGAATAGATCAGCGAGTGAACCTTCAAATGAGCGAAATCAGTCTGATTGAGGCTGGTCGAGATAATGTTCGGTGAGAGAAAGAATTCGAGTTACCGTACTTTTAGAAAAGTGGATTTTATCATGAACCTGAATGAACAATTTCCCTGGGCCAATCGACAATATGGTTTTCCAGGTCTTCAGGTTTCATATTGTTTTCGGGAATTACCCTGCCACGCACACTGACCCCGGCTTCATGAACGCGTCCCGCATTACCGGAAACAAGCGGATGCCAATCAGGCAAGTCATCGCCCTCAGATATCAGGCGGTAGGCACAGTTTGGTGGTAACCAGACAATTTCGGAAATATTGTTTTTTGTCAATTGTATGCAATCAGGCATCCTGGATTGACGATTTTCATAGTCCTTGCATTTGCAAGTCTCGCAATCGAGTAGTTCGCATGCCACATTTGTCCAGTAAATTTCACCGGTATCCCAGTCTTCCAGTTTGTTGAGACAGCAACGGGCACAACCATCACACAACGCTTCCCACTCATCATTTGTCATCTGTGACAATGAAGTGATATACCAGTATTCTTTTTCAACCTTGGAATTCATGGAAATCTTTGAGCACACTATTGTCGGAATAACCACTAAATTATGAGTGCTGCTATGATAAAAATCCAGCTTTGGCATTTAAGGATCCGGATATTGATGATATAGTTGGAAAATCTGTTTCTAGAAAAGATTCCATGATGCGCGACCCATTTGACAACCAGAGTAAAGGAAAGGGCTGGAGCCGATTGCTGGACTTTGACGCGTGGATCGATTCATCGATGTACAAGTTTTTTGCCAGCAGCGGCGAAACCTGGGAATCTCTAACAATATTTTTCCGTCGGTTTAGAGTAACGGGATTCAAGAAATTCCTTGTCGAAATTCTTGATGAATCATTGTCAATTGGTCTGGCAGGATCTGTGTTATTTCTGGCACTGGCAATGCCGGCATTCGATGAAACGGGAAAAAACTGGAGGGATCAGGCTGATTATTCTGTTGTTTTTCTGGACAGGTACGGCAAACGAATAGGTGAGCGTGGAATAAGGCAGGACGATTCCATGGAACTGGATACATTGCCGGATCATTTTATCAAAGCAGTTTTGGCAACTGAAGATCGCCGGTTTTTCGACCATCTGGGAATTGATTTTTACGGATTATCGCGAGCAATGGCCGAGAATGTTCGGGCAAACTCAGTGGTACAGGGTGGAAGTACAATTACCCAGCAATTAGCCAAAAATCTGTTTCTCACCAATGAACGAACGATTGAGCGCAAAATCAAGGAAGCATTTCTGTCTGTCTGGCTGGAATGGAACCTGAGTAAAAAGGAGATATTAAAATTGTATCTCGACCGGGCCTATATGGGCGGAGGGAATTTTGGAATTGGGGCTGCAGCACCTTTCTATTTTGGCAAGGATATCAAGGAGGTTTCACTGGCTGAATCGGCAATGCTGGCCGGATTATTCAAAGCGCCGACGAAATATGCCCCTCATATAAATTTGCCAGCCGCGAGGGCCAGGGCTAATGAAGTGTTGACTAATATTGTTCAGGCAGGATTCATGAGCGAAGGACAGGTAATTGGAGCGAGGCGCAAACCTGCAGAAATTATTGAGCGTGACAATAATGAAGGGCCAAACTATTATCTGGACTGGGCATTTGAAGAAATAAAACGCATTGCTGTCAAATTTCCCACCCGTACACTGATCGCCAAGACAACGGCTGATCTGGAACTTCAAAAAGCGGCTGAAGAATCAGTCAACAGCCATCTTCAACTTCATGGCAAGGCCTATGGTGTGACTCAGGCAGCAATGGTGGCGATTGAACATGACGGGTCATTGCGTGCAATGGTGGGAGGGCGTGATTATGGATTCAGCCAGTTTAACCGCGCTACTTCAGCCCGGCGTCAACCTGGTTCGTCTTTCAAACCTTACGTCTATGCGGCCGCTATTGAAAATTTCGGTTACGATGAAAATACAGTGGTTACAGATGGTCCGGTCTGCCTGAACCGATTTGGCAGGATTTGGTGTCCAAAAAACTATTCTGGCGGGCACAGGGGACGAATAAACTTTACCACCGGTTTGGTAAAATCCATTAACACCATTCCGGTCAGATTATATGTCGGCAAAGGAAACGGGTTGAAAGCGCTGGGCGGTAAGCGAATTACCAAAGTCGCCCGTGCAATGGGCATTACCTCACCACTGGTAGAAAATCCACCGATGGTATTGGGAGCAAATGGATTAACGGTTTTGGAAATGGCGACAGGATATGGAACATTCATGTCTGGTGGCGAAAAACTGAACGTTCATACAATTTCACAAATTCACGACTCAAACGGCAAATTGTTGTATGAATACAAAATCGATGGACCGGCAAAAACGCGAGCGCTGAAAAACGAGACTGTGGCGGCTATGAATAAAATGCTGGTACAGGTGCCCGAATGGGGTACCGCACGACGAGCAAAACTGGATGGAATACGCGCTGCTGGAAAAACCGGTACCACCCAGGCCTATCGTGATGCGTGGTTTGTCGGATTTACCGGCAATTATGTTGCAGCGGTCTGGTTTGGAAACGATAATTACAGACCAACCAGAAGACTGACCGGGGGACGCCTGCCGGCAATGACATGGCAAAAATTCATGACATTTGCCCATCAGAACATCGAAATTCGCCCTATCCCCTATGTAGACCCAATAGAAGACAGCGAGAAAATCAAACTCTCAGCATCGGCAAAAAACCGGGAAAAAAGCGACAAGAATAATACTATCCGGCCCAAAATTCTCTCCAGGAAATCAGAAAACGCTATAAGGACATTGGAAAAAATATTCAAGTCTACCCCATTGATCAAGCTGGACAGGAAAATTGCCGACATCCAGCAGAATCAGGCTGTTCAGTCAAACTAGGAATAATTAGTGCGGATCATTATTCAAATCATATTTGTTCTCGCAATTGGGGTGATGGTAGGTGCGACCAGTGCCTGGTATTCGATACAACGATCCCATGGCATTGGTGCAATCAATATAGGTGCGTGGACTGCCTGGCCGTATTCCGGAGGAAACCAGGCAGATCCATATACCCTTGCGCGGGCGACATCGGACAGCACGATTCCGCTTGGGGCAGCCGAAGGACTGGCGTTCGAGGCGACCAGAGATAATGACGGGCAACTCTTGAAACTTGAATGTAACTATCTGCTGGAAGGCAATACGCCCAAGGCAAAGCTGTGGACGCTCACTCCCTACCGGCAGGATGGAAACAGTGTTAGACCCGCCGATACCAGCAGTCTTATTCCCCACCACACAAATTCCACTCGCCTGCTTCGATATACTGATGGGACTTTTCAAATTGCAATTGGTCCGTTACCGACACCCGGAAACTGGCTAGCAACACATGGCGAAGGAGCATTTCGTCTGGTTTTGCGCCTATATGACACACCAATAACCAGTAATGCGGGACTGGTAGTCCCGGTCATGCCCAAAATCAATAATATCGGTTGCACCCAATGAGTATCAAATATTTGTATTTGTTCGTTTGTGGTCTAATTCTTGCTGGTATCATTCATATTTCCATTATTCTTCTTATCCCGAATTATGGGTCACGTGATGCGTGGAACATCATCTCGGCCAACAGTGAAATGTGGGTATTCAACAATTTATCCAGCAACAAAGAAGTCTCCGATGCCTTGGTAGATACTGATCCTTATATCAAGATGGGCGCCTGCGCATTTGACCTTGACGAAGCCGGTTTACGGTTAACTGGCGGGAAATCGGTAAATTTCTGGTCAGTTTCCGTATTTGATCAAGGTGGCAGCATCATTTACAGCCTCAACAATGATACGTCCACTGATAACCAGTTAAATCTGATAGTTTTAAACCCAATTCAAATGGTTTCACTCCGTGAATCGCCATATCAGGCGGTAGAACATGCGGTGGTGTTGGAAGCCGATATCGGAAAGGGATTTGTTGTTCTGCGTCAATTCCAACGGGATGATTCTGACAGAGATGCGGTGAACGATTTTCTGGCAAATGCCATCTGCATGAAAATTGCCAAATGAACCGGCGTTATACTAGAGCACTTTAGAGCACTTTCGACTACGTTGAATCACTTGATGGGATGCAGTTACTCCACTTAGAGACTGAGTAACAGAACAAGATCTTTTGGTTAACAAAATCTAAATGAATTCAGACGAATGATTGGTGAACTTCCCTGATTAATGATTCGCGGGATCGTTGGGATTCAAGTTTGCCAGGATACATTCGATGACTTTCAAGATAGAAACTGAAAACACATCAACAACCGCCAACTGTGAACATCGATCCAGACTACTATATGATGCCACAATACAATTTGGTACCCGGCAAGGCCGAGAGAGAGTTAGCGGAGCGGACCAATACAAGGAACTGTTTTATTCGTTTATTGATGACATCGATCACAAAACAAAAAAACTGATTTCCTCGCATCTGGCGCGAAACCACAACACTCCACGCTCAATAGCCTATTATATGGCAATGGAGTCAATTGATGTTGCGGCCCCGTTTTTGCTGATTTCAAAAGTATTCTGGGAACGCGATTTATTGCAGCTAATCGATAAAGTCGGAATCTCTCACCTTTTGATCATTGCGCGACGTTCGGATATCACCCCGCGTATTGCTGAGACGCTTCTTGCCTTGAATAACAAGCTGATAAATCAGGTTTTATCCAAAAATCCAGTACTCGGGCTTAATAAATATGCAAGAGGGATGAGAACTGACCAGTCCAGAATTATTGATGATAGAGCAATAGGCGATAGTATCGCCAATCCTAAAACAGAAAGCCCGGCGGGTAAATTGCTTAAACTCGCCCAGTTGGCAGGCAGACAAAAAGACAGAAGAAATGTGGTCGCCACAAACCCGACCACTGCGCAAGAACAACAACAGTCGATCGGGGAACGATTGCTCAAACACGCAAAATCAAATGATCGCAGTCTTGTCACGCGCGAAATTGCAGAACATATCGGTATGGAGGTTGATCAGGTTGGGAGAATTGTTATGCATGAAGACTGCCAGTCATTTGTAGTTTTTTTGAAAGGCCTTGAACTTAGCCAAAAAGAAATGTCTCAACTTCTGATAATGCTGAATTATTCAGTTGCCAAAAATATATCCCAACTTAGCCAATGTATTGAGAGATTTGACCGACTCACAGTCTCCCAATGTCGCGACATCATGAAAAATCTGGGCGCGAAAAAATTACCTGATGTACAAGATTATCAATCCAATATGCCTGTTGACACAGCCTTGAATAAAGCAATAGCGGTAAGACGCAGACAAATAGTCAAATCCCGGGGACCTATCATGTTTGGCAAACAACGACAGTCGGCTTGAGAAGACAAATTTTAACATCCAATCCACAGTATGCAGCCATTCATCGTGCTCATCAGAACTACATTTAGTGTTTGCCGACAAGCTTTGCTTCATACACTAATATCAAGCGTTTTGGTGTCGGCTATAACTTTTCTGAATTGGATTTACTCGCGAGATTCATTGAAGGTGGGCCCTGTCGGCATTCAGTTTCAATTATCCAGATATCCGGATCAAAATTTTTCTGTTTTGCCAAATAGACCTCAATATCATCCTCAGAAGCATGGCTGCGGATAGTTTCAAACAGCCGGTCATCAGATTCATCATCAACCAGGCTCTGGGGTGCGGGTCCATGTAAAAAAAACTCTCCATCGAGGCGGTTTTCAATAACATAGATCGCTCCTGCCTCAACCGCCCCCTTTTTTTGTACAGTTACAAATGCACCCCTGTTGGCTTCCCTTCGCACAAATACATGCACCCATATATCGGTTGTTACCCGCAATACCACCTCCAGCAACTTTCTTCAAAAAATTACCCCTTGGTCAGAGCACCAACGCTTTCCAGTTTTCTGATTAGTGCCTTGCTTGGTGTACCATCGACCTCAAGGTTGAATCTGGCTTGAAACTGCTCAATAGCGATTTTCGTGTGATCGCCCATAACACCATCGATAGTAACATCATCGCTACCATAATTTATCAATCCAACTTGTATGCGTGTTATCATTACAGGATCTACCTGATCAACATTATCAGAAGTCAGTTTCTTCCTTGATTTATGGGAATTTTGCTCATTCAAAACTTCGCCTATTCCATTGCTGGATTTTGCTGCCGCCCTGTCGACGGCACTTTGCAACAACAGAAGCAATGCAGGAGAAATATTACCACTTTCCGGCAATCCCTTGCTTTGTTCAAATTTCTTTACAGCTTTTATGGTCCGGGGGCCCATCAATCCATCGACAGTTCCCTGATAGAATCCTAATTGGTGCAACAATCGCTGAACGTCAGCCGTCTTAACCGGAATTGACTTGCTGACAGCCTCAACAGGTATTCGCAGCGAGACCGTATTGGAAGGACGTAATATTGGAACAGGTATCTTTTGCGCGGAATAATGAGTTGTTTCAACTCTTCTGACCGGCACATAAAAATTCGTCTTTTTTGATACTGTATGAGTAACTAATCCGGTTCCAGACTTCCAAAGGGGTCGCGGGTGATTTCCGGGCTGATTGAATACCGCATTGGCTGCAACCAGGCAAATAGAACCAAATAACATAAACGAAAAAATCGATGATCTGCGATTAGCAGCAAAATATTGTATTAAACGTTTACGAATTTCCAAACTCATGTCGTTAACCAACCAATCTGGATATTGCGGATTTCTGTTGCATCGTTTCTGAGGGTAATGGTTTTATTCTGATAATTGTATCTACTTCTTGTGCGGGAACCGGTGAGCCTAGGCCAAGAGACATGGGCAACTGAACAGTTACGGTAGTCCCAACCCCCAATTTGCTATCAATATCAAAGCTTCCTTTATGTAAATTTATCAATCCTTTAACGATAGATAAACCCAATCCGCTACCTTCGCGTTGACGAGTTTTCTTCCCATCAATTTGATGAAATGGCTCGCCCAGCCTTTCCAGATTTTCCGCGGAAATGCCCTGCCCCTGATCGCGAATTTTCCATTCAATTTTGCAACCAATACGTTTCGCTGAAACAACAATATCAGTATCATTTCTGGTGAACTTTATGGCGTTGGAAATCAAATTGATCAAAATCTGCCGAACCGCTTTTGAATCAGCTTCGAGTTGCAATGGCTCCTCAAATTCAGTGATACGCAGTCGTACGCCCGCTTTGTCAGCCAAAGGCCTTAACATTGAAAAACATGATGAGTTTATTTGTGATAATTCGATATTCTCAGGAAATATCTCGTATTTTCCCGCCTCGATTTTTGACATGTCCAGAATATCATTCAATACGTTCAGAAGGTGTTGGGCAGAATCATTGATCAGACCATGATATTCCATTTGCTTTTCCACATGAGAAGCAGGAACCATGCCACTCTTTAGAATTTCGGAAAATCCTATTATGGTGTTTAGCGGTGTTCGTAATTCATGACTCATACTGGCTAAAAATATGGATTTTTCCAAATTTGCAGCGTCGGATATTTCACGCGCTCGTAATGTGCTGGTTTCGAGTAGTTTTCTCTCAGAAATATCAGCCAGCGCTGTCAAAATAGTGTTTTCTGCGGCAATTGCAGTGCATGAAAGTTCAACCCATTTGGGCGCATCTGCATATCTAACCGAATTCAACAAACGAAACTCAGCGACAGTATTGCAACTGCCAGAACGACAATCACCTACCGCTTTGAGAACTGCCACCCTGTCTTGAACATTAACTACTTCACTAACCCATTGCGCAAAATCATCTGTTTTGATTGAATGGAAATATTTGCAGTTTCCTCTGGCTATATTCTTCCACTTACCATCAACATCCAAAGATGAAATATGGGAAGGTAAATTTTCGAGAATTACGTGCGACGAAAGCTCTGTCTCAGAGGGGGCTGCAGGCAAGCACCGGCTGCTTTGTATATGTTTGCCAGAGTCAAGTTCACAATTCTTCTCATGAGTCTTGCCTGTCTTGCGAAACGCAGACAACCGGACAAAACTGGTAATAGCAGATTTCATATTTGGCGTACTCAAACCATTTCTCGCAAATATGCGGAATTAACTGTGATGCACTATTCAGTCGCATAATTTAAATTATCCCTAAGCAGACAACAATTTGCTTATCTGGAGGAAAAATCTGCTGATAATTGCCACCTTTTGTGTGACTTGGTTAATAAGCTATTATCCAGAACACAAAGCTCCCGACCCAGCTGGATCAAAATTGGATCAAATTTTAACGGTTAACCCAATCGATCTTTCATGTGAATATATTATGGATGCGTCTGGACGTAAATTTTTAAGGGATCAGCGATGCTCATAAGAGCTGTATTTTGGTTTTCACTGGTGGTGATGCTGCTACCGGTCAAGAATAATCAAACCAATTCTGAATTGTACAATGTCAATGGCGAGCAAACTTTAGTGCTATTCCAGTCCATTGCAAGCGACCTTTCCGGGTTTTGTTCACGTAACCCTGGTTCCTGCCAAACCGCGCGCGGGTTAGCACGGCAATATGGCGCGCGGATTCAGGCCCATGCTGAACATTTGGGCGAATATCTTGCTACTGCTGAAGAAAATAGCGACCCACTTACCACCGGTACCGTTCACTCCAGTCAATAATAATAATTGAACCGGTGGTCGAAATTATCAGACAATTGGTTTATACAGTACCTGACCGATGCCGTCACCGATGCCTGGTTCCACCCCGATACCCAGAATGGGATTGGACATCTGGTCCTGCATCAGGTAACCGGTCAGAGATTATCTTAAAGAATTGCAGGATACACAGTTGAATATTGATGAAATTGTTGAAAATTTTCAGTTTCTGGATGACTGGGAAGATCGCTACAAATACCTCATTGAATTAGGCAATACTCTGGAACAGTTCCCTGAAGACCAGCGGAATGCAGAAAACAAGGTCAACGGTTGTGTTTCCCAGGTCTGGATTATCTCACACCAAAATAACGGCCCTGACCCTGTGATCAAATATTGTGGTGATTCTGATGCCCATATTGTCAAAGGTCTCATTGCTATCACACTGGCAATTTTTTCAGGAAAAAGGGCCAGTGATATCATTGCGGTTGATGAAGTCTCATATTTCAAGGAAATAGGGTTGCAAGAGCATATAACACCTCAAAGATCGAATGGACTAATATCAATGGTCAAGCGTATTAAAGACATTGCTGCCAATTCTGGAGCGTGACGCGCCCAAATTGGGTCATAACAATGACAGGCCGAATTGACAAAGTCTGCTGAAAAATAAAGGCCGATGAAACCACCGGCCTGTAATTGTGTAATTGTGTTCTTGCAACAATAATCAGATCAACGCTTGACCTTCATGCCTTTCTTACGACCAAGACCCATTTCTCGGGCCAGTCTTGAGCGTGCTTCCGCATAGGCGGGTGCTACCATTGGGTAGTCGTGAGAAAGACCCCATTTCTCTCTGTAGTCTTCTGGAGACAAATCATAGTGAGTGCGTATGTGGCGCTTCAGCGATTTGAATTTTTTTCCGTCTTCAAGACAGATTAAAAAGTCATGGTGTATAGATTTTTTTGGTGAAACAGCCGGTTTCTGTTTCGCAGCGGAAGCAGCTGCCGTTCCGATATTTGCGGCTCCCAATGCGACGTGTACGTCAGCAATCAAATTTGGCAGGTCATTTAGTGAAACCGGATTATTTGCCACATATGCTGACACAACATCTGCGGTAAGCTCAATCAATATGGTGCTGTCTTCATTAGTCTGTGTTTGTTGGTTTTCCATCAATTTCTCTTTTTGTATTTTGTATTTCGTTGGTGGGATGTCATCTGCCATTTGGATTAAGCTGCTTGGCAATTTCAACTGGCAAGCGCCATGCGATTCCGCCCCTGATGACTGCCGCATCATAAGGTTAAGAGTCACTGGCATATTGAAAATATCTAAAAGCAATTTCAACATACCGGCAACTCTTAATGCCTACAAATTTTTCCATGCAATTGTCAAGCATTCTCAGTCAATAAGTCAGTTTTATTATTCATTTTTACTATAATAAAAGCAATATTGCGATTTATTACTGTTTTACCATTATCCAAATTTACTTTATACAACTCCACATTGATAATATAGAAACACTGCTACGCTAGGTATGCGTAGCCAAATAGACCGCAGCCTGATTGAATCATTTGATGGGATAGATTACAGATCATAAACTCAGAAAGTAGAAGCATTCAGCCACAAATGACATAAAACACTTGCTGCATAACCCAGAGCGATCGCCCAGGTCCACTTCAAATGGCTCATAAAGGTATAATAGCCCCTGGCGGTTCCCATCAAAGCGACACCTGCTGCGGATCCTATCGACAATAAAGAACCTCCAACCCCTGCAGTGAGTGTGATCAGCAACCATTGTCCACGCACCATATCCGGATCCATGGTCAAAACTGCAAACATCAACGGAATATTGTCAACGATTGCTGACAAGGCTCCAATGATTACGTTTGCCGATGTGTCTCCCAGCCCTACATAGAGAACCTGTGACATGGTTTCGAGGTAGCCGATTACTCCCAGCCCGCCAACAGCAAATATTATCCCGAAGAAAAACAAAAGTGTGTCCCACTCAACCCGCTCAATTTCCTTGAATGCATCCATCAGCATATCCGGTTGATTTCTCCTGTGGTGGTGTTTTTTCAGGAAAAAGCTAAAGACCATCAAATAGCCAAGGCCCAGCATCATGCCCATGGCAGGTGGCAGGTGAAAGAAATTCTTGAATGAAATTGCGGTTACAATTGTTGCTGCAAAAAGGAAAATTACAATTTTTGCACCGGATTTAAGTTTGGGATGCTCGATCACCGGTTCGGGCGTCTCCCTGGGTACGGCGAAATTCATGATCATTGCGGGGATGATGTAATTGACCACGGATGGAACAAAAATAATAAAGAAGCCGGTAAACTCTATTTTGCCTTTCTGCCAGACCATCAGTGTCGTAATATCGCCAAAAGGTGAAAAAGCTCCGCCGGCATTCGCTGCCACAACTACGTTAATACAGGCCAGAACCACGAATTTTTTTGAATTACTGCCCACGGCCATTACCACCGCACCCATGATCAGGGACGTTGTCAGGTTATCAAGTAATGGAGACAAGAAGAACGAAAGAATACCGGTAAGCCAAAACAGTTTCCGGTAGCTCAATCCCATGCCGACAAGTTTGGCGCGCAACGCATCAAAGACCCGTCTTTCCTCTAGTGAATTCACATAAGTGATCGCCACCATCAAAAACAAAAACAGTTCGCCATACTCGAGAATAGTGTGCTTGGCTGCGGCATTTAGTGCGTCCTCTTTACCGGTTCCCATATATGCAAAGGCCAGGCATGCCCAAATAAGGCCAGCTGCCAGCATTACCGGTTTGGATTTGCGCATATGTATCAATTCTTCAAAAATGACAAGTCCATAGGCAATCAGAAACAGGATAAGCGCCAGGATGCCGGCAGTGTGGCCCGTCAAGTCGAGCAATTCACCATCACCACTTTCAGCGGCACCGGCCAATGTCGGCATTGACATGAATGCTGCTGATATTACTGTAGCCTGGACCGTTCGAAACATTTTCTATTCCCTACCAATTTCTTTTGAAAACTATTAGAAAAAATCACACCATTTTTCCACCATAATTTTCAATTCATCCAGATTGTCAACGATAGTTTGTTTGCGTTGATATCGCCGAATTAACAATAATCGCGTTGGAGAAGAAAAAATATTATCTGACTGATGCTGAAACAGGTAATGCTATAAAACAGTAACCGGATGTTTCGTCAGGACAGATCAACAGCTTCACCATTCGGTCCACAATAGAAACATAAGGCAGTAAGTTATGGCAAAAAAATGGAAATAACTGAATCTGAATGGAAAGCCTGTCTCACTCCTGAGCAATATCAGGTGACGCGAAAGCATGGTACAGAGCGGGCATTCAGCGGTCCGCATCAGGATGAAAAGCGAAACGGAATTTTCAGCTGCGTGTGTTGCGACAATGCCCTGTTTGAAACAAGTGCCAAATTTGAATCGGGTTCTGGATGGCCAAGTTTTTTAAAGCCTATATCGCAAGAATGCATAAGTGAACATAATGATCGCCGATTGTTTTCACGGCGCACCGAAATACGGTGTTCAAACTGCGATGCCCATCTTGGTCATGTGTTCAACGATGGCCCGATGCCGACTGGATTGCGTTATTGTATGAATGGCCACGCTCTTTCGTTCGAACCTGCAAAAAACTGACAACAAGTTCTACCTATCACATCAATATTGCACCAAGGATACTGACTTATGACTTTTGAACGCGGCAAAATTTCCCCACCAGTGGCAGAGCGTCGTCGACAAAATCTGGAAATCCACGGCTTTACCAGATGGGACGATTATGGATGGCTTAGAGCGGATAACTGGCAGGAGGTGATGCGCAACCCTGAGGTATTGGCGAAAGATATCCGAACCTATCTGGAGGCCGAAAATACCTATCAGGAAGAGCAGATGGCGGATACCGTTCGACTGCAGGGGCAATTGTTTGGTGAAATGAAAGGGCGCATCAAGGAAGATGATTCATCCATTCCTATGAAGGATGGAGAATGGGCCTATGGGGTAACTTTTGTTGCTGGAGGTGAACATGCAAAATTTATCCGGGTAGACGCCTCAAACAAAGAGCGGAAAATCCTGCTGGACGGCGACAAGGAAGCAGCCGGGCATGCCTATTTCCGTATTGGCGGAGCTGACCACTCCCCGAACCATGAAACTGTCGCATGGTCATTTGATGACAATGGCTCTGAATATTACACAATAAAATTCAGGAATGCGGATAGTGGTGAAGATTATGCCCATGTTATCACTGAATCAAATGGTGGCGGTGTCTGGACCAAAAACAGCGATGGTTACATATACTGCAAACTGGATGACAATCATCGCCCTTCCAAATTGTATCTGCATAACACCATTAAGGCTGAGGATGTATTGATCTTTGAAGAACAAGATCCCGGTTTTTTTATGAGTGCGGGAAAAAGCCAGTCAGGAGACTGGATTATTTTTGACATTCATGATCACCAGACGTCGGAGGCATGGTTGATCCCTTCTAACAATCCACTTCATACTCCCCAGTTGGTAGCACCGAGGCAAACCGGTATAGAATATTCTCTGGATGAAGGTGGCGGGTATTTATACATTTTGACCAATCGCGACAATTCGCGTGATTTCAAGATAGTTAAAACCCCGGTGGAAAGTCCGCAAGTCGAAAACTGGCGTGATCTGGTTGAACACAAAAGCGGCTGCCTGATATTAAACCATGTGGTGTTTCGCGAATACCTGGTCAGACTGGAGCGTGAAGACGGGTTGCCGCGCATTGTT
>JAAEMP010000293.1 GCA_024225445.1 Hyphomicrobiales bacterium | reverse complement strand
GGCGGTATGTGTTCGTACGTACGAAAAACGGCCCCGAAGGACCGTCTAATACGCTCTGCTACAATATGCCTAAGTTGCTGGAGCCACCTTGCGCTTCCTGCGCCAGCCGATAATGCCCATAATTGCCAGGCCAGTGCCGAATAGTGGCAACGCTGCGGGAACCGGAACTGGATTAGAAGCGAGCGCGCTCCCTGCACGGAAATCATCGATCGCAATCGATTGATGGTTTCCCCATCCTGGAGAAGTTTCCGAACTCGCCGCTGCCACGCGTAACTCATCAAACCCGAACAAATCATACCAGCCCATAACAGTGCCGCGCGCAACGCCGGACTCTAATCCCGACCCGGTCAAGACGCCGTTGAGATAAGCTTCCCAAGTAACATTAGTAGTATTAGGGTTTTGGCCGTCGCCAAGCAAGAAATCGAACGCACCGAAGACAGAGTTGTCGGTCGCAGTGATGGTGACATAGCTGTTGTTTCCGCCGCTGCCATAGTGGAAACCTGTTGTCCTACCATCGCCCGGTGTGAAAGCATTGAAACCCTGATATGAAATGTCGTTCACGGAAAACATCATCATGTTCTCTGTGTATGCGCTAAGGTCTATACCGTTTGAAGTCAGGCTGTCGAAAGTTGCAGTGCGTGTCGCCACGTCGACCGTAGCCCCGGACGAAAACATTGTGACAGCACCAGCAGTTGCAACCTGAGATAATAATATCGTCAATGCACTGGCACCGAGAACAAGCTTTTTCTTGAAAGTCACGACGGATTCCCTTTTTCCTAGAGTAGCAAACCTAAACCGCGTTAATCAATTTATTAACCACATCCCCTAACGGGAAACCTAGAAGGAACTCAACCAAGAGTCAAATTTGCCTAAAAAGCCGCTCATCCCGTTTCCATTAGATGGAGAGAACCAGACGTTTGCACCGGAATCACGAAAAGGCGATCACCTTAGGTGGGGGAGTCCGGACGCACACGTAAAACATACTCATCGGCAAGCTCCAATTGCACCGGCTCGGATACCTGAATGGTGCCCGGTGCGGCAGAGCCCTGCAGCCGGCTTGCCATATTGACGTCGTTGGCGAAAGGCCGATTTTACGTTGTTGATAAATGTGAAAATGGTTGGTCAGGTGGCCCGGAGTTACCGTTTCGCTGCGATGCCGCTAACGGCGGCTTTGGCGGCGCAGGGCAAAAGCGGGCTCGGGAATATCCTATTTTTTCCTGAAATTGCAATCAAGAATGTACTCAAAATCTGCCTGCTTTTTGATCCTGGCAAGGCTAATACCCTGAGCGCGTGCCTGCCGTTGAAACGCCTTGTACAATGCACTCCTGAGTTCTTTATCGATATCAACATCATGAATCGTCAGTTTCTCGGGGAAATGTTCACTGTTGTCCGAATTCGACGCCTTTGTGCGGTCAGTTTTTGATCGGCCAAATATATTTTCCCAACCCTCTCTATAGGCTGGTGTAGATACACTGGAAAAATGGCTGGTGGACAATTGGGATGCCGACTTGGGTGCCGGTTCGGCTTTCTCGACTGAGGTGGTATCAGCAGATTTTTTAGTCTCGTTCGCTACTTTTGTCTCTGCTCCGGCTTTGTCTGTCTTGGCCTTTTGCGGGCTGGTGGAAACTTTTTCCTGCACTTTAACTTCGCTCATGTTCTCATCATTTTGTTCAATAGAATGCTTCGCCGTCCTCTAGCATTTTTTTTTCGATATACACAAGTAGTTTGATGAAATCATGCCTGCAGAAATTGTCTGGAAAGCGGTTATGAGCGCATGGATCAATCAGGTACTCAATCAACCTTCCTGAGGCTGATGTCCAGCACGTCAACAATACCGCTGAGGGACAGTCGGGCACCGACAAAACTATTTGGAAAAAACATCGTGTGGATCGCCACAAGACAAGGTACAACCAGTCCGGGTTGCAGTGATTATCGCTGCGAAAAGGCGTAACGGGGCGGGAATTTCGGTTGCGGCGATTTTGGTTTCGCAAATATGCGATGACAGCACCTGGAGCTGGTGATAATTGTTTGTTGTAATCGTTCACATGGCGATGAACAAACCACCTCCGGCGCTCTGATTAAAAAGTTGACCCATGACCCCTGCTATTCTCACACTCAATGCTGGTTCATCCTCCGTCAAGTTCGCGATATTCACGAAGGCAGATGATCCGAAATTCATGCTCAAGGGCGCCGTCACCGGCATCGGTTCTGACGCGCGTGTGAAAATCAAAAGTGCTGAGGGCGTGATATTGGAAGAAGTCGACTTGCCGGAGGCCCAGGCGCGCAACCCCGGCGAAGCGCTGGACGAGATTTTGGCGGCGGTGGCAAAACATGCTCCCAACGCCACGATAAAGGCAGTTGGCCATCGTATTGTGCATGGCGGGCTTGATCATGATGGACCCGTTAAACTCGATACAAAGGTACTTGCCAAGCTGACAACCCTGATCCCGTTCGCGCCATTGCACCAGCAACACAACCTGGCAGGCATAAAAGCCACCCAGGAGGCATTTCCAGATGCGCCCCAGATAGGGTGTTTCGATACAGCATTCCACCGCTCGCACCCATGGGTTAATGACACATTCGCCCTGCCACGCGCGCTCTACGAACAAGGGGTGCGCCGTTTCGGATTTCACGGGCTGAGTTATGAATATATCAGCCACAAACTGGATGAGATCGCGCCCTATTATCAGGATGGCAATGTGATTGTCGCCCATTTGGGCAATGGCTCGAGCATGTGCGCTATTCGTGACGGGCACTCAGTGGGTTCGACAATGGGCTTTTCGGCGCTCGACGGTCTGCCGATGGGTACAAGATGCGGCCAGCTCGATCCCGGCGTTGTTCTTTTTCTGATGGACCAGATGAAGATGCCGGCCAGTGAAATTGAACATATGCTTTACCGCGAGAGCGGGTTGAAGGGCCTGTCAGGGATTTCCGGCGATATGCGCGTTCTGCTTGAAAGTGATGCGCCGGAAGCAGCCCAGGCGCTGGACTATTTTGTCACGCGCATACGCCGCGAGATTGGAGCCATGACGGCAATTCTGGGTGGACTGGATGCTGTCGTATTTACCGGCGGAATTGGTGAAAATGCCGACCTCATTCGTGAACGAATTTGCGATGACATGGACTGGATCGGTATAGAACTCGACGAAGACCGCAACCGCAAAGGCGTCGAAATCATCTCGTCAGACCGCAGCCGGGTGCGGGTATTCGTGCTGGCCACCAACGAGGAACTGGTGATAGCGCGCCATGTAATGGCCGTTGCCGGGTGAGACTGGATATGTGTCAGGCGGTTGTTTTCGGCTCTATTCGGCGAGCCTTGTTTTTTTGAAATTTTGACAAGACCGGCTATTTTACACTGAACCGGATCAATACCGGCAGATGGTCTGAGCCAACCGGGTCCAGGGTCTGCACCTGCCTCACCAGTACATCACCTTTCACCATGGCGTTATCAATGGGAAATCCGAAATATTTTATCCAGGAACCGGGCAGGAATTGATGCAGCCAGCTGGGGCCGATACCGCCGATGATCTGCAGACTGCCATAGCGGGCGAAACGCTGTACCAGCCAGGTCCACACAGTCGAATTATAATCGCCGACCACGATCGCCGTGCTGCCAAGCCGGTTTAACACCGGTTTCAGCTGATCGACCTGCCGCGGCCCGGAGGCAGGCCAGGGCCAGCGTATATGCACCGCGCCAATGGTGATTTTCTGATCCCCAATGATCACATCCTTCAGCGACAGGGCACTATAGGCATGGCAATAACCGCTGTTCGATGTCATCGGGAACCGGCTGTAAATCATGCTGCCACCGATTTGTTCCCATTCCGGACAATACCAGGAATGGGGATAGCGCGAGCCAAGCTCCTTCAAATGATGCTTCCACTGGGACGACATTTCGTTGAAGGCGATGATATCGGGGTCGATGCGGGCAACCATAGCGGTGACTTTTTGCGGCGTGGCGTTTTCATAAAACAGATTTAGATAAAGCAAAGTATAGGTAGTCTCTGCCTTGGTCCCCGGTTTTGAGGGATAGAGATACTGGCCCATCATCCCGACACTGAATAATAATCCCGGCAAGACAAGGATCAGGATAAAAATCCCGAATATATAGCCGTATCTGAATATCCAGATTAATGCCAGGCCCAGAAGTGCGACAGAAAAATGGGCGCGAAAATTGGCAAACGTGTCGAGGACCGGATGCCAGGATCCGAAAAAACCGGCTGCAATGGCCGTAGCCAGCCCGACAATAGCCAGCAATATCAGTGAGCGGATATTCAAATCACAACACCATCAGTGAGTGGCCTATTGAAAAGCGGTTTCATTAAACGCCCTCAACTTCCTTGAATGCAGTCGTTCAGAGGGCATTTCGCGAACTTTTTCCAAAGCAAGTATGCCGATCTTCAGATGCTGGGAAACCTGGCGGGTATAAAATTCTGTGGCCATTCCCGGCAATTTCAATTCGCCATGCAGGGGTTTGTCTGAAATACACAGTAATGTTCCATAGGGTACCCGGAAACGAAACCCGTTTGCCGCAATGGTTGCCGATTCCATATCAAGCCCGATAGCGCGCGATTGAGACAGGCGTTTTATCGGCCCGGCCTGATCACGCAATTCCCAGTTACGGTTATCAATTGTGGCAACCGTGCCTGTGCGCATGATTTTCTTCAGCGTATATTCCTTGAGGCCAGTAACCTCTGCCACCGCCTGTTCCAGCGCTATCTGGACTTCAGCCAAAGGCGGAATCGGTATCCAGACGGGTAAATCCTCATCCAGAACATTGTCTTCACGAACATAACCATGGGCCAGCACATAATCTCCCAGAGACTGGCTGTTTCTCAATCCGGCGCAATGGCCAAGCATCAGCCAGGTGTGCGGGCGCAAAACGGCGACATGGTCGGTGATGGTTTTTGCATTGGAGGGGCCGACACCGATATTGATGATGGTGATACCTGCCTTGTCAGAACGGGTGAGATGGTAGGTTGGCATTTGCGGTTGCCTGCCTAGCGGAACGCCCGAGGATGGTTTTTTATCTCCCGACAGGGTCATGACATTGCCGCCTTCAATGAAGGCATCATAGCCGCTTGCCGGATCGCTGACTGCCTGTTTGGCAAATTCGAGAAACTCGTCCATGTAGAACTGGTAGTTGGTGAACAATATATAATTCTGAAAATGTGCCGGACTGGTGGCGGTGTAGTGGGCGAGACGATGAAGCGAATAGTCAATCCTGGCCGCGGTAAACGGTGCCAGAGGCTGGACGTCATTGGAATCATCGTCATATTCGC
The DNA here is from genome assembly GCA_024225445.1 of Hyphomicrobiales bacterium. Classification (GTDB taxonomy): domain Bacteria; phylum Pseudomonadota; class Alphaproteobacteria; order Rhizobiales; family Rhizobiaceae; genus JAAEMP01. The sequence goes on along the minus strand of JAAEMP010000293.1, from coordinate 10,948 downwards.
CATTGGCAATCTTGTCATCGGTGACGCTCAAATCCGGGGTATCGAACACATCACGCAGCGGGCGGGCAAAATTATCTTCGATTGCGCCGTCAATATGCTGCCCTTCGGGAAAAGCAAAATGCAGCGGTATGGGCACATCCGAAAGTCCGACTTCTATTTGAACACCGTGATTATCTATCAAAAGTCCGATCTGTTTTCGCAGATAATAATCAAAAAGATCAGGGCGGGTAATGGTCGTTTCATAGGTTCCCGGACCGGCAAGATGGCCAAATGCCAAACGTGAATCGACCTTGGCATAAGAACTGGTGATCACCCGGATTTTGGGATAAAAAGCGCGATACCGCCGGGTGATGGGCTTTCCGCCCATGATTAGGCGAAATTTTTCGCGTAGAAATCCGGTACCGGTATCATACAATTTGCACAATGCGTCGACGGCTTTGCCGGTATTATCATAAAAGCCGGGTTCCGAGTAATCCGGCAATGCTACCGGGAGCTCAGAACCATGTTTGTTTTTATTATTTTTCATGGGCAGAATATAGAGTGTGGAAATGTGTTCTGCGAGTGTTATTTTTAGCTATTTGGACAGGGCAAAAAATTTGCTGATGAGAAAACTGGTTGAAGCGTCGTGATCAGAAGTGCCCGGGTCAAAAGCTCCGTCCTCCAGCAGCGGCTGGATTTCCACGGCCAACTGTTTTCCAAGTTCAACCCCCCACTGGTCAAATGAGTTGATCCCCCATATTACGCCCTGCACAAACACCTTGTGCTCATAAAATGCGATCAACTGACCCAGAACGAACGGATCAAGTTTCCTGTACATGATTGTACTGGAAGGCCGGTTTCCTTCAAAAACCTTGTGGGGAACCAGGTCGCGATCAACAGTTACGTTTACGCCGGCGACCTGCATCTGGCTGATTACCTGCTGTTTTGAGCGACCCAGCATCATCGCTTCACTCTGGGCAAAGCAGTTGGCCGCCAGCATTCTCTGATGGGTCTGGTCCTTTTCATGCGACAAGGCGGCAATGAGAAAATCGCAGGGAACAATGTCGCTGCCCTGGTGGAGAAGCTGGTAGAATGCGTGCTGACCATTGGTACCCGGCTCGCCCCAGATGACCGGACTGGTTGAATATTTTGTCGTGGTGCCATCGACGCATATGTGTTTGCCATTGGATTCCATGTCCAGTTGCTGAAGATAGGCCGGGAACCGCGAAAGACGGTTATCATAGGGAAGAATTGCATGAGCGGGATATTCCCAGACATTGCGATGCCAGATACCGATCAGTGCCATCAGTACCGGGATGTTGTTTTCGAAAGCACGGTTGAGAAAATGCGAATCGGCCGATTTGGCACCATCCAGAAACTTCCGGTAATTTTCAGGCCCAATGGCGATCATCAGCGACAATCCGATTGATGACCAGATTGAATAGCGGCCCCCTACCCAGTCCCAGAAGCCGAAAGTCCTCTCCTCATCAATGCCGAATTCGGCCGTCGCCGGCAAATTTGTCGAAAGCGCGACAAAATGTTTTCCAAGTTCCGGCGGCGAAATTTTGCTGGCCAGCCAGTCTTTTGCCAGTTTGGCATTGGCCATGGTTTCCGCGGTGGTAAAACTTTTTGATGCGATGATGAACAGGGTTGTGTGTGGATCAAGGTCAGCTACTGTATCGTGAAAATCAGCACCATCGACATTCGAAACAAAATGGATATCCGGGCCCGAACAATAGGGCTTGAGAGCAGCCACACACATTACCGGGCCCAGATCAGACCCGCCAATTCCGATATTGACGACATCGCATATCTGCCTGCCTGCCAGCTGATATTCACCGCTGCGGACTTTTTCGGCAAAGGCAGAAGTGCGTTCTCTGGTGCTGGCAACCAAATCCCGGACATTCTCCCCGTCAACAGTCAATTCCGCACCCTCGCCTGCACGAAGGGCAGTATGGAGAACGGCGCGCTTTTCCGTGAAATTTATTTTTTCTCCGGCAAACATCCGGCACCGGGCATCCTGCAATTTTGCCTCGGTGGCGAGATCCAAAAGGGTATTCAGGCTTGGTTGATCAATGCGGTTTTTGGAAAAATCGAAAATCAACAACCCGTCTTCAACACTGAAACGTTGTACTCTTTGCGGATCTACATCGAATAAATCCTTCAGCGGAATTTTTTCGATTCTGGAGCGATGTTCCCTCAGCTGTCGAATATGGGCATTTAACGCAGATTGAGGCATGAGCCTTTATTGTCCCGGGTTTCGGTAGTGCAGGAAGAACGTTATAATTGAACGATTAACATTAAATAATCAATCTCGGAAGAAATTGCGCCCCGCAACCAGTGAGCGGACTTGCGATAATGTTACCAACTGATACACCAGACAACCAATGATATCATTAAAAGGCAATAGCGATGCGTACCGACAATGGACAGATTGTCCGATTAAAAAACTACAAAGTTGCCGATTACATAATTTCCCATATAGACTTGGTATTCAAACTGGATGCAAATGCCACAATTGTCAGGACTGTGCTGGAAGTTGAACGCTCCAGGGGTGTGAAAGCCAGGACACCACTTTGCCTTGATGGGGATGAATTATCATTGAACTGGGTCAAGATGGATGGCGATAAACTCGAAGCAAGCGCCTTTCGGGCCACCCCACAATTGCTGGAAATTTTTTCACCGCCATCCAGCAAAAAATTCTCAATCGAGATCGAAGTAACGATCAACCCGGAAACCAATACCCAACTAATGGGACTATTTCGCTCGAACGGAAAATACTGCACCCAATGCGAGGCAGAGGGGTTCCGGCGTATCAGCTATTTTACTGACCGCCCCGATGTGCTGGCTACCTACACAACCCGAATTGAGGCCGACCGCAATGAGGCGCCGGTTTTGCTCGGCAACGGCAATCCGATAAAAAAAGGCAAACTGGCCGGCAACAGGCATTTTGCCGTCTGGCATGATCCGCATCCCAAACCAAGTTACCTGTTTGCAATCGTGGCGGGTGATCTGGGTGCAATTCACAAAAAATTCAATACCGCATCTGGTAAAAGCGTCAGGCTGGGCGTTTATGTGGAAAAGGGAAGAGAGGACCAGGCCAAATACGCCATGGATGCGCTCATTCGTTCGATGAAATGGGATGAAGAAGTATTTGGATGTGAGTATGATCTGGACGTCTTCAATATCGTTGCGGTTTCCGATTTCAATATGGGGGCGATGGAAAACAAGGGGCTGAATATATTCAACTCCAAATATGTTTTGGCTGATCCGACTACTGCAACCGATGCCGATTACGCAAATATCGAGGCGATTATTGCCCATGAATATTTTCACAACTGGACCGGCAACCGCATTACCTGCAGGGACTGGTTTCAGCTGTGTTTGAAAGAGGGACTGACGGTCTATCGCGATCAGGAATTTTCTTCCGATATGCGCTCGCGCCCGGTAATGCGCATCGAGGATGTACGCAGACTGCGCATCAGCCAGTTTACTGAAGACGCAGGCCCGCTGGCCCATGCCGTGCGTCCTGAGAGTTACAGAGAGATCAACAATTTTTATACCGCAACGGTGTACGAAAAAGGAGCAGAGCTGGTGCGAATGCTGGCGACAATTCTGGGGCCTAAAACCTTCAAGAAGGGGATGGATCTGTATTTTCGCCGCCATGATGGTGAAGCAGCCACCATCGAGGATTTCCTTAAATGTTTTGCCGACGCGGGCAAAATAAATCTCGATCAATTCGCACTCTGGTATTCACAAGCGGGGACACCCTCAATCATCGCTTCATCCAGCTATGATGAAAAATCCAAGAAATTGTCTCTGGAACTTGAGCAAAACCTGGCTCCCACCGCCGGGCAAACACAAAAAAGACTGATGCATATTCCAGTCAGGATCGGACTGGTCGCCAAAGACGGCAATGATCAGGTCGCTTCAAGAATCACTGGATGCAGGCATGATGGAGACCTGTTTCATCTGGTCAAACGCAAACACAAGATCGTGTTTGCCGGGATTAATAGCCGCCCCACCCTGTCGGTCAACAGAAACTTCAGTGCGCCGGTAAATCTGGAAATCCACCAGACAAATACCGAGCTGGCTTTTCTGGCCGCCAATGACGGTGATCCGTTCAACAGATGGCAGGCCTTTCAAACCTATGCGATGAAATTGCTGGTTAGTGGTGCGCGAGCATTGGGACGGGGGAAAGCTCCCAGGACAGATGGCAAATTTCTGGATGCTGCTTTAGCTATTGCCGGTGATAGCGACCTACCGGCAGCCTATCGTTCTTTGGCCATTACCTTGCCTGGAGAAGGCGAAGTTGGCCGCGCCATCGGACATTCTGTTGATCCTGATTCAATCCACAAGGCACGCAATTCACTGATGGGAGAAATCGGCGATCGGATTGTCCAGATATGGAGCCAATTGTGGGAAGAAACACAAGTCCTGGATGAATATTTGCCCGATGCTGACCAGTCCGGAAAACGGGCTCTGCGAAATTTGTTGCTTGATATTGGGGTTATGGCAAATCATAAACTTTCTGAAGAGGAGAGTATGCGGCAATTTGCCGGGGCGACCAATATGAGTGACCGGTTTGCTGCATTCTCCAGAATTGTGCTGCGCCATAAATCGCGAAAATCCAGCGAAGATGCAATCGCCAGTTTCTATTACGACTATATTGATAATCCCCTGGTGCTGGACAAATGGTTCACAGTGCAGGCTATGATCCCGGGACCGGGTGCAGCCAGGGTTGTACGGGCACTAATGCGCCATGAGAAGTTCAATTTGAAAAACCCGAACCGGGTTCGCTCCGTCCTGTCAAGTTTCGCTTTTGGTAATCCAACCGGGTTTAATGCACGCTCAGGCGAGGGTTATCGTCTGGTGATAAAAGCAATTGTATCACTGGACAAAATCAATCCCCAAATCGCCGCACGAATTTTGACGGCATTTCGCACCCACGGTTCACTGGAACAACAGCGACGAAAATCCGCCATTACCGCACTGAAAAAATTGCAGGAAAATCCTGAACTATCCACCGATGTCAATGAGATTCTTGATCGCATCATCGCCGGATAGAATAATGTCCCCGGAAAAATGCCAAAATCCGGAGTTGTTGGCAGACTGGAACTCAATAAAGAAATTTCAACCCAATTTAAAGTTTTGCTGGACATGGCGATTCGCGTGGATTCAAATACAAGTGATTCGTTTTTTTCGGACGAACCAGATTTTCGGGGACTTCTAGTTGGGAGATCAGTAATGGGGCAAGCGGACGTGCAGATTGCGCGAGCGCAAAATCAGCAATATATAAACCAGGGTAAGAAAGCTTACTCTGGACGTTTCAGTTATGCCAGATTATTCAGTCATCCGGCCTATGAACGTCTTTTGCAAAATGAGTCACTTTTGCTTCAGCTGATTCCAGTGTTAATTGTGATATTTTTAGGCAGTCTGGCATTTGCACGCTGGATGTCACTTTCCAATGAAGCGGACAATATCCGTTATTCGACCTCTGCTGAACTGAATTTTATTGCCGAGATAGTGAATGAGAAACTAAAACCGACTGCCTTCGCCTCGAAAAAACCAATCACAAAAATTGAATTTCAAAACCTTCTCGCCGACTCTGTGTCAGCAAAATACCTGAAGAATGAACGTCAGATTATCGCTACAGGACGCGATGGAAAAATCTCGGCAAGTCTGCCTCATCATCCCGAATGGCAGGACAAAGATATCAGTACAATACTAGGAAATTCCATCTTGCTGACCACATTCGGTAAACGCGCTGATGTTAAAGTACTCAGTTTTGAAAATGGGAAAAAAGCTCTGGGTGTGCATCGTATTCTACCAAGTCCACATGGCGGTATTACCTTGATCCAACCACTGGACGCTCTTTATTCTGACTGGCGCAAAGCCGTTTCCCTCAATGTTTCCCTGTTTGTTGGAACATCGGGTATGTTGCTGATCATATTATATGCCTATTTCGTGCAGCTGGCCCGGGCACGGGAAGCAGACAAAATCTACAATTTGACCCAAAACCGGTTTGATACTGCATTGTCACGCGGCAGATGTGGCCTCTGGGACTGGGATTTGTCACGTGGACAAATCTACTGGTCAGAATCGATGTATGAGTTGCTCGGCATGGATTCCTTTAAGAATACACTGGGATTTTCACAAATTGCAAAATTGGTTCATCCAGGAGATGCCGACCTGTTTGAACTGGCAAATGAGGTGCTGGTCGAAAACCGCGATGCCGTCGACAGCGTTTTCAGGATGAAACACAGAAATGGTGACTGGACATGGATTCGTACCCGTTTCGAGCTGGTACAATCCGCGAATGATGAGCCATATCTGATCGGTATCGCTCTGGATATTACCGAGCAGCAAAAGCTTAAATCCGAATCCGACCTGAATGACATCAGATTGCGAGATGCAATTGAAAACCTGTCCGAAGCATTTGTCCTGTGGGATGAAGAAAAAAAGCTGGTAATGTGCAACTCGAAATACCAGCAATTGCACGGCTTGACAAAATACAACGCGACCCAGGGCATGAATTACAACGCGGTGATGGATGCCTCAAAAACTGCCAATGCGGCCAATTACATTATCGGGTTGAAAAATGCCAAAGAAGGCGCACGCTCCATGGAAGTCCAGCTGGAAGACGGGCGCTGGCTTCAAATCAATGAACGCGAAACAAGAGACGGTGGTTTTGTATCCGTTGGGACGGATATTACAAACATCAAACAACATGAACGAAAATTACTGGATTCAGAGCGTCGTTTAATGGCGACGATATCAGATTTGCAGAAATCGCGCCAGGATTTGCGGGATCAGGCTGGCCAACTGGAAGAACTGGCTCAAAATTACGCTACGGAAAAAGATCGCGCTGAAGCCGCCAATCAGGCAAAATCCGAGTTTCTGGCCAACATATCACATGAGCTTCGAACGCCACTAAACGCAATTTTGGGATTCTCTGAAATATTGAATCAGCGCATGTTTGGACCACTAGGATCGGAAAAATATGAAGAATATTCCCGTGATATTTATGATAGCGGCTCATATCTGCTGGGTGTCATCAACGATATCCTGGATATGTCAAAAATCGAAGCAGGGCAATTAACGCTGGATGTTGAAAGTTTCAACCTTGGCAAAATTGTCGAAGAGACCCTGCCGATTATTTTGCACCAGTCGAATGACAGAAAAATTGAAATAGAGGAAAACCTGAGTGAGGACTTGATACTTGAAGCTGACCGGCGCGCAATCAAACAAATCCTGCTTAACCTGATGTCAAATGCAATGAAGTTTTCAAATGATGGCGGAAAAATCTCAGTTGAAGCTTGCAAAAATGCAGGCAACGTTATCGTCACCATCACAGATAACGGCATTGGAATCTCGAAAGCGAATCTGAAGAAAATTCATCGCCCATTTGAACAGGTCCAAAATCAATTCACCAAAAGTCACAAAGGATCCGGTCTTGGATTGGCTATTTCACGTTCTCTTGCAGAAATGCATGGCGGTAGCCTCGATATCAAATCCAAAATCAATATCGGAACGACCGTCACATTATGCATACCTCTGAAAGCGGCCGGAGCAAAAATCGCAAATTAAGTTTTTGAGAAATCGCATACGCCTTGTTGAGTTTACCCTGCAAACTACCCCGGGAATGTAATTTAGTTCCGGGGGTTTTTCCTAATTCACGTGCGAAAGACAATTGCTTCAATGTGATCGAAAATTACTCAGGCAAACCACTGGGCCCTTTCATGGTCAGTCTTTACTGAAATGCGTGTTTTTTTGTGCCGCTGAATCAAAATCAAAGCCAAACATTTCGATGTCTTTCGCATACCAGTCAGCTTCAATCTGGATCGTTTTGGAGTTATAATACTTTCGATAGTCACGAATCTGATTGCTCTTCTTGTGACTGGAATTCGTGACCTTGACAGGTTCATTCAGTCCAAAATGGGACATTGATTCTTCACCCGGATATTCCTGTCGAAGCAAGTCAACACAGATATCGCCGTTGCTGTTGGTTAAATAATCCAGCTGAGGATACCATCCGCGTATCGCGCGGTGCCAGTATAAGTCCCGATTGCCGTATTTGTGGCGTTCTTCAAGAAAGGCTTCAAATGAATCATGGATATAGTCGGGGATGCTTCACCTGAAAAAATAGCACTTGTTGCAAACGTGCACCTCGAAACTACCCGCGCCCAGGGATTGCGGACTATGGCAATGAGCTGCAGATTTTCAAGTACAAAAGCACGTATATCGCGGTAACGCGCATGGTGAAAACCGTGGTGCTCACCATTTGCCTTCATTACACGGGCAAGATTGGCAGAATAGGCACGCGAAATATGGAAACCCAGCTCTGCTCATATGACTTTCCCTCTCAGCAGGGGTGAATGACGTATGGCAACACCGGCATTTTTCGGGATATGAATGAAAAAGTATTTTGCGTTGCCGCTATAGTAATGAAAATATGCCCGATTGGCTCGAATAGTCTTTGTGGCCTGCTGATCCAGGGATTCTATCAATTTCGAGTATCAGCAGTTGTGCCCGGACAGATTTCGTCCCCGCATGCACTGGATGGCTTGACAGTTTACGCGTTACTCAAAACCTCAAAATGTTCAGACCATTAGGGACCTCTTTTACCAAACTATCTAAAGATATTCCCGTCTGGGGAATGACGACTGGTTAAAATTAGTTGATACCATGGTTGTGGGGTTAAAACTATGCCAAAACAAGGTCGTCAAAACAAGGCCGATGCATGAAAACCGGAACCGCCCGTGTCAATACCCTTCCGCAACCTCTCACTCCTATGGCATCGCCTTTTAAGCAAAAATGAAATTGTGATTGATGATGCGTGGGTATCAATCGATCCTGGCACAATGCCAAAGCTTGTTCGTTCTTTGCTGCTTAAAAATGTTTATGAGGATCATGAGCGTGATCTGGCCAAAGCCTATCTCAAACAGGGTGACCGGGTTCTGGAAATTGGTACGCGGATTGGGCTGGTTAGCCTTTTGGTAAACAAGATATGTGACCCGGGCAATGTGCGTTCCTGTGAAGCGAATCAGGATATGGAGCTTGTTATTTTGAATAATTTTGCCCTTAATGGATTTGAGCCAGACGTTCATATGAAGGCAATAACAAAAGCCGGTTCGAAGATTGAATTTTTCAAGGATGAGCGCATCCTTTCTTCAAGCTCCATATAGACAGAGGCATAAGTTCGAAAAAATGCGCAGTGGAAAGTGACGCCCTGGAGGCGGTCCTGCGATCTCACGAGCCGGATTCCATTGTGATGGATGTTGAAGGCACCGAAGTGGAACTGTTGAGTGATACAAATCTCGAAGGTGTGCGAGGGCTGATAATCGAGTTGCAGCCACACATTGTAGGACGTGAAAAAATTGACGTTCTGGTGGCAGATCTGAATTCAATTGGTTTTGAAACTGAAGCCAGACAGGGCAAAACCTACGTGTTTTTACGTGATATAAGCAAAATTAGTGCTTGTTCTCGTTAAACATCGGCGCGGGTGAAGACTGAGCCAACTCCCGCGCTGGATAGTAAGGTTGTCCTACTTCTCCGGCAGGGTTCTGATATAGGTCAGAATATCCACGGAAGTCTCCAATGAAAATGGTCTCATCGCCACCATCTCGTGGCCGGGATGCCCATTGCGTATCTTGTGTAAAACTTCCCATGGGTTGGCATTGGCCTCGGTACCGACAAATGCAGGTTCATCGTCTGATCCCCAATCAAGTTTGGTACCCTGGAAACCATGACATGTAGCGCATATATTCTGGAAAATCCGGGCTCCGCGTGAAGCAACACCAATGGTCTTGCCGGAGCTGCGGTCGATATAGGCATCGGTATCATGCAACCCCCGTGAAATGAACATGCCGATACGAAGGACGTGTTCATCCGACAGCATATCACTCGTGTAACGGTGGATATCATCGCGCAATATCGCAACCATGTTTTGAGGGGTGGTACCATGCATGTGCGTAACGCCGCCAATTCCGCTTTTATATGATCCGGAGGCATATTTGCCGTTGACACCTTTATAATCCCAGCCATGACAGGTCTTGCAGCGCCATGTGGTCGCCCCCTGTTTTTTGGTATTGGATGCCGGCCATGAAGGATGGGTCACTTCGGGTCCTTCAATATCCAGAGCATTCATCCAGTTATCATACAAACGTCCACCCGAGGACATTACCCAGTCGGTCGTAGGGACATCTGGAACACCGTATACATATTCCTGGTGACGTTCGCCCAGTTTCTCCTGCTTTTTTTCGTATTCTTCCTCTGTGTCGGTTCCAGCAAACGCCTGCCCCCCAAAGCCAGCAGTGAAGCGGCAAACACTAAATTGGTGAGATTTTTTCTTTTCCTTACCATTGGTCTTCTCCCTTTTCACGGTCCTGATTTATATCCGGTGTGATTGCGCGATAGCCAAATGATTTGTAGTTAATGCCATTTTGTCCAAAAAGCTTTCTTGCCTAAATAGGCTTACTAAGATGCCCCAAAATTACCATTTTGAATGCATAACATCACACCATAGACGTCAATAGCTTATCACAATAAACTAAAGTAACAAGTCCGCGAATTGAGCATCTACTAACACGCTTCTGCCACGAACCATGCCGGCAACTGCGACGCCCGGACATTACCGCCAGGCAGATCTGGGTATCACTTAGTCACCATCAAGAAAACAAGCCCTGACTTGTGTCGTTTTGGCACGTTTGTTCCCCGGAGAAAGAAACTTCACCGTCAAATAATTAGCAAACAGCACCCAGAGTTTCCGGCTTGGATTGAATCATTTGGCTTGTCTTTCACGTTTGCTGGCAAGGCATGCTTTGCGCAGTGGTCTATACGGCCATAAGCGAAGTATAACGCAGTCCAGCGGGCGTGAAAAACAAGCCTTCGCCATATTCTTGGGGCGGCCCAAATCAGCCCCCAGGTTCTTATTGGGGCTGCGTTGCAAACCTTGCCCGATATACAT
>JAAEMP010000292.1 GCA_024225445.1 Hyphomicrobiales bacterium | reverse complement strand
TGTGGAGGCAATGCATCCGTATTTTGTCCAGTCCTGTTCTGTGGAGGCAATGCATCCGTATTTTGTCCAGTCCTGTTCTGTGGAGGCAATGCATCCGTATTTTGTCCAGTCCTGTTCTGTGGAGGCAATGCATCCGCTTTTTGTCCAGTCCTGTTCTGCGGAGGCAATGTATTCGTTTTTTGTCCAGTCCTGTTCTGTGGAGGCGAAGCAATAAGTTCAGGCATGTCGGCTTGCGATACCCTGATATCCGGATTTCTCAATTCAACCGGATCACTGACAATTTGCTGTTTTTCAGAAACGCTTTGCAAACCAGGAACTACAGCTTCATCAGGCTGAACGGGGATATGTATTTTTTCTGGAGTTTCCTCGATCGTTTTATGCCCGACAGGAACGCCAGAATCCTCAACCTTTCTGAACGCCTTGCCATTCAATAACGAAACTACAAGCACTCCAACCATGCTGAGAATTGCGGTAACCAGAGTACCCGCAATAGAATAAGGAATGGTTTTTGGATAATATGATTCAGCTGGCAAATGAGCCCAGGATATTATTCGTGCATTGACTGGCAGATATTTGCTACTCTGACGACCGGCAGCCTCCTGATATTTGCTCAAATAAGCCTGCAACAATTCCCGCTCAGAAACTGCGTCACGTTCCAGAGCCCGCAATTCAACCTCGGCCTCTCCTGCCCTCGCCGATTCAGCTTTCAACCGGGTCAATTCTTCAACCAGTGACGATTCCTGATTACGCAATATCTTAACATTATTTTCCAGACTGGCAAGAATTCCACGCGCTTCACGGCGAATCTGATTCTCAAAATCTTTCAATTGTGACTTCAGGGATTTTAAGCGCGGATGCGCCGGCAATAATGTGATAGACAACTCCGAAATTTGCGCACGCAGTTGCACCTGACGCTCTCTCAGCCTTTGAATAAGTGGGGACGCAATCACCTCAGGTATAGCTTCAAGAGATGATCCCACCTTGATAGATGAACGTATTGATTCAATTTTTGCTTCAGCCGCGGATCGTTGAGCTCGAATGCGAGAGAGTTCCGTTGATACTTCGGATAATTGCTGTGTTGCCAACAGAGAATTATTGTTACCAAGCAAAATGTCCGAGCTAGACCGGAATTCTGCCACTCGCACCTCTGCCAAACGCACTTTCTCACGCAAATTTGCAATTTCCGGCTCAAGAAATTTTGTTGCATTGGCGCCCGCTTCAAGTTTTGAATCCCGCTGAGCCAACAAATATTCATCAGCAATTGTATTTGTGATTTTTTTCGCCAATTGACGATCATTTGCCCAAAATGAAATTTCAATCACCCGCGAATTCTCAATTGAATAAGCTTTTAGCCGAGATTTGAACTCTTTAAGAACGCGCTCTTCGGGCGGAATCGCCAGAGATTCATTTTTCAAACCGGTCAAAACAAACAGATCAGACAGCATAGAAGGCTCCACGTTGTCTCCAAATTCTGGACTTGTCGCCAGATTCTGTTTCTTTATTGTGCCAAGCGCAATTGAATCTGACGAAATGATCTGTACCTGACTCAATACCGCAGCGGCATCAAATTCATTAGCATCAATACCGCTGCTACTTGGCTCACGCACCCGGGTAAACTCAGACTCTCGGGGTTCTATTATCAACTGTGCAGTGGTTTGATATCGTGGTGATATCGAGCTCATAACTATATAGATGCAAGCGCCAACCATAGCCGATAGCACCAGTATCACCCATTTCTTTCTCCAGATATTGGAAAATAGGCCCACTATATCAATATCAACATCTCTTGAAAGGTCAGTGTGACCGGCCATTGATTGCTCTCCAGGTTACTCAAACTGTATTAGTGGCCAGAATATGAAGGTTTATGGTAACCAAGTGATTAATGAGACCCCTCTCGGTATCACTATTTCTACTTTTTTTTGATTTACGGGATAATTGGCACGGTGTTTTACCCCCCATTAACCATAACAGTTCATTAATTAAATCAACTTGTGTCCGGCTAATGTCAGCCATATTGGATTTTTTGAATGAAACATCTGTTAAATATGCATCCCAGAGCAGTGTTAGTCTGTTTGATCCTATTTTTGGCTTTGGGTGGATGTGCCACCTACAAGCCAGTAGGTGATGCATTTTACAAGGAATTGAAAAAACCCTATGTTCTGGATGCAGGTGACAGGTTGCGCATTACCGTATTTGGTCAGGCCGACCTTACCAATACCTATTCGGTTGAAAAAAGCGGCCATATTGCATTTCCGCTGTTGGGATCGGTTCAGGCGCGTGGAAAAACCCCCAAACAGGTCGAAAGTGCCATCGCGGCCAAATTGCGTTCCGGTTTTTTGCGTGATCCGGACATATCAGTCGAAATGGATCGTTACCGGCCGTTTTTCATCATGGGCGAAGTGGGGGCGAGCGGCCAATATACCTATGTGCCGGGAATGACCGTGCAGAATGCTGTGGCAGTAGCCGGTGGTTTTACCGCACGTGCTGAGCAGGCAAATTCAGATGTAACCCGGAATGTGAACGGAAATGTCATGACCGGACGTGTCTCCATTGGCGATCCGATATTGCCAGGGGATACAATATATATACGGGAACGATTGTTCTAATCGACGATGGAAATTGACCGCAAACTTCGCATTGTGCACTGCTTTCGCTCCCCGGTTGGAGGAATTTTTCGCCATGTACGTGATCTGGTGGAAATTCAAAATGACCAAAACATGGATATTGGAATTTTGTGTGACTCTTCCACAGGAGGTGAACATGAAGAAAAACTCTTTGAGGAAATAAGGCCATCACTAAAACTTGGCCTGCACAGGATTCCAATGCGCCGTGCAATAACCCCCGGCGATCTTGTGACACTTTATAATGCTTACAAGAAACTAAAAAATTTAAACCCGGATATTTTGCATTCGCACGGCTCGAAAGGTGGCGCCTACGCACGACTCATCGGTTCACTATTGCGGATGCCCGGCAACAAGACCGCACGCATTTATTGTCCTCATGGAGGAAGCATCCACTATGATGCTTCCTCCATGAAGGGAAAATTATTTTTCTTTCTGGAACGATCGCTGGAGATGATGACCGATCGGCTGGTTTTTGTCAGCCGATATGAACAAGAAAGCTACCGGGAAAAAGTGGGAATACCAGGCTGTCCGACAAGTCTTGTCTATAACGGTTTGCGGGAAAGCGAGTTTGATGCCGTCTCTATGGATGAGAAAGCTGCAGATTTTCTGTATATAGGCATGATGCGCGACCTAAAAGGGCCGGATTTATTCCTTGATGCCTTTGCATCGTTAAACGCAAAATCAGGTAATAAACTAAATGCACATATGGTTGGAGACGGACCGGACAAGGAAAAATACGTCCAGCAGGCATGTCGATTGAATATTGCTGACAGGGTTTCATTTCATGATGCAATGCCGGCCAGAAAAGCATTCCGCCTGGCTCGAACGATTGTTGTCCCTTCACGGGCGGAATCGATGCCATATATTGTGCTTGAAGCAGTTGCTGCGCAATTACCGATAATTGCCGCACGGGTAGGAGGAATTCCCGAGATATTTTCCGATGAACCCGATGTCATGTTTGAGCCCGATAACATGAACGCCCTGGAAAACGCCATGGCAAAAAACCTTGGCAATCCTAATCTCATTGGATTGGCAAAAAAACGATCGGAAGTTTTGAAACAACGGTTTAGTGTCGACGTTATGGCAAAAAGTATCGAAGCTGCCTATTTTGCCAGCTTGTAAAAGCCGGTTTATGTGAGCTATCTTTTTGAATTGGTGAACAAGTCGCTAACAAAGTAGATACATTGCGTCTTCATTAGATATTTATTAATCCTGATGTCAGACTTTTGGCAAATTTCCTGGTAAATGCCAGCGTTTCAAATCTAATTTAGCAATTTTCCGGTAAATCCCGTTCTAGTAATAATTGACCTATCGTAATGGGACTGACCGATGAGCGTTGACAATATTGACCCCAAGCAGGTGTTTTCAGCACGCCGTGAGCATAGCGCAGAAGAATATTCCGAAAAGGGCAAGTTACAGAACGAAAAAGTAACCGAAATTGCCAAACAGGTTGCAGCCCAGTTTGCAACTGACTCTGTTGCTCCATATCTAATAACCGGGATAATTCGCATCGCGGAATTCTTCGGTTTATTGCTAGTTGCCTACATTATTCACCAGATTCACGTCGCAACCAGCGGGATGCCCGTTGATATCTATATTTATGCCTCATTGATCGGGTCATTCTTGACCGTCAGTTTTATCCAGGCACTGGATGGCTACAATATTATCTCGCTACGGTCATTTGTTGCACAAAGCTCAAAAGTTGTGACCGGGTTCGCCCTGGCCATGCTGGTATTGATGGCAATCGGCGTATTCGGCAAAATAGCGGCGGAATTTTCCCGCATCTGGTTCGCCGCCTGGTTTGTGTTTGGTATCCTCTACCTGGTATCATTGCGCGCTGCGGTTTCATTATATGTAAAGCGTCGTACCTTTGATGGAAGACTGGAACGGCGTGCGGTAATTGTCGGCGGAGGAGAGCCGGCAGCAGAGTTAATCCGTTCTCTGGAAGCTCGCGATGCCACCGACATCAGGATATGCGGAATATTTGATGACCGCACCGACAAGCGTTCGCCTCAAATTGTGGCCGGCTATCCCAAACTAGGCAACGTGGGACAACTGGTCGAATTTGCACGGTTGGCAAAAATAAATATGCTGATTGTCACCCTGCCACTCTCGGCTGAAAACCGAGTATTGCAACTTCTGAAAAAGCTTTGGGTCTTACCGGTGGACATTCGCCTGTCAGCCCATACCAATAAACTGCGCTTTCGCCCACGCTCATATTCCTATGAAGGGTCAGTACCGTTTCTTGATTTGTTCGACAAACCGATCGCCGATTGGGATGCTGTGATGAAACGGGCATTTGACATCGTATTTTCAGTTGCTGGAGTTATCCTGTTTTCGCCTGTTATGATCGCAACGATGATCGCAATTCGGCTGGAAAGTAAAGGGCCGGTGATTTTTCGGCAAAAACGCTTTGGATTCAACAACGAAGTCGTGAACGTGCTGAAATTTCGCTCCATGTATCATGAAATGGCTGACCCGGAAGCAAAAACGGTTGTAACAAAAAACGACGTACGAGTAACCCGTGTCGGGCGTTTCATTCGCAAAACATCAATTGACGAACTCCCTCAGCTTTTTAATGTCCTGTCCGGCAAATTATCATTGGTGGGACCGCGCCCACACGCGATGAATGCGCATACCAAAAATCAGTTGTGGGACGACGTTGTTGACGGATATTTTGCCCGTCACAAGGTCAAGCCCGGTGTTACCGGCTGGGCGCAGATCAATGGATGGCGCGGCGAGGTCGACAACGATGAAAAAATCCGGCAACGCGTCAATCATGACCTCTACTATATCGAAAACTGGTCCCTGCTGTTTGATCTATACATCGTGATCATCACTCCCATCAAGCTGATGAAAACGGAATATGCGTATTGAGTACAACCTATCCCTATGGTGTCGTTCCAGGTGACATCCCGCATAGTGGAAATGCTGCAGCGCTGGCAAATGCCATTCTGGCAGTTGGTGTATTTCTCGGCGGCTTTGTCATGTTTGAGCCGGCACCGTATGAATTGTTACTTGCAGCCACACTTGGCATCTGGTTTTTGTCAGGATTGAAAATCAACCGCTCAATACTACCCCTGTTTGTGTGCGTCTTTTTGTTTTCGACAGGCGGTATTCTTTCAATATCGCAAACGGCCGATCTTTCAGACGGACTGATATATATGACAATTACCATTTTCCTTGGCCTCACTTCGATGTTCTTTGCCGCTGTCATTGCCGATGATATGGGGCGCTTACGATTGATATTCCGGGCCTATGTTGTGGCAGCGGTGATTACTTCCACTCTGGGAATATTCGGATATTTTAATGCAATTCCCGGTTTTGAAATTTTCACCCGCTACAGTCGGGCAATGGGGGCATTCCAGGATCCCAATGTGTTTGGACCCTTCATCGTCGCCCCGATTTTGTACTTGATTTACGGACTGCTTACCCGCTCGGTTACGACTGCTCCAATTCGCCTGGCAATGCTGGTGATATTACTGGCGGGAATTTTCCTGGCATTTTCCAGGGGAGCCTGGATAATGATGATCATTTCGACGTTTTTGATGTATTTGATCCTGTTCCTTAACGAACGCAATCCTCGACAACGCCTGAAATATATTATGCTTGCAATTATAGGGCTTGCACTGGTTGTTGTTCTGCTTGCCACCGCATTACAGTTCGAAGTTGTATCGTCGTTATTTTCAGAACGGGCGAAAGCCATCCAGTCCTATGATAATGCGCGGATCGGACGCTTTGCCAGACACGCCATCGGCTTTAGCCTGGCAGTGGAAAAACCACTGGGTCTGGGCCCGCTGGAATTCGGTTTAATTTATGGTGGAGACACACACAATATCTGGCTGAAATCCCTGTTGGGTTACAGCTGGCTGGGATTTGCTTCCTTTCTGACCCTGGTTTTGTGGACATTGATCGGCGGATTTAAACTGCTATTCCGCCCACGCCCATGGCAGCCATATTTCATAATCGCATATAGCGTATTTATCGCCCATATCATTGTCGGTTGGATCATCGATATCGACCACTGGCGACATTTTTACCTGGTTATCGGTATTATCTGGGGATGTTTTACGCTGGAAAACCGCTGGCAGAAATATTGCCTGCGAATGAAAACGACTGGTCCCGTTTCCGGTTCCCCAGCCTTCAACTCAGGATAACATCAGATATTGGAGCCTGTCAGGTTTAGATTGAATCATTTGACAGGCTCTAACATTACAGTTCCAGTTGCCTGGCTACATTCCCGGCAATTACGCGAAAGGCATTTGCATGGGGACCATCGGGTGAACTGACCATTACCGGCTTGCCGCTGTCGGAGGTTTCGCGAATATCCATATGAAGGGGTATATCACCGAGAAATTCCACATCCTTGGTCTCAGCCTCGCTTTTAGCGCCGCCATGGCCGAAGATGTTACTCACTTCCCCGCATTTGGGGCAAACGAATGTGCTCATATTTTCGACAATTCCAAGAATCGGAACATTCACCTTCTCGAACATGCTGAGGCCCTTACGAGCATCTATCAGTGCCAGGTCCTGAGGTGTTGAGACAATCACCGCACCGGCAAGCGGCACCTGCTGTGCCATCGTCAGTTGTGCATCACCAGTACCCGGTGGCATGTCAACGACAAGCAGGTCGAGATCGTTCCAGGCCACATCACGCAACATCTGGGTAAGTGCCTTGATCACCATCGGCCCGCGCCAGATTACCGGCGTGTCTTCTTCCACCAGAAAGGCCATAGACATAACCTGCAGACCATAGGCCTGCATCGGTTTTAAAAGAGTCTCGTCGTCATTCGCTTCCGGTCTGCCGCTGATAGCCAGCAACCGGGACATTGAAGGACCATAGATGTCTGCATCAAGAATACCGACTTTCAATCCGCGCTCAGCCATCGCCAGTGCCAGATTTACAGTAGTAGTGGACTTCCCCACACCGCCCTTGCCGGACGCCACGGCGATGATTTTCTTTACCCCTTCCACAGGCGCCTGGGCGGGAAGACCGGCCGGTGAACCGGGCGCTGCCTGTCTGTGTCCGTGATCTGGTCCGCCACCACCGGCGGGCTCACTGCCCGGGCTTCTTTCGGCAGTTAATGCGACCATAGCAGAATCCACGCCATCCAGCGCCATGACGGCAGCCTGGGCAGCCTCGCGTACCGGCTCGAGTTCCCTGGCTTTTTCTGCCGGGACAGTCAGTGAAAAAATGACTTTCGCCCCATCAATAAAAATGTCTGAGACCAATCCGCCAGAAACGATATCCTTGTCACTTCCAGGAAGAGATATTTGTTTCAGGCAATCCTGAACTTGCTGCTTGGTTATGCTCACTGGTTTTCCCGATACTGATTTGGTTGTTGATTGAGAGGTGTATTTGTTTCAGGGGATTTCTCTTATGAATTTCATCTAAATTGGCTATGTAAAACAAAAAGGAAAATAGTTGGAGTGAGAGGATACGAACCTCCGATCCCCTGCTGGTGCCAAAGTCAGTAATAGCAAGGGCTTGAAGCTATTTCAACTGCAAATAATTCGAAATATTATGGATATATATCAATAATTTAACCGCGAGATTTCAAAAAAAGCGAAATCAAAATGAACTGCGGCGCCCTACCTTTACTCACTTATCATTGACGGAACTAAGCAGTCGGATGAACATGGAGGACCAGAATATGACTCCACAAATCTGTAATTTCGTGCACAAAAAAATTGGCGACAGCGTCTTTTAATCTTTACCGCATGCCAGAGCAATTTCGATACTCGGCAAGATCGGATCCTGGTCTTAATTGACCTCAATCATTTTTCCTCATCGGCAACAGAGAACGTTAATAATTGGTAAACCATCACACCTTATGATCAAGAACGGTAGTCTGGATAGCACTACACCTTTGGCATGAAGCCAATAATTTCGTTGGCATCAATCCAACATGATCCGAAAATCAATTGTTCCTATAAGCTGGCACAAGCATTTCGAATGCTGAAGGTGAATAAATGACACTTTATGGAAATCCCCAATTGACCGGGGTAGAGAGAGAATTCGACAACGATGAAATTATCGTAACCAAAACTGATTTATCGGGGAAGATGACCTATGTAAACCGATGTTTCCTGCGTCTTGCCGGCTATGAAGAGATGGATACTCTGGGTGTGCAGCATAATCTGATCCGCCATCCTGATATGCCCAGAGCGGTATTCGAACTGTTGTGGAATACTCTAAATGCCGGCCAGGAAGTTTTCGCCTATGTTGTCAACCGGTCAAAAAATGGCGATCATTACTGGGTTTTTGCTCATGTAACGCCATCTTATGACGCAAGCGGCGCGATAAGCGGATACCACTCAAGTCGTCGGCTACCAAACAAGCAGATTATCACCGATCACATCGAGCCTCTTTACAAAAAATTACTGCATGTTGAGCAAACTGCCGAAAGTCCCAAGAAAGGCTTAAAGCAATCCTACCAGGCGGTTGTCGATTTGCTGACCGAAAACAAAATTGAATACAACCAATTCATATTCTCTTTGGGGACATAAAAAAAAAGATGTCAAATAGCAAAATGAAGTCACTATTTAAATTGTTCAACATGCTCAAAAAAGTTGATCCCAGCGATATTGGGGCCGAAACAACCAGCCCCGAAACCTCTGGGGAACACAGCGATCCACTGGCTCAGGCACTTGAGGTTGTCCAAGGGGTCAGTGCCGGTAATTTTGAAATTCGAATAACCAATATCACCCCTTCAGGTAAACACAGTGAACTTTTGTTTGCCATCAATGACATGATTGACCGATTCGATGCATATCTTCGGGAGTCTGTTGCCTGTCTGGATCATGTCAATAATAACAAGTTTTATCGCAAAATCGTTGAGACAGGTATGCAGGGCTCGTTCCTGATCGCCAGTAAATCCTCAAATTCTGCACTTGACTTCATGCAAAAAAAACAAACCGGACTTACCAATATTACGGATGATTTTGAAAATTCAGTTGGCCTGGTTGTTACATCAGTTGCGAGCGCCTCGACACAGCTTTCCTCCTCCTCCCACGCTATGCGCAGGGTAGCCGAAGATACGAATACAAAAGCAAATTCTGTTGCGGGTGCTGCTAAAGCAACCTCCTCAGACCTGCATGCAATGGCTACGTCTTTGGAAGGGTTGACCAATTCGGCAGCAAAAATCGGTAAAGAAGTGAACAGCACCAGAAATGCGGCGGAGGAGGCTAGATCGGATACTGACACTGTACAGAGCAGTGTGCGTTCGCTGAGCGAAGAAGTGGATCTTATTGAAAACTCCCTGGAATTAATCAACCAGATATCATCCCAAACGAAAATGCTTGCATTAAATGCCAAAATTGAGGCAACCCGGGCAGGCGAAGCAGGAAAAGGTTTTTCCGTTGTTGCCGATGAGATAAAATCGCTTTCTGATCGAACTACAGAGATAACAACGCAAGTTGAAGATCATGTGTCCAGCATAAAAAATTCGATGCAGGAGACCATTGGCGGTCTGTCAAATGTCATTAACAAGGTATCAGATATCGGCAAGGCCAGCTCATTGATTTCTACTGCTATGGACGAACAAATTGCAGCTACCAGTGAGATTTCCAAAAATATTGAACAGGCATCACAACGTACAGAAAAAGTAACCAACAATATTGAGGATGTCACATCAGCCACCCAGGAAACCGGGAGTGCAGCTTCACAAGTCGACACTGCGGCAACGGATCTCTCATCGCAGGCAGAATCTCTCAATTCAGTTGTTGACAAATTTCTTTATTCTGCCCGACAGGCTGCAGCCTGAGGAAATTCAATGTGCATGATTTTGGATATATTGCATCCGATCTGGAGCAATTCATACCGGGATCGCACATCGGAAATACCTATTTCATGGCATTCTGATCATGGTCACAGCCCGCCGTCGAATTTGCAAGAATAACTGTACTTCATGTGCCCGGATTGGGCCCTATGTGACAAGAATGGACCCTTTAATAATGGTCGGAGCGAGAGGATTCGAACCTCCGACCCCCTGCACCCCATGCAGGTGCGCTACCAGGCTGCGCCACGCTCCGAATATTTCAAATTTTTCATAATCTGGGGTTTGATGCCGGTATATTCAAGATTTACAATTCGTTTTCTAAACATAATATCAGGGAAATTCAAGCTTGATTTAGGGTGCTGAAGGACAAAGTTCTGCAAATTCCCCACGGGAACTAGTGCCCAAATAACCCATTGTATTTTTGTTCCTGCCTTTTCATCTGCATGCCATGGTAATTTCACACTATTCACAAAATTGACTTTTTGTGAATAGTGTGAAATAAGCTTGAATCATACCCCGCTCTCACTAACCTGATCAGAGGATACCATGGACTATCAATTTCTTGTCGAACATCTGAAAGACAATCTGGGCAGCACCCCATTATCGGTGCTGGTGTCTCTTATCGAACACGGGGAGATAGATCGCGATGGCACTACGATTACGGCTGACACATCGATAATCCTGCAGTCACTTGAACAACAGGAAGGCAAATCTGTTTCCAAAAGCACATTGCGCAAGCGGCTGCAGATCATCAATCAGGCAGCCAAAGATGAAGACGAAATACTACTCAACATCAAATCGCGTGATTCAGGCGGCCAACCGCGTCTGATTCTTACCCTGGGTAAATTAGGCATTGGGTTATTGCAAACGCAAGACGCCGCCAAGGACGTCAAGCGCTCAACGGATGCCGATACGAAACTGGATACGACAAATATCGTACCTCCCCAAGTCTACGATCCGGATGCGCTCCCAACCTATAAGGTGTTCGTTTCTCACGCGCATGAAGATAATGAAGTTGAAAAAATCGTCTCGGGGTTCTGCACCAGACTCTCCAAAAAACTGGCTGCAGCTCCACACCGGTTCAGCGAGAAATTTTCGGTCAAACTCTGGGTAGATCACAAAAACATGGCCGGGATTGGTGATTTCTCGGAACAGACGGACGAAGAATGCCTTTCATCACATCTGGGACTTTTCCTGCTCAGTGACTTTTGGCACAAAAGCCCTGCCTGCCAGCAAGAAGCAGGCTTCTTTACGGAAAACTCTGACAGGCTGCTTGTACAGCTCAGCGGCAACTGGCAGAACAATCCCGGAAACTATTTGAAGGCACCGATTTTTCCGAAACAATGGAAAACAGAATACACTACCCTGTTGGAAATTTGGGCGCTGGGAACTGCGGAAAAAGATGCATTCGTTGATCATCTACGCGACGAAATCTGCTGGCAGATAGAAGCATTCCACGACGGTGACAGACCATCAAAACCGGCGCGACCAAATCTCCGCAAATCGCAAGGCCACAAGAAATCAGTAAAAGGTAAAACTGCGCTGGTGAAAAACCTTACCAGGATTGGCGGACCGGAAACGCATGACCAAGCAGTGCTGGAGGGAAAAATCCAACCGCCTGAAGTGCGTGAAGAAGAAGATCAGCGCGCAACCACAAATGCCATTGATCTGCTCATGGACTGGGCTACGGGCGAAAGCTCATCCAACCGTGTCTACGCGGTACTCGGCAGTTTTGGGGCTGGCAAGACAACCACGATGCAGGTGTTTGCGCAGTCGCTACTGAAGGCGCATGAAGCCGACAATTCAATGCCATTTCCGGTTTATCTTGATCTGCGGGATTTGGCCGATGCGTACCGCCATGATGCAGACGCCCCCGGTCTGCTTGAAATCATCCGCCGTTCACTACGCGGTGAAGTTCGCGATACTGCCGACATCAACGCTATTCTTGAAACACTGCAAACAAAACCATGCGTGGTCATTTTTGACGGCCTGGATGAGGTTGGAACACGAATCGGCACGGAAAGGATCGGCACCCTCTATCGTGAACTGATGGAAATTGTGCCCATAAATGCCTGGCTGAATGATGCCAAACTCGAAAATACTGACTGGAAAAGCTGCCCGACACGCATACTTGTTACCTGTCGTGATCATTTCTTCCGGTCAAACATGCAGGAAAAGGCAATCCTGAGTGATCACGATCGCAATGCGGGACTGCAAAAAAAAGGAAAATATCAGCCGTTGAAAACGGTTTACATGGCACCATTCACGGCAGATCAAATCCGTGATTATTTTATCGATCATCTGGGCGAGGACCAGGGGAGCAGGCTATATCACTCTTTATGTGATGGCCGTAATCTTGATGAACTGGCCGAAAAGCCGCTGATGGCCCATTATATTGCGGAAATTGCCGATGATTTGCAGCGCGATATCGAAAATGATCAGGTCATCAATGCCGGGCGCATTTACGAATTGCTTTTTCAGCGGGCGCTGGCCCGTGATTCGGATAAAAAACCATTACTCACTACGAACGACCGTCACACACTCCTCACCGCGCTTGCTGGCCATATGTGGGTGAAGGCTCAGGCAGCCCTTAAGGCTGATGAACTGGAGGATTGGCTTGACGACTACGCCACTTGTCAACCCGGTTTGCGGCTTACCCTTCAGGGTGCCGGCGCTGACGGCCGTCATCGTCTTCAAACAGAACTACGCAATGCCAGCCTGCTAATACGGGAAAAGGATGATGCTTTCAGGTTCGTACATACATCTTTTTTCGAGTATTTCCTCGCACTTCATATCCTAAAACTTATCGAGGCAAATAAATTACCGGAGGATCACCCCCTGTCCCGTATCAGTCGCGAAACACTGCTGTTTCTTTTCGACATTGTGGATACGCAAAATTGCTGGAGCAATTTCAACACCAGCGTCGACGCAATGCTGACGAAGGAAAGGCCGCTGGAGGTGCGCCGGTTTTCTGTTCTGATCAGGGATGCACTGGCAAGCACCAATCGTGAATTACTGCCCATACCTGATGATGCAGACCTCTCTGATCTGGATCTATCAGGTAAAAGGTGGATGCGCGGTACACATTTCAGGAATGTGACTTTCGGAGGCACAAATCTCGGCAGATCACTTTTTGAAGAAGTGACATTTGAGAGTTGCAATTTTTCCGAAACTTTGATGGAAAATGCAACTTTTGACAATTGCGGTTTTGTTGACTGTACCGGCAAGGCCGCTCCGGCACCTTCTGCCTGTGCCAATAATTGCCACGCAAAAACAAACAATGATCGCGCCATACTGGAAGTTATTGGTCTAAGGACCAAGTTGATCCCCGGGACCGTTCAATGCGTCTTACCCATCCACGAAAATGCACAGATCTTGTTCAACCGACTGAGCGCCGCTTCAAGCGCCGTGTTTGCACCCGATGGTAAAACAATCCTCACAGCTTCAGGCGACAGCACCGCGCGCCTGTTCGACACCAGGACCGCCAGAGAGATCAAACGGTTTGAAGGACATCAGGGCATGGTGATGAGCGCCGTGTTTGCACCCGATGGTAAAACAATCCTCACAGCTTCAGGCGACAGCACCGCGCGCCTGTTCGACACCAGGACCGCCAGAGAGATCAAACGGTTTGAAGGACATCAGGACTGGGTGATGAGCGCCG
>JAAEMP010000291.1 GCA_024225445.1 Hyphomicrobiales bacterium | reverse complement strand
CTGCGTTGTAACCCCTTTGAAAGGTGGACCATCGTCATGTGATGTTTCCTAACCACAGATGGATTATGAAGGTCCTGTATGCCATATGCTTCAGTTCCAGGTGACCTGGTTCAAGGACATGCAATTCTTTGACAAGATATCTAATGACGCATGGAGCGTAATGATGGTACGAGATATACAGGTGAAACAACAGATAGCGGGCAATCATCTGCTGATTGACCTTGATAACACGTTTTTGGGAGTCTGAATTTATGACCGGTTTAGTAAACATCGCCTGTTTGCAAACGCGACCAAGGCCGGATTTTCAGTCCGCATTGGAAGAGGCCCTTGGTCTGGCGGAAATAGCAGTCAAAGATGGCGCAGACATCATTGCCTTGCCCGAATATTGCGGCGGATTGAAAACGGAAGGCGCGATAATCACCCCTCCCGTAGCACAGGAAAACGAACATCCGGTGTTAAAAGGGCTTTGTGAGTTTGCTGCGGCGCGCGAGGTTTGGATAATCGTCGGTTCAGTGGCTGTGCCCGGCTCGAATGGCAAGATTCTAAATCGAGGATTTATTATCAACGATAAAGGCAGCATCGCCAGTCGCTATGACAAGATCCACCTGTTCGATATCCAGCTTTCGGAAACAGAGGTTTATCAGGAAAGTGCCCGGGTTTGTGGAGGACAGCAAGCAGTTCTGTCCCATACGCCATTTGCTTTGATCGGATATTCTATTTGTTACGATTTGCGGTTCCCCGGCCTTTATCGCGATCTGGCCCAGGCAGGTGCTGAAATTTTGGTGGTTCCTGCGGCCTTTACGAAGAAAACGGGCGAGGCGCATTGGCATGTTTTGAACCGCGCACGAGCGATCGAAAACGGTGCATTTGTGGTTGCACCGTGTGCTATTGGCCCGATCGAAGGTGGCGGTGAGAGTTACGGGCATTCACTTATTGTCGATCCATGGGGTGAAATCTTGGCCGATGGCGGCACCAGCCCGGGAGTTGTCCAGGCAACAATCGATCCTGAGCAAGTCGCACTGACCCGGGCAAAAATTCCTAGCCTTACTCATGATCGCACTTATACGACAGCAACAGCGAAATCCGGAAATACGTCTTGAGTCAGCGAAGTATTTGGTTTGGAAGATCAGCAGGATTTCCCGTCTCACGTACTTTGGCTAATAATAATTTTGTTTTGGCAGTGCCACGTATCGTAGATCTCATAAAAGCGCGTCGCGTCCAATAGAATTCATTTGACCTTGATCCAGTAACAAATTTTTACTCGTATGAATTAGAGTTGCACTTTGTTAAAATTCTAGTTACCTTGCTTTTGGTGGTTTTTGGTATTTCGAATCGAATTTGGTATCGGCAAACTGAAAATCAGAACCAATGATCGACCGATAAATTGATCTTCAGGTTCTAGCAAAAGCATCACCTTTCTTCCTACCATGAGGGATGCTTTTGATAAAATGGGAGGGGAACAGCGGAGAAGCGGCAGACGTTCACCAAATCACTTACTTCGTGATTAATACGTGGAAATTATCATTGCCGCCCCACCAATTACCCGGTTGACAGGTAGGGGGGAGATAAAATGGAAAATAATCTTGACGCACTGACCACGATATTTACCGAGTTTTACTATTGGGTAACGGTGGTCTTCATGTTCCTGATTCATGTGGGTTTCTGCATGTACGAAGTTGGTGCCAGTCGTCGGCGTAACCACATGCATACGCTGATGAAGAACACGATGGTGATCCCGCTGGTTACTATAACTTTCTTCTTCTTTGGATGGTGGATCTATTTCGCCTTCCCCAACGGGCCATGGATTTTTGAAGGCAAAGGTATCAATTTCGCCGCAGCATCCGGTGCACGGCCATGGGATCCGGCGATGGGTACAAATCTTGGCGACCACATCAACGGTGTGTTCTGGGCCGCATTCCTGCTGTTTTCCTGGACTGCGGCATCAATTGTGTCCGGTTCGGTAATTGAACGTATCCGCTCCGGTGCATTCTGGATTCTGGCGGTTGTCATTGGTTCGTTCACTTGGATTATCGACGCGGCTTGGGGCTGGCACTGGGATGGCTGGATGGTCAAACTGCTTGGTTACCATGACGCCTATGCTTCCGGCGTTATTCACGCCATTGCCGGCGGTTTTGCTCTGGGTGTATTGGTAGTGTTAGGCCCGCGTCTGGGCAAATTCCGTGATGATGGGACGCCACGCGATATCCCGCCACACAATCCGTGGTTAGTCACTATCGGGCTGTTTTTGATCTATACGGGCTTCTGGGGCTTTTATGCCGCATGCAACGTGCCGATCATCTCACCTGAAGGCATTGGCGGACAGATCACCGGGGTAACCTGGACTGGGACCAATATCTATCTCGCACCGACTACACTCTCGGCAATCACCTTCAACTTCCTGATGTCACTATCCGGTGGTTTGATGGCAGGTTATTTAGTGTCCAAGGGTGATTCGTTCTGGACCTATTCCGGCGGTCTCGCTGGTGTTATCACCGCTTCTGCCGGTAATGATCTTTACCACCCAATCCAGGCAATGCTTATCGCGGCGATCGGTGTCTGGTGCGCCTACAAATTGCATTACTGGGTTGAACGCAAGTTCAAGATCGATGATGCAGTTGGCGCTGTAGCGGTTCATGGATATGCCGGCTTTATCGGCTTGATCATCTGCGGCTTCATGTTGTGGGGGCAACCTTCCTCACCATACGAAGGCTATGCCACGATCAATCCGCTTGGCATGTTCATTGGCGCCCTCATCATGTTTGGTCTGCTTGGCTTCCTGCCAGCCTATATCATTTCGAAAATCCTGAATGGTATGGGCGTGCTTCGGGTGCCGCGCAAGGTGGAACTTGAGGGACTTGATTTCGACTCTAACGAGACCTATCAGGCCGCCGTCAATGAAGTGATTGCAGTAGAAACAGCCATGGTCAAATAATTGACCCACGTAACATTAAAAGGAAATAAATCATGTCAACTAACGGAATGACAAGTTGGGCTGTCGATTTGAAAGATGTCGCTGAAATCTATCCTTTCGCAGGTTCTGAAATGTTGCTTTATGTTATCGGCCTTGCTTTCTGGATCGGCTGGCACATAATCCAACTGCGCCAGGAAGCGGCAGAACTGAAGCGTGAGGTCGATGCTGACCGTGATGGCTCACATACCAAGGCCTGGATTGGAAAATATTGAAGTTTCAGACTTGAGCATGTAACAATATGAATGCCGGCTATGTCTATCGCAGTCGGCATTCATCGTTGTTGATTGGAGTCTTCAAGCAATGATATATTGCGAGAAGACCCGGAAATGGAGGTGCTGGAAATGGGTATTCGCGACGCTCTTGCATCAGCGCCAGCAAAACCTGTGATCGCCACAGCAATTGGAATGACAATTCTGGTGGCCGGATGGCATGGCTGGAATGTTCGGGATATTTGCACCCGCAGAGCAAATCTGAGCGAAGCGCTTCATGACTGGACCAAAGCCGTCTTTGCCAGTTCCGGTGGGGGTTCCAGACTCGATTCCATAACCGAATTCGACTGGGATCAAATACGTATTTCGCAAGGTAAAGAGAGCCTTGGACCAGGTCGCAGTTGTCCATTTGTCTGGCACTGGAGCAATACCGCAAGAAGCCAGATGGCGCAGAAGGGTCACCTCACGCTGATTGGCTTTTTCAAGGACGACCGCCTGGTCCAGATAGCCGACTTTGACCGGCGCTGGGCGCAATTTGATACGAGTGAAGAACCAATTGCCCGCCAGCGGGCAATTTTTAAACAGGTAACAAATACCAACATGCTGCGAGTCTCAGATCGCTGATAAAATATATTTGAAACCAGCAGGAATTTTGATTGCGGGAATTTTCCTGCGGTTAAATTTTTTTAACTACTATTTGATTTTTTCAAGCCTGTTGATAGAGTGGAGCTGACTGGATTCCAGGCCAATTGTTGAATTTGGAAATTGGCCACAATGCGAAATATCGATCATTGAAAATCATCGGTTGACGGACCGATAGGCTACAAATGGGAAAGAGGAAGAGCAAAAAATGGCAATCGATTTAGCGAAATTTGCAGAAGAAAATGGCATCAAATTTTTCTTGATGAATTTCACCGACCTGTTTGGAACACAACGCTCGAAATTGGTGCCGGCCGGCGCAATTGCTGGCATGCAAAAGTCTGGAGCAGGGTTTGCAGGTTTTGCCTCATGGCTCGACATGACACCGGCCCATCCGGATATGTTTGCCGTACCAGACGCGGATGCGGTCATCCAGTTGCCATGGAAGCCGGAACTGGCATGGGTGCCGGGCGACCTTTATATGGAAGGACAGAAGGTCGAACAGGCGCCACGTAATGTCCTGCAATCTGTGATCGCCAAAGCGACAGCCAAGGGAATACTGATGAAAGCCGGTGTCGAGCCGGAATTCCATCTGATCAATGAAGATGGCTCAGCCATTTCCGATGAGCGCGATACACAGGAAAAGCCGTGTTATGACCAATCTGCGTTGATGCGACGTTATGATGTAATTTCGGAAATCTGTTCAACCATGATCGAGCTTGGCTGGGGGCCTTACCAAAATGATCATGAGGATGCCAACGGACAATTCGAGATCAACTGGGATTTCTACGACAGTCTGAAAACTGCAGACCAATTATGTTTCTTCCGGTTCATGGTAAAATCGATAGCCGAGATACATGGTGTTCGAGCGACCTTCATGCCTAAACCATTCAGTCATCTAACCGGCAATGGATGCCATGTGCATGCTTCACTGTGGACACTGGATGAGAAAACATGCCTTACATATGATCCTGACGGTGAACTGGGCATCTCCAAAATGGGGTACAATTTTCTTGGCGGAGTAATGAACCACGCCGAAGGCCTGGCGGCGATAACCAATCCGACAGTCAATTCCTACAAACGTATCAATGCGCCAGTGACTATGTCGGGCGCAACCTGGGCACCCGATACAATAACTTACGGCGGCAACAACCGCACCCATATGGTGCGCGTGCCCGATGAAGGGCGCTTCGAGTTCCGGCTGGCTGACGGTGCGGCAAATCCATATCTTTTGATGGCGGGTTTTCTTGCAGCAGGGCTAGATGGACTAGAAAAGAACGCTGACCCAGGCAAGCGGCTGGACATCGACATGTATGCCGAAGGTCACAAAGTGCGCGGGGCCAAGAAGCTTCCACTCTATCTGATCGACGCAATCAGATTATTTGCCAGGGACGAAGTGCTTCGCTCAGCACTTGGTGACGAGTTTTCTAACGCTTATATCAAACTGAAAACCAACGATTGGAACCAGTATTCGCAACACCTTACCCAATGGGAACGGGATACGACGCTGGACTGCTAGAGCAAAAAATTGATGATAGTTTTTCAACAAGAGACAATATGACAAGCCGATGAAGATACTCGTTCTTCAACACATCAGGGTCGAACATCCGGGTATTTTCCGCTCTTTCATGCAGGAAGATGGCCATCAGTGGTTTGCCGTTCATCTCGACGAAGGTGAAACGCCACCCCCACTTGACGAATTTGATGCCCTTTGGGTGATGGGCGGGCCGATGGACGTCTGGGAAGAGGAAAAATATCCATGGTTGCGTGATGAAAAGATATTGATAAGGGACGCCGTGGAGAAACGCGGCATGCCGTTTCTCGGCCTGTGTCTGGGGCATCAGTTACTGGCTGAAGCCCTGGGCGGAATATGCGGCAAGGCCGAGCGTGCCGAGATTGGCGTTCTTGATGTCCAACTTACCGAACTTGGTGCTAGCGGGATCATTTTCGATGATTTGCCGGAAACTTTCAAATGCCTCCAGTGGCATGGCGCGGAGGTAAAGAGGATGCCGTCAGGCGCTCAATGCCTCGCAACTTCACCCGATTGTGCCGTGCAGGCGATGAGTTGGGGGCCGCGAGCTCACTCGATGCAGTTCCATGTTGAGGTCGAACCCGACACAGTAGAGAACTGGGCGGCAATTCCCGCCTACGCCACCGCGTTGGAACAGGTGTTGGGTGATGAGGGAGTAGCGATACTGCAAACGGCGTGCGATGAGCAAATGGCCAGTTTCAACAAACTGGCTGAGCGCGTCTATATCAACTGGCAGCAAACCTCGGCACATATTCGCTAATTACAAGATCCAAACACGCTGACCATTTTCAAACAAATGCCTGTACCTTCCCGGCGATGTCATGCATCGCCGAAAAGGTGTAAATTCACTAAGGCACTTCCGGTTTACTCTGAATCATTTGATGCCCCAAATCAGTTCACTCGGCTAGGCACGAACCGAAGCGCGATGCTGCGCATCGGGTAAGGTTTGTAACGACGCCCCAATAGGATTCTGGGGGCTGATTTGGGGCACCGAAGGCCGGTTCTTCGTGCCCGCTGGGCTTTGTTGGGCTTTCTTTGTGGTCATCAAGACCACGGCAGAAATCCCGCCGTGCCAGCGAACACGAAAAGCCGGTCAAATGACGCAGAATAAACCGGAAGTGCCCTAGATCACAACGCCGCGGCTGACTTGGCCAGTCGAACCAGGTTGATGAACTCGGCGCGGTAACCAAAACGGTCTTCGCCTTTGGCGGAAAGGGCAAGTTCAGTCACATCATCGTAGGAATAGGCACCGGTATTACGCCCTCCCCGCAGGATTTGTCCGAATGCGGCAACCGCAGTGGCAAATCGCGCATCTGTGGGAGCGTCTTCAATGGTGGATACTTCCAGATTGCGGGTAACCGGTGAGGTAATCAACTGACTGGTATTGCTATCAGGCAGCTTGTAGCGGATTTTCATAAACGCATATTCATCTTTATTAGCTGTGGTTTTTTCAACCGGTTTGCTGGCCGTTGGCGCCAATGTCTTCTTGTCCTGGTAACGAAGCGCATCTACCTGCTGCCTGGAGGCACCGACAGGCGTCATTTCATAAAGCGCTGTCACCGAATGCCCGGCACCAATATCACCTGCGTCTATCTTGTCGTTGTTGAAATCCTCTCTTTTCAACTGCCGGGTTTCATAACCGATCAGCCGATATTCACTGACCATCGCCGGATTGAATTCAATTTGCAGTTTTACATCTTTGGCGATGGTGAACAAAGTCGCGCCGGCCTGCTCAACCAGCACCTTGCGTGCTTCGCTGAGCGTATCAATATAGGCGGCATTACCGTTGCCGTTCTGGGCCAGTGCCTGCATCAACTGATCATTGTAATTGCCGTGACCAAATCCAAGCACCGAGAGAGTAACGCCGGATTTGCGTTTACGCTCGACAAAATTTTTCAATTCTTCCGGATTGGTGATGCCAACATTGAAATCGCCATCTGTCGCCAGAATCACACGATTGACACCATTTTTATCCATCTGTTGTTCGGCAAGCTGGTAGGCCCGGCGGATCCCTTCAGCACCGGCAGTCGAGCCGCGAGAATTAAGG
>JAAEMP010000290.1 GCA_024225445.1 Hyphomicrobiales bacterium | reverse complement strand
CTAGTGGAGCGAATCCAACACTTGGTGCCATCGATTGACAGCGGCGATGATTTTGTCTGGATCTGCGGTCCACTTGAATGGTTTAGGATCATTGTTGTTTTCCCTGACATAGGCATTTGTGACGTATTGCAGATCGAAGACGGATCGGAAGACGCCGCGCTTCAATCTGCGCCTTGTGAGCTTTGCAAAGAAACCTCCCACAGCATTTGCCCATGAGCACGAGGTCGGCGTGAAGTGGAGCACCCATCTGGAATGGCGGGCCAGCCATGCCTTGACCTTGGGATGTTTGTGGGTGGCATAGTTGTCAACGATGGCATGGATCATTTTGCCTGCAGGAACGGTGCGCTCGATTTCATTGAGAAAGCGAATGAACTCCGGATGGCGGTAACGTTGCATGTTACGTCCGATGACCGCGCCGCCAAGCACATTAAGGGCGGCAAATAATGTGGTCGTGCCATTACCTTTGAAATCGTGGGTCATTGTACCAGCCTTGCCGGGCTTAATCGGCAAGCCAGGCTGGGTGCGGTCAAGGGCCTGTATCTGGCTCTTTTCATCTACCGAGAGCACAATCGCATGCTTGGGTGGGTCAACATAAAGCCCCACAAGATCATGCAGCTTTTCGGCGAAAGCCGGATAGTTGGACAGTTTGAACTGTCGCAACCGGTGTGGCTGCAGCCGGTG
Source organism: Hyphomicrobiales bacterium (assembly GCA_024225445.1). GTDB lineage: Bacteria > Pseudomonadota > Alphaproteobacteria > Rhizobiales > Rhizobiaceae > JAAEMP01. The sequence goes on along the minus strand of JAAEMP010000290.1, from coordinate 26,515 downwards.
TGAGCGCCAAATGCGCTGTACCGAAGATGGCGAGATGCCAACCTGTTTCGCCATGACATGCGATGTCCAGTGAGTTGCCTCGCCGAAACAACTACGCAGCCGCAGATTTGTTTGGCACCACACAGAGATTCTGCAATTTCTCAATTCCGACCGGTTCTGTTGCCTGCATTGGAACGACCGCATAGCGGGTGGATAGTTCGCCGCTGACCCTGGCAATTTGTTCTCGCTCCGAACGGGCACGCTGCCGCAACAAGGGTTGTGATGTCGCGGCCGCTGCCAGACTCGAATTGATGATCCAGCCCCATGGTTCAATATCAGCGCGACGCAGATCGTTTTGCAGATGGCTTGCCTCCAGCACTGGGGTTGTTTCTGGTAAAGTCACCAGCAAGATTTTGGTGAGTTCCGGATTCTGGAGCCGCATCATTGGTGTAACCAATTTACCCGGTGATGACGAGCCCGCATGGCGAAGAACATCACGATGATACGAGCCGGTAGCATCGAGTAACAACAAGGTGTGACCGGTGGGTGCGGTATCCATGATGACAAAATGATTTGTACTCTCTCGGATAACTCTTGAGAAAGCCTGAAATACTGCTATTTCCTCGGTGCACGGAGAGCGCAAATCTTCTTCCAACATGGCACGCGCCTGGGCATCAAGATTTTTACCTTTGGTCGCCATCACATGGTCATGGTAGCGAGCAGTTTCCTCTGCCGGATCAATCCGGCTCACAGTCAATTTGTTCAAATTGCCAGCCAGCGTTTCAGTAATATGCGCGGCAGGATCAGTAGTAGTCAGCAACACCTCGTGGCCACGAGCCGCCAGTTCGGTGGCAACAGCGGCAGCCATTGTTGTTTTACCAACACCACCCTTGCCCATGAACATCACCAGACCTTTACCGGGCCGCTCGATATCATTAACAAGCTCACCCAGGCTTGGTAAGGACTGGTCGTAATGATCATCTGCCGGTTGGATACCGACCTCATCGGGCTGTGCAAATGCAAAGCGTTTTAATGCGTCATTGCCAACAAGATTTTCAGAACGAAGCGCAAATGTCTTGCGTGGCAGAGCTGCGACTTCCGGTGTCATACCATCCAACGCATCCTGATCGCGCTTCAGCAATGCCTCTGCAAGCGGATCGCCACCTGTGTCTTCCGGCATCATGCCGTTGATTGCCAATTGCTGGTTCTTGATTCCTATGGAAGCCAGTTCCATGGAGGTTCGCGCAACTTCCGAAAGGGCCGATTGACGCGGGCGGGCCACCAAAATCAGGCGGGTGGTGTTCGCATCGGATAGGCGGTCAACCGCAGCACCATAACGCTCACGTTGCTTCTCCAGACCTGCAAGCGGTCCCAAGCAAGACGCATCGCCTTTGCCGGATTCAAGAAAACCGGACCATGCTCCGGGCAGTTTCAGCATGCGAATGGTGTGGCCGGTGGGTGCCGTATCAAAAACAACATGATCATAGCGCTCGACCAAATCGTTATCGGTCAAAAGAGCGGTAAATTCATCAAAGGCTGCTATTTCAATGGTGCAGGCACCGGAAAGTTGCTCTTCAATACTTTTAAGCGCTTCTGCAGGCAGGATACCGCGCATTGGGCCGACAATACGTTCACGATATTCTGCGGCAGCCTCTTCCGGATTGATCTCGATCGCATCAAGACCGCTAACGCTGTCAATTGCGGTTATCTTGTTGCCGATTGTGGATTCAAATACCTGACCAACATTGGAAGCAGGGTCTGTGCTGACCAGAAGAACTTTCTGGTTGTTTCCTGCCAGATTTAAGGCTGTCGCGCAGGCAAGTGAAGTTTTTCCGACACCACCTTTACCGGTGAAGAATACAAATTTTGGGAGATTGCTGAACATGAATTTTCTCTTTTTTATTTTGCAAATTTGGTAGCTGAAAATCAGCAACAGCTGGTTGATTTTTTTTGTTGTTCGCTGGTTCCGCCGCAACACCCCGAAGATATGGTGGCAATACCAGATCCGCTGGTAATTTGATCTGGTGTCAGGCCGGCCATTTCTGCCAGTTTTTCTCGTGCCGGATATTGCCCTGAAGATTTAAGGGCATCCCCCGCAATTATCACAGGCAAACCTTCCACACCTGATTTTTCCAGCACAGATTTGACAAGATTGTTTTCGGCAAACAAGGTTGGTTCCTGCGAAAGATTGATACGCTTGACGTCAATGCCCAAGCTTTTCAGCCAGTCGAGATCAGCGGCAAAATCTACCAGTTTCTGGTCGATTTCAGCGCCGCAAATGCCTGTGGAGCAGCACATTGCAGGGTCGAAGATTGTGAGTGAAGTCATCGGAAGTCTCCTGTTAGAATTATCGATTATTAACAATAGCAATGGTCAATTGACCGAGTGCTGATTTAAGACATGCCTTTGTACATGCAATATTCAGTCGCGCGAAACCTTCACCTTCAGGCCCAAACGCTTGTCCACGGGTTATCGCCCAACCGGCTTTGTTGCGCAGAAATGAAGTCAGGTCATCTGGCGAAAGGCCTAGTCCGCGAAAATCCAACCACAGTAAGAAAGTTCCCTCTGGTTCAATCAGTTCGACTTCGGGAATGCTTTTCAGGCACTCACGAACCAGCGCCAGATTGCCCCCCAAATAGCTTAGTACTGCTTTCAGCCATGGCCCGCCAGACAAGTAGGCCGCCTCCATCGCAACGCTGGCAAAGGCGTTGTTTTTATTAACCGTCAAACGACTGTTTTCCACTTGAAATGCCGCGCGCCTTTCATCATTGGGAATAATGGTAAAAGCTGAACAGCAGGATGCAACATTGAAGCTTTTGGCAGGCGATAGGCAGATGATTGCATTATCCGCATACTTTTCTCCAAGAGCAGCAAACGGGGTATACGGATGCCCGGAGAACGTAATATCACCGTGAATTTCATCTGAAACCACCAATACATTGTGGCGAGCGCAAATATCTCCCAGTTTTGTCAATTCCGCCCGTGTCCATACCCGGCCGATCGGGTTGTGCGGGTTGCACAGATAGATCATTTTATTGGCTGGATCTGCTGCGAGCCTTTCCAGCCCGTCAAAATCCATCGTATAGCGGCCGTTTTTCAGGATTAGCGGATTGGCAGCAATCCCACGATGGTTTTCACAAATTATGTCATAGAAATCAAAAAAGACCGGTGGCTGGACAATGATCTGGTCGCCAGTGTCAGTAAACAGGGAAGCAGCAATTGCCAGAATGTTAAGAACGTTTGGAGCGCGCAATAAGTGCGATTTGCTCACTTGCCAGTCATGGCGCGTGGCTAACCATTTGATCAGCGCATCAAAAAGATGTTCGGGTACCGCTTCATAGCCAAACACTCCGTGGTCAAGACGTTTTTGCAGTGCCTCAAGCACAACGGGCGGGGCCTTGAAATCCATATCGGCAACCCCCGCAGCAAACAAGTCATCACCATCCTCGCCCAACACCATCGCGTGGGTCTTAAGAGCCGGAACCGCACGCCGGTCAATCTCCTCATCCAGTCGAATATTTGTATTGGAAATCATGGGTCAGGACGCCTCCCCATCCAGCAGCCATTGAAAAAAGTAGGTGGCAAGTATGGCCGCAATCAGCTGCGTCAGAATGAACGCCGGCACATTTGAAGGTTGAATGCCTGCGAACGTGTTTGAAAAACCCCGAGCAATGGTGACCGCCGGGTTGGCAAAGGATGTCGAGGAGGTAAACCAGTATGCAGCCGTAATATAAAGACCAACGGCAAAGGGCACCGCCTTGGGTCGGGCCTTCAGGCTACCAAGAATGGTGCCGACAAGTCCAAAAGTGGCAACAAATTCGCCAACCCATTGACCAAGGCCAGTGCGAACGGTGGTGGAGAGGTCTATCAGGGGGTTGTCGAACATCACATGGGCGACCAAAACACCTGAAATGCCGCCAAAAACCTGTGCACCTACATAAAGGACGGAATCAAGTACTCCTATATCTTTTCGAATAGCGAAAGAAAGTGTCACTGCCGGATTGAAATGGGCACCGGATATCGGGCCGAATACCAGTATCAGCACAACCAGGATCGAACCAGTTGGAATGGTGTTTCCCAAAAGGGCAATGGCGATATTACCTCCAGCCAGACGATCGGCCATAATGCCTGAACCGACCACCGTTGCAAGCAGCGAAAATGCACCAATCCACTCTGCAAAAAGTCTGCGGATCATTGTTTTGTTTCCCTTAAATTCATAGCAATTTGATACAGATAATCACCACGCTCCACCTGACCCTGGAATCGTTTACAAAGAATGATGCCGGAGTGAGACACCCGTATTACGGTCGGCTCCCGCCAGGGTTCTTCCGGATGGTGGATTGCCCCTGCCTCATCCCCTTCGGTGACTTCATCACCAGGCCCCAGATACGGTTCGAACAATCCTGAATCATAAGCTGAAACCGAGCCTGATACCTGAAGCTCACGTGTGCCATTGGCCGCATCCGGGCGATAATCAGGCAAACTGCCAATGCAATGCAAAAGCCGTTTAATGCCCCGCTCGGTCAAGGCCAATATTGAGCGGGAAACCGTGCCGCCGCCACCCAATTCAGCCATTATGGAAATTACGCCCTTGCGACCGGCAGCCCCCATAGCAGTGCGTGCAGTGGTGTTTGGGCCTCCACCGCTGGTGAATACCCAAGCATAGGGCGCATCAAATGCCTGTTGCAATTCAAGCAATGTATCTTGTTCTTCGGACGAATGCCCAAGACCGCGTAGCAGTGTTGCCGGATAGAGCAGCGAAGAGCCCCCTGAATGGAAATCAAACATGTAATCGCACATCGGCATCAACACTTCTTCGATATAGTGCGCGATCATCTCGGTTGGTGATCCAAGCGCGTTGCCCGGAAAAATGCGGTTAAGATTACCATCATCTATCGGCGATATTCTTGTGCCCGCCAGTGCCGCAGGATAATTGGCCATTGTCAATATGATAAGTCTGCCGCAAATGTCCTCAGGCTCAAGTTCGTGGCAAAGTTTGGTCAAGGCGATCTGGCCTTCATATTCGTCACCATGATTGCCAGATATCAATAGGGTGGTTGGGCCTTTGCCGTTCTGGATCACTACAATTGGTACAGGAATCCAACCATAAGCACTACGATGCACTGAATGTGGCAAGCGCAAAAAACCATGCTGTTTGCCCTCAGCATCGAAATTAACCTCTGAACTGATTAATGTTTCAGGCATGCATGCGGATCCTGCATTTTGGCATTACTGGTGAATTGCTGTTAATAATTGTAAGTACAGGCAGTCTATTTGTGAACGGGTGATTACGACTAAACGGCATACGCCGAATTAACAATTTATCTATCGTTCCTCTGCATACTTGTCAAGCGTCACAATATCGGGCAATAACTGCAAATGGATCAAGATAATGCAATTGAAGCTTTTGCCGCGCTGGCGCAAGATTCCCGCATGGCAATTTACCGAATGCTAGTGTGTGAAACGCCAAAAGGTGTGCCCGTGGGGGAGATTTCCCGCCAGCTCAACATAGTGCCTTCGACCTTATCTGGACATCTGGCTATATTGAAACGCGCCGGATTGTTGAAATCAACCCGCCATCAGAGAGAAATTCACTACGCCGCAAACCTGAATGCCATGGGCGAGCTGGTCAGCTTCATGCTGGAAGATTGCTGTAACGGGCAGGTCGAAAACTGTAAGGAAATAGTTTCTCTGATTTCAACTGGCAGTAAAGTCGATAGTTGATCCTCATCGTGCTCGCGGGCTCGCTTGATAGCAAGCGAATTCGAACTGTTTTTGCGTACCGATATATCTACAAGGCCCAAGGAAGCTTTCATTCAAAAATTCAATAGTGCGCTTGATATGTGAACCTGGCGCCAACGTGTCGCCAGATACTCGCATTGACATTTCAATACTGCATTGCTATTAAAACGACGGTTCGGCAATTACCGATATTACGGAACATTGCGGGCATGGTGGATGCAGCAGGACTGTTCGTAGCAAGTTCGGACAGGATTGCGTATGTATTCGAGTGAATACGGCACCGAAACCACACAAACGAAGAAGAGTTGTGCTCCAACTGATATGGGGTACTGTTACAAAGGGAGAAAGATATGAAACTCAGTTCAACGGTACTGGCTCTGCTGGCGGTTATTGTGAGCGGCCCGGCCTTGGCGGGCAAGCTTGATGAAGTTCGCAACCGCGGGGCCCTGAAATGTGGCGTATCGACAGGTGTGGTAGGTTTTTCTGCACCAGATGCTGGCGGGGTATGGCACGGGTTTGACGTTGGCATGTGTCGCGCTGTGGCCGCTGCAACATTGGGTGACCCGATGGCGGTTGAATTCGTGCCTCAAACCAGCAAGACACGATTCTCCGCGCTGGCGTCTGGCGAAATTGACATGCTTTCGCGAACGACGACCTGGACTTACAGCCGTGACAGCGATCTTAATGTCGAGTTCGCGGGGGTCAATTTCTATGATGGCCAGGGCTTCCTGATTGCCAACGCCCTTGGGGTAAGTTCTGCCAAGGATCTGAATGGCGCGACTGTCTGCATCAAGACTGGCACTACGTCCGAACTGAACCTTGCCGACTATTTTCGTACTAACGGCATGAGTTTTGATCCGGTTCCAGTCGAAACCGACGCAGAGGCCATTCAGCAACTTCTGGCAAATTCCTGTGATGTCTTTAGCACTGACTCGTCGAAGCTGAATGCGCACCGAGCCACGCTGGAAAACCCGGATGCTTATTCGATCCTGCCTGAAATCATTTCCAAAGAGCCGCTTGGGCCGGCAGTTTTGCACGGCGATCAGCAGTGGGGCGATATCGTTCGCTGGACACTTAATGCTCTGCTCACGGCAGAAGAATTGGGCGTAACCTCGGCGAATGTCAGTGATTTGGCTGCCAACTCGACCAACCCGGAAATCAAGCGTCTGCTTGGCACGGAGGGCGAACTTGGCGCGATGTTGGACTTACCCGCCGATTGGGCTCAGAAAGTGATCAGTGCGGGTGGCAACTATGGCGAGTTGTTTGACAATACGATCGGTTCGAACTCGCCGATCGGAATCGAACGCGGTCTGAATGCTCTGTGGACCAACGGCGGCCTGCAGTATTCACCACCCTTCAGATAATAAGAACGGGAAAGGGCGCGGATACTCTGCGCCCTTTGCAACCATTGTCTGGCAGCTCGGATGGTGGTGCAAAGGCTGTGCAATAAGCTTTGATCTGGGAAAATCATGACAACCCGTGCTTCTCCTCCTCGCGAGCGGTTTCGTATTTCACAGCTGATCTACGATACCCGATATCGTTCCTACACGATTCAGGTTTTCGCGCTTTTCATGTTTGCAGCTTTTGTCGGCTGGCTTGTGAATAACACCCTTCAAAACCTGTCCAATGCAGGCAAGGATCTCGACTTCGGATTTCTGTTCAGCACAGCGGGATATGAAATCAACCAGAGACTTGTCTCCTACGGTCCTGACAGCAGCCATTTGCGTGCATCAATTGTCGGCTTGCTCAACACATTGCTTGTCGCGTTGCTGGGTTGCGTTATGGCGACGGTAATTGGGACGTTTGTTGGCATTCTGCGTCTGTCAAAGAACTGGTTGATTGCGCGACTTATGGGACTTTATGTGGAAATGTTCCGCAATGTACCCTTGCTGCTATGGATCCTGTTAACTATGGCGGTGCTGACGGAACTGTTGCCCTCTCCGCGCGAATTCCGTGGTGAGAGCGCCACCGCCAGCATGATGCTGAACGATACTTCGGCGATCACAAACCGCGGTGTATACGTGCCGCTGCCGCAGTTTTCTCGAGGTCTGGACAAGGCCTTGGACGGTTCACTGGGTCTGAACCCGAACGCGCTTGCAATTTTATTTGTTCTTGGCGCCGGACTGTACGTGTCCCAGCGTATCAAATTGCGTGCGGACCGCATTCAGAGCAAGTCAGGTGAGCGCCCGGTAACCTGGTTTTGGCGCACAGGCGTAATCGTTGTGCCGGTACTGGTGCTGTTCTTCGCCTTTGGATTTCATCTGGAATACCCTGAACTCAAAGGATTCAATTTCATAGGTGGGTTGAGGTTCCGGAATTCGTTAATTGCCCTTTGGCTGGCTTTGTCACTTTATACAGCGGCCTTCATCGGTGAAGTCGTACGCAGCGGGATCATGGCGGTCCCAAAAGGCCAGATCGAAGGAGCGGAAGCTTTGGGGCTGCGTCCGGCACGTATCATGCGGTCGGTAATCCTGCCCCAGGCACTGCGCGTGATCATTCCGCCGGTGATCTCACAATACCTGAGTTTGACCAAGAATACTTCGTTGGCAATCGCCGTGGGTTACATGGATATCACCGGCACACTGGGTGGGATCACGATGAATCAGACAGGGCGCGAGCTGGAATGTGTTCTGCTATTGATGCTTGTCTATCTGGCTATTTCGCTGACTGTCTCTGCAGGCATGAACGTATACAACGCCCGCGTGAATCTGGTGGAGCGTTAATATGTCTAAAGTAGCATATGTCCGCAAGGAAATGTTGCAGGTAAGAAAGCCGCCGGTTTCACAGGCCGGTTTTCTGGGCTGGCTTAAAAAGAACTTGTTCTACAGTATTGGCAGTTCGCTTGCGACGTTATTGACGGTGGCGGTTATCGGCTGGCTGTTATACGGTTTGCTGAAATGGCTAGCAGTTCCGACTTGGGCGGCGCAGTCGCTTTCTGATTGCCGAAGCATCATCGCGGAACTTGCACGTGGTGAAAACAATGCCGGTGCCTGCTGGGGTGTAATCCGGGACCGGGGCATCCAGCTGACTTTCGGTTTCTACCCGCCAGAGCATTTTTGGCGACCAATCCTTGCCTTCACGTTTTTGTTGCCGGCATTAGCTCCGATTCTGTTCGCGGAAAAAGTACCCGGTCGATTGATCTGGTTTTCCGCGCTTTATCCTTTCCTTATGCCATGGCTCCTGTGGGGCGGCTCGGTCTGGGTTCCGCTGGGTGTTATCGCCGGTTTTGCTGTGGGCTATCTCGGTTTCCGGATTTCAAACGGGCTCAATACGCTCTTCCGTATCGCGATTTGTTTGATAGCGGCGCTCGCATGGTGGATTTATGCCAAAGAGCACCTCGATACTGTCATGTCGTCTGTGGGCACAATTGACCTGACGCCGGTCAAAAGCCGGAATTTTGGTGGATTTATGCTGTCCCTGACCATTGGCGTCGTGGCAATTGGGTCTTCGCTACCGCTCGGAATTCTACTAGCGCTAGGGCGGCAATCAGACCTCGTCTTGATAAAGGTTCTTTGTGTGGGATTTATCGAGATCATCCGCGGTGTGCCACTCATAACGCTTCTATTTGTTGCGTCAACGCTCTTGAACATCTTCCTGCCACCGGGAACCGAATTCGATATCATCATGCGGGTGATCATCATGGCGACCTTGTTTGCATCGGCCTACATGGCAGAAGTCATCCGGGGTGGGTTGGCGGCCCTTCCAAGAGGGCAATATGAAGCTGCGGAAGCATTGGGGCTGGATTATTGGAAAGCACAGAGGCTGATCATCATGCCGCAAGCGCTAAAGGTGTCGATCCCGGGGATCGTTTCGACTTTTATTGCGCTGTTCAAGGACACCACGCTGGTGTCTGTGATCGGTCTGCTCGATCCACTTGGCCTAACGACAGCAATCCGGGCCAATCAGGAATGGGCCGGGATTGTCTGGGAACTCTACGGCTTCATTGCACTTCTCTTTATGATCGTAACCTTCTCGATGTCGCGTTTTTCGATGTACCTCGAGCGTAAGCTCCATCGTGACCACTGAGCCAAGGACCAGACACATGTCTGAATTTTCCATTGATCGCGACATCGGGCGACCCAAGATGCAGGTTTTGGATGAGGCCGCCATTGAGAATATCAACATGAACAAGAGGTGCGGGGCCTTCCACATGCAGCACGACAACAACCTGACCGCCGATCAGGGTGAGCGGATCATGATCGCCGGACTTTCGAGGTCAGAAAAATCGATGCTGATCCGCTTATTGAACGCCCCGGAAGAATTCTTCAATAAGCTGAATTCGGAGCGGATAAAACTGTCCCTCAGCCGGATTCCGCGTTGCTGAGGCGATATGAGTACAATTCAAGGAGATTAAAATGAAGGTGAACAAAAACGTGTTCAAAGGGCAGGAAGCAATCAAGAATTTCCTTAACCCGGAAAATCTTCCATATCTGCCCCTGGTAGAATTGCCGGCAGCGCTTAATCCCTTTGCCGGCGATGGTGTGCGAATACAGGCAAAGCTCATGAATCTGTTGCCTTTGGGCAATGTGAAGGCCATGCCCGCTTATAATATGGTTATGGAAAAGGCACAAAGCGGCATGCTTGATAGTGTGAAAGAGCTGATCGAAAACTCTTCGGGCAATACCGTTTTTTCTCTTGCAATAGCCGCGCGGCAATTTGGGGTGGAGAAGACCAACTCCTACGTTCCAGCCGAGATTTCGTGGAACAAGTTACTGATGCTTTTATTCTTCGGCGTCCACCCCATTGTGAATCAAGAACCGGTAAACCCGTCTGAAAACGACACGGCCAGCGGCGTTTACAAGGCACGCAAAGATGGTGAAAGGCCCGATATACTGAATCCCGGCCAATATGAAAACCCTGACAATCCCGGAGCGCATGAAAAATGGACCGGCCCGCAGATCTGGGAGCAGACTGAAGGTCGCCTGAGCCTGTTTTGCGCTGGGCTGGGCACGACAGGTACGCTGATCGGAACGTCCACATATCTAAAACGGCAAAATCCGGACTTGCCAGTGGTCGGTGTAATGCGCGCGCCGGATCAATACGTGCCGGGCGCACGCACCCAAAAACTCCTGAACCTCGTGGATTTTGACTGGCAGGCGCATTTGGACCATATCGAACAAGCGGATAGTGAAACATCTTATCGCCTCAGTATGGCGATGAGCCGTCTGGGTCTGTTGGTTGGACCGACCTCGGGAATGGCTTTGGGAGGCCTGTTACGCCATCTTGAAAAGAAAAAGGAGCAGGGACGGCTGAGTGCTTTGCGAAATGAGGATGGCGAAATCCTCTGTGTCTTTCCATGTCCTGACGGGCCATTGCCCTACCTGGATGAGTATCCTAAATACGTTGATGCCTCAGAATTCCCGACGATTCAGAATGAGGAATTCCTGTTAAACAAGCCAAAGTAATTTCGATATCGTGCCTTCCACCGGCATTTCGTTCAGCACTTGGAAGTGGGAGTATTTCGGAACAATTTTCAAGACGCCGTATCGAAATTTGCCCCATTACAAAAGCGATGCTTTGAGAAATCAACGGATTCTGTATCGTCCATTGTTGTGTTATCTCATATGGTTCTTTCCGGCAGTCAACTGTCCAGTTGCCTTTATATATGAACTCAATAGCGCCGATATCTGAGCAGTGAACCTGGAAAACAGTCTTTGCCAACCTCTCAGTGAATGCAGGCATTCACCTGCCGGTCAGCGGGTCTAACCCTATAGTGGTAATGGTATTAGTCATGGACGTCTCCTGTTAATAGAATCGTTGTTAACGCTTCCATTATGGCTCATTTAAAAGCCGTGCGGGGCGTCCATACCATTACCTTTAAGAAAGGAGGCTCTCCATGGATCACCTCACGGTTTGCCTTTACTGCGCGGCAGTTTCAAGATTAGCCATTCCTCATACTTGTGACAAGCTTCACGCATTTCATCCTGATAGCTGTAGCGATACCCTTGGGTTGTGATTGCTTGAATTGAATTGTGTAAAAGCGGTCGTTTTCGCCACGAAACCGTAAGACAACCAATGATGGAATTGGTCGATTGGGCCTGCTGGTAGCTTCTAGCAGCGTGAAGGTCAGTTCAGCGGAGAGGCTGTGTGGAAAGTCGGTTTTTGCTTGATTGTTTTGAACTGGCAGTATTTTTGACAACAAACTATTGATTACGGCAAATCTCATTTCAGAACTTTGTGAACGGTTTACAGAGCCGATATAGGGCGGATTTATCTATTTGTCTGGGATATCAAGCCAAATGAGGTTAATTACGCCCTCATCGCTTTGATCATTGCCGGAATACCGATGATGTTCATGATAAATATTCTGACTGCGATCCAGGTGATCCCTTTACCAAAATAACGAGCAATACTAAAACCTGTTTAGGCTACCGAAGCTATCTTCCTCAGACGAGGACCAATTAAAAACCTATAGCAAAGCCAGTTCAAAATGAGCTGGGCGGTTTTGTAGGATTTTGTTATCAATTTCCTGATCTGGCCAGTGAACACCATAAATGATGCTGCTGTATTCCATGTGCCTGAAGTGTTTTTTGACGACGTTATCAAGAAAGCTGTTCTTAATCGATCCAGTCATCAGAATATCAATCCCACGTCGAGTTGCATGATTTCGTGCTGCAGAAATCAGACTGCGTAGCGATCGATCACCGTATTCCGGCGCAGCGGAAATGAACGCCAGATATGCCTGATTTAGCCCTGTACCAACAGACGGCAGGGTGGGAATCCCGATCATTGGCGCAAAGATGTTCAATACCGGTCTTGCCATTCGAGCAAGATGGCTATAACCGGCAACCACGGTTTGCTTGTGATGGCGTTGATCCCAAATAGCCAAAGTGGCAATGATCTCTCCACCCTCCCGCAAGACAAGAAAGTCTTCAGCTTGTAGGATTCTATTTGTAATCAGAGCATAAAACTCCGCATCAGGAATTGCCGGTGCAAATTGTTTCTCTGCATAATTCTGGCGAATAAAATCAACAATTTCTGGCAATTGTTCCTTGTTCCCCACAACAACTCCATTGCCGACCTTTGACATCGTTTGTCCACCCGAACGAATAGCAAGTGTGGAATAATCTGCGATGGGTGAATAAACCGGTAATCCACTCACGCCTGCCTCAAGCAAACGCCGGGCTGGAAGATTATCAGATAGAATTGATGTCAGGTCGAACGGGACCTCTGTTTGAGAGATCAAATGCTCTCGCCAAAAAGCCCAACCAGCCCGCATGATCTGGAACGGGTGTCTGAATGATGGATCAAAGCGAAGTTGGCCGAGATAGCCAATTTGCTTTTCCCGACCTTCAATAAATACAGTCCTGGTCTGGCGTGAGAAAAAACCAATAGCCTTTCCCGTATCATCCTTTCTGGCAATTACAACTTGATTGACAGAACTGGTTGCATCGAGTGCCTTGAACAAGGACGGTTCGCACCGGTAAGAAAACGAAACCCAGCCTGGCAACGTTGTATCCTCTAAAATTTGTCGCAGCTCTGCATCATCTTGTGACCCCGCCAAACTGATGGTGATGTTTTTTCTCACTAGACTTCCAGCAGTTCACCACGCCAGGCTTCATCACCAAGAGGAAAGCCATCACGGATTGAAATCTCCATGCGGTGCATGGCGTTGATCGGGAAAAAATGACGGAACATGAAGGGGCTTTGTCTGTTGGCTTTGCCAAACCCACGCCGCAAAATACCTGTTGGCGAATAAAATGCCTTTCGCGCCTTGACGCAGTTCTCGCGCACCTGTTCGGCTGTTAGCGTTTTCGGTTCAAAAGGGACCATATTGTAACGGTAAGCAGGATTCAACCACCAATCTGGCATCGAAAGCCTGCCGCTGGTTTTTAAACGCTCATAAAGCGGCGTTCCCGGAAATGGAGTTAAGTGGTTAAATGCAGCAATATAAAACTTGTGCCTGTTGGCAAATTCTACGGCGTCGGCAAAGCTTTGTGCCGTGTCATTGTCATTGCCAAAAATGAAAGTGCCATAGATGCGAATGCCTGCGCGGGTGAGGTTTTTCATCGCCACCTCATAGCCGCCCTTCATTGTCGCAAAGCTCTTGTTCACTTCTTTAAGAGTCTGGGCGTCAAGGCTTTCAAAACCAATGAGTACACCCTCGCAACCTGAGCTTTTGAGCTTTTGCAAAAAATCGGGATTATGAGCCGCATCAATACTCATCTGGGTGATCCAGCGCACGTTTAGCGGGGTCAATTCTGCCAGAAACTCACTTGCCACTTTCAGGTCAGAAACAAAGTTGTCATCAACAAAGAAGAATAGTTTCTTTGACTTTTTTTGTTCCTTGATTTCTGCAATCACTTCCGCAAACGGGCGGCGGCGGTGGCTGCGTTCAAAGAAAACCTGAATAGCGCAAAAGGCACATTTTCGATTGCAACCACGTGCCGTCTCAACCAGTCCAATTGGCAAATAACGTTTATCCAGAAAGATTGAGCGGTCATAGGTGCTATTTGTCAGACTGGTCGCTGCCGTACCCAAATAGAGCGACTTGGCCTTCCCGGCTTGAAAATCGTCAAGAAAGTTCGGCCAGGCCTCTTCTGCATCGCCTGTGATGACATGGTCGGCAAATCTGGAGACTTCACCAGTACATAAAGTTGCATGGAACCCACCCATGACAACAGGCACTGAACGTTTTCGAAATTCACTGGCAATCTGATAAGCCCGACACGCAGTATAAGTTTCAACGCTGATCGCAACCAGATCGCACGAGGCGTCAAAGTTTATTTTTTCCATCCGGTCATCAAAAAAGCTTGTCTCTATATCAGGCGGCGTCAAACCGGCAAGCCTGGCAACGGATAGCGGCTCCATCTGCCATGACTTGATATAACGCTGGCCAATCCGGCGACCGATGCAGGGGTGAACAAAGGTAAGCTTCATTTTGCAAGCCCGGCACTGGAGATGTGTTTTGAAACAGATCGCTGGCCAATTATCCAGTCGCAATTATAAAAATCATGCAGATGATGAGCATAGTACCGGTAACCAAGATTGGACACGATCGATAAAGGTATTTGAATTCGGGATTTAGCAATTCGCCGAAAAATCGAAGAATACTTATATACCTTTCTCCAAGCAGCTTCATGGCCTTCGGTAAGCTCTTGAACACTCATGCTCCGTGGCTCAAAAACTACATGTTGGCCATCATATAGCTCCCAGTTTTGTGTAAGTATCCGCCCCTCATCCTTCATTCTTTTATATAAAGGCGTACCCGGAAATGGTGTCACAATGGCAAACCGTGGAAGGTCGATGCCGGTTTCAATCACAAATTGCGCTGTCTTTTCAAACACATCAGGCCTGTCATCATCAAGCCCGAATACAAAACAGCCCATAACTGAAATACCCCGCTTATGCAATGTCAAGATCAACTCACGATAAAGGTGTGGTGCGTTAAAGGTTTTTCGGGTCTGTTTCAGATTAAGCGAAGAAATGGACTCAAACCCGAGTAGTAATCCGGTACAACCGCTCTTTTCCATCAAATCCAAAAGCTCTGGCCTGCGGCCAATAAGCGTGGTTGAAAGGCCAAACCAGCGAACTTTCAAAGGGATCATAGCCCTGAACAATTTTGCTGCATAATCAGAGTCGGAAATCAGATTGAGATCAATGAAGATGAATTTGCGTGCATCCTGACGCCTAATATCTTCAATCACATGTTCAACCGGCTTGTTAAACGGCTTACTTCCCCAAGCTGCCGGAGCAACACAAAAATCGCAAGAATGGATGCAGGTACGTGTCGCCTCAAACACATCCATTGTGAAATATTTGCGCTTATCCAGCAGATATCTTGCCGGGAAAACCGGATTAGATAGATCAAAATCAGCGGCCTGATCATAACGTGGTTTCATTTTTCCCACCACAAAATCGCGCAATAATTGCGGCCAGGTTTCTTCGGCATATCCCGTTACGATTGCATTGCCATGGTTGCCAGCCTCATCTGGCATCAAGGTGACATGCGGTCCACCCAGAACAACCGGGATGTTTCTTTCCTTAAATTTTCGGGTAAGTTCGTAGGATCGTTTTGAAGAACCGGTTATCACCGTCATCGCCACCAAATCCGCAGTAAGGTCATCAGGGATTGTCTCAATCCCCTCGTCATAAATCTCAATTTCGATATCAAGATCTGGTGGAACCAGCGCCGCCAGCGTTGTCAGCGTCAAAGGGGCGTAGCGAAGGGATTTCTTAAAAATCCCACCTGTATGTCGATAAAGCGGCCCTTTGGGGGAAATCAGTACCAGTTTCATTTGCTCTCCCAGTTTTTGAGAATGCTATGCCAATCATCCCTGACATTCAACAGTGACGGCTTAATACTGCCCAGCCTTGGAGAAGTTAACCCGGCAAGCTCGAGATAACGTTGAAGCGGTTGTTTTATCCGTACAGGCAGGAGTTTCCCAAGCTGGCCAATCCGCCGCGCGTGAGCATAATGCGGATTGGCATTCAGAGCTTTCTCCACAATGCCAGCCTGTTTGATACCCTGGTCAAAGTCGGTTTCATCAGCGTCCAGTACCAGTGCATAACAGGGGTGTGGTATGGCCAGCGGCACAACCATGACGAACATCCCGCTCTCACCAAGGTATTCTTGCAAAAAAGTTTCTGACAATTTCTCACCGCAAAGATCGCTGACATTATCAACTCGCCCGACGAACTCAAGGGACGGCAAACCTCCAAACGCCTGATGAACCAGAACCTGATCACCTGTATCATAACGATAAAGCCCGCCCGGCGTTGTCACAACTACCCGGTATGTTTCTCCCGGCGAAAGCTCATTGCAGACAAATGCACCGCCGCCAACGTCCAAAAATTCATAAAACCCGCTGTTGACGGCAAGTACAGGATACCCGCTGCCGCTCATCGGAATGGTGACAATGGCCTCGGTTGACATAAGCCCCTTTCCCTCAATGGTCACATGGGAAAACTGTTCTTGCAGAGGCCGAACAAACCGTTTTGCCCCGGCATCTGTCCATGTACTGATTACCGCCAGCTGTGGCCAGATCAGACCAGTATCCAAATCCTCTTGTCCAACATGTTTTTCCAAAAACCTGGATCGCGCCGGATTGGCAGAAAGTCCAGACAAGCCATCGTGTAGAGCCTTGAGATAGCGTTCGGGATTTTGTTGTAGCTGTTCCAGCAATGCAATCAGGAAAGTCGGGCTCCAGATGGATAGAAGCGATAAATCTGTTGCATTAAGCAAGTGGCCCAAGGTTCTTGTTCGCCATATCTCATTGTTTTCCTCAAGCGCCAAATCCGCAGGAATACAAGAAAGCGCTTGCAAGGACGCACCTGCCTCTGGACCAAAAAAAACACCATCACTCACTGGTCCAACCGGTATGCCACCGGGTGTGAAATTTCCCTTGCCGGTAGCAGGACTAAGGGCCCAGTAAAATCTGCCGTTGGTAATGCCTTCTTGATTCTGGGCAAGATCACAAAGCCATGCAAACAACGCTGTTCTGAATGCTTTTATGCCTGAAGGCGTGTAAGGAATGATTTTGCTTTGACCCGCACTGCCGCTGGTTAAATCAAAAGCAACCGGTTCCTCGGCAACAAGAACACCGGACTTATCTTTTACCATATCCTCGACATATGGCCTGAACCGTTCATAGTCCGCGACCGGAACCTTTGCGCGAAATTGATCAACGGTTTTGATATCTGCAAACCCGTGCTCGAGGCCAAACCGGGTATTGGTATTGGTTTTGAGAATTTGTTCAAGAACATTTACCTGGGTGCCAAACGGGTCCCGCGCTGCAAGTTTAAACTCTGCCAGATGGGGCGCTGTCAGCTTTAACAATTGCTCCCACGGTTTCATTGGAACCCCTTGTTGAAAATCCTTGCGGCCATTGGGGGCATGTTTTCAATTGTTAGTTCAGTAAGACAAACCAGTTCATCCCCCTTGTCATGTCCGGGGTTTTCACTGAAAAAATAGTCAACATCCTTGTTGGCGGTTTTGCTATCGGCTGGGGCCAACCAACGTTGTTTTAGCCGTCCGCGACAGGTCTGGAAATGAACAATTCCGGTTTTAGCATTGTAGTCTTTCCCGAACTTTTCCCGAGCCAGAAAATCCATAATTTTTTTTGCTTCACCCGGTATCTTCTCGCGCCAGGTCGGGTAAAACCGTTTAGCAAAAACAGGCAGATACTTATAAGTGCGAAAACCCTTTACGATTAAAAACCAGTAAAGTGGAATATCAGGCGCTTGTTTCTTGATCACTCCAGCGTGTTCCAGCCATGCAAAAGCCAAAGCCTGTTCGCCCCAAAACCTGTGATCGACAATAGTATCACCGGAATAAACAACCCGAAACAAGCGCCCGTCAATCATGTGTTGGCTGATGGCTAAACTTGAAAAGCCCCTGACGCGGTCCTCCTTGTCACTGAGAACAAACAAACTGTCCTTGGCTTTGATATCCGCCTGGAACCGATTAAAGTCTACATCTGCATAATAAGCAGCAAACAAATCAAACAATTCAGAAATGAAATTTGCATCAATCTTGCTGGTTTTTACCAGCATGGCTGAAAGTAATTTCATTTTGATCTTTATTCCACGGTTGATAAGTGGGATAGTTGCGAAACTCTATATCTCAGGTGGGACGAAGAGGGCAATATTGCAACTCAACAAAATAACCTTTATCCGACCAAATTTTGCAGATTTTCGTTCAAAGGACGCCATGGCACCCTTGGTGTTTGCCATCTTGGCTGGGCGCACGCCAGAATTCATTGCAACAGAACTGATTGATGAACGCATCGAACCGGTTCAATTCAAACCAACTGATCTGGTGGCAATGACTGTTGAAACTTTTACCGCCAACAGGGCGTATCAAATAGCTGATAAATATCGCCAAAAAGGGGTGCCTGTCATTATGGGAGGCCACCATCCGACATTGTTGCCTGATGAAGCAATTGAACACTGTGACGCTGTAATTATTGGTGATGGTGAAGACATATGGGAACAGGTTCTTGTTGATGCAAAAAAGGGGTGCCTTAAAAAAACCTACAGATCAAATATTAAAACTGGAATCCATTCAAACGCTAGCCTGAACCACGATATCTACAAAGGTAAAAAGTACGCCCCATTATCATTGATTCAGTCCGGTCGCGGTTGCCGCTTCGTATGTGATTTCTGCTCAATCCACGCCTTTTACGGTGACCAGGTATGGCAGCGCCCAGTTTATGAGGTCATTGCCGAGATTACCGCTTTCCCACCCGACCAGGTCGTGTTTTTTGTCGATGACAATCTTTTTTCAAACAAGACGTATTTGGTTGAATTGCTCAAAGCTCTGGTCCCGCTCAAACTGCAATGGTGCTGCCAAATCAGCATAGATGTGGCTCGGGATGAAAAACTTCTTGATTTGATGATGGAAGCCGGTTGCATGTTGGTGCTGGTCGGGTTTGAAAGTCTCAACCGGGAAAACCTTAAACAAATGAAGAAAAAATGGAACGGAGCAACGCAAGATTATGCAAACATTATCGGGCAGTTCTATCAACGCGGAATTATGGTCTATGGTACATTTGTTTTCGGCTATGACAATGACGGCCCCGAAGCCTTTGATGCAACCGTTGATTTTGCCATCAAGGCAAACCTGTGCATTGCCAATTTCAACCCTTTAACGCCAACACCGGGTACTGCCTTGTACGACCGGTTAAAATCAGAAAATCAACTGATTTATAATCGCTGGTGGCTTTCCCCCCAATACCGCTATGGAAAAGCAATTTTCACCCCAAAGGGCATGTCGGCAACTGAGCTGGAACAAGGCTGTATGCGGGCTCGGAACAGGTTTTACTCAGTTTCATCAATTCTGAAACGAGCAATCCATCAGCCAGCCCTGCTGACCAAGCCTTCCAACTTCAAAACCATGCTCGTAGGTAACTGGATTTCAAGAATGGAGATATCAAACAAGCACAATGCAACTCTGGGCCAAACGCCATGAAACTGACCTTGATCAAGCCCACAATCGGTACTGGCGAGCACAGTCTTTATGTTGATGAGGGCCGCATGGAACCCTTAAATCTGGGCGTCCTTGCTGCTTTAACGCCTGCTTGTGTAGAGGTGTCACTTTTTGATGACCGCATGGAAGATATCCCGTTTGATGTGCCAACCGATCTGGTGGCGATTACCGTGGAAACCTACACCGCACGACGTGCTTATGAAATTGCCGATGAATATCGCGCTCGCGGGGTAAAAGTCGTGCTTGGTGGCTTTCAGCCCACCTTGCTGCCTGCTGAATCGGCACGGCACGCAGATGTCATATTTATTGGTGATGCCGAAACCATGTGGGAAACGCTTATCAGGGATGCTCAGAACGGCACCCTGAAGCCGGTCTACAAAGCCAAACCAGGCATTCCGCAGCCGGGCCTGTTAACCCGCCGCGATCTCTATGAAGGTAAAGGGTATCTGCCAATCAGCCTTGTTCAGTTCACTAGAGGCTGTCATTTCGCCTGTGATTTTTGCGCCGTTTCACAATATTTTGATCGCCAACATTATATGCGCAATATCAAAGAGGTGATTGAAGAAATTGAGTCCCAGCAACGCAGCCTGGTATTTTTTGTTGATGATAACATCGCGGTTAATCGCGAGGCGCTAAAGGAATTGTGCCGAGCGCTTATTCCGTTGAAAATCAACTGGGTCTCTCAAGCCAGCATTGATATTACTCAGGATCTTGAGTTGATGGGATTTATGATGAAAAGTGGGTGCCTTGGTCATGTTATCGGCTTTGAATCGATAAATCGCGACAACCTGCTAAATGCAAAAAAATCCCCAAACCTCTCCGGTTTTTCCGGTTATGGCGAGCAGGTCTCCATTTTGCGCGACCACGGACTGCAGACATGGGCCGCATTTGTCCTTGGCTATGATTTTGAAACCGAAGATTCGATCAAGCAAACTCTGGAATTTGCACTGGAGAACCATTTCACCTTTGCTGCTTTCAATATCTTGATGCCTTACCCGGCCACACCGCTATATGACCGTCTGAAAAGAGAAGGACGTTTGTTGTATGATGGGCAGTGGTGGCTACACCCGGAATATCGCTTTAACAATGCCGCCTTCGTTCCAAAACTGATGACGCCGGAAGCACTGACAAATGCCTGTCATGAAGCACGAACTAGGTTTAATAGCGTCCCATCGGTTATCAGGCGTTTTCTTGATCTGAAAACCAACATGCGCACCATGACAAGGATGATTTCCTACTGGAAATTTACACCCATTTTTCGCCGGGAAGTTATTAAAAAACACGGGATGCGATTTGGCTTGAAATGATCCGAAAACTTCTCGACATCTACCAGTATATCTTTCCAGTTGTATTAACTCCTATGGGATACTGGCTATGGTGGCGCCACTATGGCCACGATCACGCATTGGCAATTCTGGTTTTTTTAATCCCTATCCTGTTTGCCTATATCGTACCCGGTGTCGGTACAAATGTTTTAAAAGTATGGGAATTTAACACCCGTTTTCGCCTCGGTCGTTTCCGCCCTCACCACGGCTTTGTATTCGGCTCTGTGACCTCCCTGTTCGTGCTGCTTGTTATCGGTCAACCCAATGGTGATGCGCAAGTTTCAGATATGCTGATCAGCGGTTTTATAGTCGCATCGGTTCTGGGGTTCTGGAATTGGCTCTATGACATAATTGCCATTAAAGCAGGCGTGCTAAAAGTCTATAACCAGCCCTTTGCAGATAAAAAAGGTGCGGAAGCCATCGCAACCGATTATGCCCCTATCTTTTTTGGCGGCTTTGGTTTTATCTATGGAGCCGGAATAAAACTGGCTGAACGCATTCTAACTGGAAATGTCTCAATGTGGGTCTGGTCGATAACCTTTGTCGGCATCTTATTATTTGCCATCATTCTACCGGTCACAATCTACATTGCCTGGTCCTTGCATGCACATGGCCACAATGGTTGCAAACCGATC
The DNA here is from genome assembly GCA_024225445.1 of Hyphomicrobiales bacterium. GTDB lineage: Bacteria > Pseudomonadota > Alphaproteobacteria > Rhizobiales > Rhizobiaceae > JAAEMP01. The sequence continues at coordinate 4,904 of JAAEMP010000290.1, read as the reverse complement.
AGAAAGGCTTGATATGATGAATAAACAGAAAAAGATGAACTGGTTGTCAACAACCGAGCTTGTAAATATTGCTGCCAACCCAACGCACCAGACCAAATTGCTAGCAATTAGTAAACTGGATTTCACAAGGCCGTTCATCCCTGAGCAGTTTACTCAGCTTTACTATACCCCCATCTATCAACAACTGACTTCACCACAAAAACTGCGTTACAATCAATTGTTTGCTGTGCGAACCAATGAATATATCATGATGCTGGAAAGTGATCTGGTTGACCATTTCCTTGTTCCATTGCGCAAAAACATCAGTATCAGGAACGATCAGGAACTCGTCGTTTGCCTTGAAAATATGATAAAGGAAGAGCGATTGCATTATCAGGGATTTTTGGCCCTTAATCGTCTCTGTCTGCCCGACACATTCAAAGATGGCCGTGAGCGGTATTTTTCCGAACTCTCGGTTCAAAATAAGTTTGCCATGTATCTTCTGGAGCTTCTGGCTCACAAACTCACTTTCCCTTTATGGTATATCATGGCGCTGGAGGAATCGTCAATCAGCCTGGCTCAATCGATGCTCAGGACCCCGGAAACAAAAAACCTCGGGAAGCTGGAACCACAATTTGCCAGCGTTCACAAAGAGCACATGAAAGACGAAACCCGACATCTGCACACAGACCGGTTGATGATTGAGGCCAGTCTGAGTAAAACAAACAGGCTTTCAAGTTGGATAAATGCGCGCCTGTTTAAATTCATGCTCAAGGGACTGACAAAGGTCACCCAGACCGGCTCGGGCGCAAAGGTGATACGTATGTTGGTAAAAGAGATGCCCGAACTCAAGCCGCTAAAACAGGAGATGCTCGACGCCCTGACGGAACTGAAAAACAATGCTGCCTACCAGCAAAGCCTGTTTTCGCGCTCGCTCATGCCGCTGACTTTTGGTATTTTTGACGAGACTTCCCAATTCAGCGATCTAAATGGGTACCTAGTGGGCTATGACCGACAGCAATAAAGCCAAATCGGCAATAAATGAGAAGATAAGCCTCTATGCCATCGCGCTGAACTATCTGCCGTTGGCGTATATTGTGACAAGTGTGCTGCTGGTCCTCTATTGTACAACGCTAATGGGCAAAGTGACAATGGCCATTGCATGGCTTTACCTTGTTCCGCCCGTCGCTTGCCGTATAACTCTTCTAATATTCGGATATCCGACTGGACGAAGTATAAGCCAGAATTCAAATGCCTTCAAAGTCTGGTGGTTTCTTACTCAGTTGCAAATGGTTTACAACCGCCTGCCATGGTTAGAAGAGATTTTACGACTGCTGCCGGGAATATACGCAACATGGCTTCTGATCTGGGGCAGCAAGGTCAGCCCGTTTGCCTATTGGGCTCCCGGCTCAAAAGTCGTTGATCGTTATCTGGTCAAGGTCGCGTCAGGTTCGGTTGTCGGTATCGGCGCCATCTTGAGCGGGCATTTGACGACTTTCAATGAAACACAATCCTTCATCTTAGATATCGAATTTATTACGATTGAAGAAGGCGCTATTATCGGTGCAAACGCTGCGCTTTCGCCTGGTTGCCGCGTTGCCAAAACCGAACTTGTTCCGGCTGGTCGCATGATGCAACCCTTCACCACGTGGCGCGGTGGCAGAAAAATCAGGGAATAAAGCATGACAAAACCTCTGGCTAAAAACCAACCCATTCCAACAAACTTCAATCTGGTTATTGCAGCAACATCTGTGACAACATGTGTTGTGATGCTCTACACCGCCAGCCACGCATCGCATTGGGGCTATATTCTTGCCTCTGCTATGGTTTTTGCCTTGATCAACAACACAGTTTTCTCATTGCTGCATGAAGCGGTTCATGGTGTTTTTCATCGCAACAGAATGATCAATTATGGTGTGGGTCTAGTTTTCTCGGCCCTGTTTCCAACCAGTTTCACCATTCAAAAAGTCTCTCACCTTGGCCATCATAAACGTAACAGAACCGACTTGGAATTGTACGATTATTATTTACCCAACCAGTCAAGGTGGCTGAAAACATACTGGCTCTATTGCCTGTTGACCGGGTTTTATTGGTCAATCATTCCCATTGCATGTATTTTGTATCTGGTTTTTCCTGGTACCTTTTCATTTAAATGGTTCCAGAGAGGGCCAGCGCGTTGGTGGGGTTTTGAGCCCTTTGTGAAAGATATTGCTGACCAGCCACTATTGCGTATCTGGCTTGAATTACTGTTTGTCCTTTGTTTTCAGGTCCTGTTGTGGCTCAGTCTTGATCTAAAATTTGTCGGGTGGCTCAGTTGCTACTGGGCGTTCGCCCTTGTCTGGAGCGCTATGCAATATGTGATCCATGCCTGGACAATTCGCAATGTCGAAAATGGCGCATGGAATTTACGTATCAACCCAGTTTCCCGGCTAATTTTCTTAAATTACACATGCCATCTCGCCCACCATAAATTCCCTCAAATTCCATGGATCTATTTGACAGACTATGTATTGCAAAACGAGGAGCGGCCAACATTCTGGAAAATTTATTTTAGTCTTTGGGGAGGTGCAAGGCCCGCCCCACCGGGTCCCGGCCCGGAACCATTGTCAAACAAAACAAAATCTTGAAATCTCAAATGAACACCTTTTTACCAACACGCCAAGCCTGGCAAACCTTCTTGAAGTACGGCATCGTCATTGATGTCATGTTTCTAACCATTTATGGCGGCTGCAATTATGTGTCATCGCAACGTTCGGATATTCACCAATTCTATTTTGACTGGGAATTGAACATTCCTTTTATTCCAATGATGATATGGCCCTATTTGACCCTTTTCCCATTATTGCTCGTCCCCCTGTTTCGACTTCCTCATCTGGCAATGCCCCGCCTTGGCTGTCAACTAATCACCAGCCTGTTGATTGCCGGGTGTATATTCCTGGCCTTCCCGGCCAAACTGGGTCACCAGCTAACAGCACCGGAAGTCTGGTATAAAGCGCTATTCAGCTTTCTTTACATTGTTGACCAGCCCTACAACCTTGTGCCCTCTCTTCATGTCATTTTCTGTTCCCTGATTCTTTGGGCCTTAATGGAGCAATCTCGAGTTATTGAAAAATACTTCTATGCAATCTGGCTTGCAGTGGTTACCATCTCGGTGATACTGGTTCACCAGCACCACCTTGTAGATGTAGCTGGCGGTTTTGTTGTTGCCGGTTTGTGCAAGGTTTTATTTTCAGCCCAAGAAACTAGTTGACGGAGGCCTGAAGTATGCGATTTTTCCTGATTGTTTCTTTCCTGGTTTTTACATTTGTAGCTCCAGAAACTGCAAAAGCTCAGACTGCTGATCCTAATGGGCCAGACCATGAACAACTTCATCAATTGTTGATATCAATTACCGAAACCATTAACCAGGGGCGTTTTCGCGATGTTGAAAAATTCTTCTACAAGGATTTCGCGGGAACTGTCATCACTCAAGATGTTCTGACCTCAAAAAAGGACATTGATGCCTATTTTGATAAATGGTTTTCTGGCGACAGTGCTTTGATCAAAAGCCTCAAAATTGCACCTGAAGCAGATGCCCTGAGCAGAATCTATGACGATAAGTTTGCGACTGTCTACGGGTCTAACATTGAGACTTACGAACTGACTAATGGCAAGATTTATGAAGTCAACTCTCGATGGACCGCGAGCCTGATCAAGGATCAGGGAACATGGAAGATCCTGACGGTTCACAACGGTGTCAATTTCCTTGACAATCCCGTCCTGACCGTAGCTGGCCAGTCAACTCTCTGGTTCGGTGCAGGTGGTCTGTTGATAGGCTTCTTTATTGGACTGCTTGCAATGTTCCTTTTCAAAAAACGGAAAGGCCGGAACAATAATCTTTGAGTATGATGAGGCCGGTATAGATGCATCTCAATGAGTAAAGACCGAGTTTCAGCTGAAAAACGCAGCTGTTGCGCAACATTAGCCACTGACAGGCTTTACGGTTGATATCTGGCTTTAGCCAATCAAGAGAAAACCCCGCCGTCGGCGGGGTTTTCTCTTAAGTTAGCTACTGTGATAGACTGGATTTTGCAGGGCTCGTCTTCGGACGGGCCTTTTGCGTATCCTGTTTCATCTGGGCACGTTCGTGCCCGCGACGGTAACTCACGAGCAATTCGCTTTTGAGAAATCGAACCGCTTCGTCAACAGACATTGTCTGCTTGACGCGATACAAACCAGCCTGACAATAAATAGCTGCTTGTTGCTTCACCCCTTGCAGCGATTGGCGTGATGTGAGTAATTGTCAATATTGCTGCATTATCCCCCAAAGTGGAATACATCTGACATGACGACCGCAACACGCTCCGGAACGCATTTTATCGTGTTGGCGGTTTTAGGGTTGACACATCTGCTGAACGATATGATGCAATCATTGATCCCTGCGGTCTATCCGATCCTGAAGGAGGCCTATGCGCTTGATTTCGTTCAGATCGGCATGATCACCATGACGTTCCAGATTGCCGGTGCATTGCTGCAACCAGTAATTGGACTAGTGACAGACCGGCACCCCGCACCCTATTCACCAGTAGTGGGGATGATGTTTACCTTTTCAGGGTTGGTCAGCCTCGCTTTAGCCGACAACTATTTGATGATCCTGGTCTCGGTGTCGCTGATCGGCATTGGGTCGTCGATCTTTCACCCGGAGGCGACCCGGATTGCACGCTATGCCGCAGGACGCCGTCAGGGGCTTGCGCAAGGTATCTTTCAGGTTGGCGGACAGGCAGGTGGCGCACTCGGGCCGGTTTTTGCAGCGCTGATCATCGTGCCATGGGGCCAGCCGAGCCTTGCATGGTTTGCCGTTTCCGCACTTTTGGCTATGACGCTTCTGGCATGGATTGGCAGCAAGCAGCGCCAGATCAGCGCGGAATTCACGGCGATGCGGGCGG